>NZ_JBHIPA010000003.1:0-183226 GCF_042195845.1 Bartonella sp. AP4SXKL
ATTTACACCTGTAAACAAGCCAAAGAAAACAACAATGGCACGAAAAATTCTCAAAAGAGAACTTTGGCGTAAAAATATCAATAACAATACAGATTGCCCCCGCTTTGCATTATTCATGAAGCACTCTTTAAAAGAACTTCATGAAACCTCTAACAAGTCCACTCAAAACAGCCACTGCCCTATGACGCTTTTAACAAAAGCACATGCCTCTGTAACCAAAGAAAAGTGACACCCAAAAACTGCTTTATTTTACAAATAACCACTTTATTTTAACTGCTGAAGATCTCTCCCCCACATTTCTATGGAAAAACCTCTAAACAAAACTGTTTAGCCCGTCAATGGTTAATACATTAATATCCCCATAAATATAAAGGATAAATTTGCTCAACCATATCCCCTTGCATTCATAGAGTGAACCTTCAAAAGACGCCTCATCTATAAGTTTTGAAGGTTTTGAGTATTTTGAGAAACCTTCAAAACCTATCTATAAAATGCGTGGTAAAATGTATCAAAACACTCATTCTGATATCTTAAAGCACATAGTGCATTTGTCTTTTTTCCATAAAATAAACAGCAAATTTCACTATTTTTCTGATCTGACCCCGTGTCATGGGCTTTGGATAAACCGCATTTAAAAAACTTTTTGAAAAAAATTTATCCGCTTTTAAATGACTTTACCTCACCTGATACTCGCTATTTATCCTAAATAGATTTAATTGACTTCATTATTAAAGCATTAAAAGATTTTGCTGATATCAAAGCAGGTACCTTAGGCGGCTTTATTGAAAAGGAAGATAACCTCTCTCATGAGGGCAATTGCTGGGACTATGATGAGGCTCTTGTGTTTAAAAATGGTCACGTTTATGAAAATGCAAGGGTTTATGGCAATGCTAGGGTTTATGAAAATGCCAATATTCATGGCATTGCTGTTATTCGTGAAAATGTCGGCGAGTCTACTAAAATAAAAACCTATACTGAACGTCTCTCTCCTTATGGTGAATTAGAGATTGTCTGGGTCTAATCAATAAAGCGGTGTAAATGAAAGTACAGGCGTGGCGGGGGCGCTCCTCTTTCAAATTTTCCTATTCCAAATTTTAGCAAACGTTTATCATATTAGATTGTGAGGGTATCTTTATGTGCAAAAAATACCAATTAACAAATGAAATCAAACAAATTAAAGATAGAATTACTAAGAAAATTACAAACCTTTATCGCATTAAAGCTTTAAAAGACTTTGATGATGTCAAAGTAGGTGATCTGGGAGGCTATATCGAAAAGGAAAGTAACTTATCCCATGATGGCAATTTTTGGGTGTATGATAATGCGTGGGTTTATGGCAATGCCAAGATTTCCTATCATGACAAGGTCTGGGGTAAAGCCTATGGCAATGCAAAATTAAACAGTCAAAGTAAGTGTCGTTCCAAAAAAATGTAAGGTTTATGAAAACGATAATGTTGTCAATATAACTGATAAAACAGAATAAAAATAGATATGGGGGGCGTGCCTTTTTATGGTGTATAAACGCATATAAAATGCATTGCTATAAACATATCATAAAAGAGAGAGTAAAATAAAAGAAAGCCGTGCCAAGTGATATGACGCGGCTTTCAAATAGCGTTTCTTATTGATTAAAATGAATCATCCACAATGGAGTAATGAGTGCATATATACAAAACGTATCATATTGCAAGTGCTCTATGAGAGATATGAAAACTTATCAAAAGGAATGTAAATGGTGCGTATGATCTTTAATCACTCATTTGAATGAGAGAGCCTATAACGCTTGTTATGGCTATCAAACAAATTACTCAACATGGCAAAATTGTATGGTATGTACGTATTGGTCACGGCAAACGCATTAGAATACGCGGTACCTATGGAACGCAAGAGTTTGTTGATAACTACAAAAGCGCACTTGCCGAGTTACAAGGGCTTATACTTCCTAAATCCAAAACCGGTAAACTTGTTGAAGGTTCATTTGCATGGCTGCTTAAACAATACTTTAACAGCTCTAATTGGCATAGCTACTCTAATACTACAAAGAAACAAAAAGAATACATTCTTATGAAGATATGCGACTCCATAGGAAATATTCCATACCAAGCAATTGAAAAGAAACATATTATAGCCGGTGTTGAACGGCGTAAAGAAACACCAGCAATGGCTAGAAACTTTCTGAAAGCCCTTAATGGACTTTTTAATTGGGCAATTGATCAAGGTCTTTTGGAAAATAATCCAACTTTAGGCGTCAAAAAAACTCCTCTTAAAAATAAAAGCGGCTTTGCTGTTTGGACAGAAGAAGATGTTGAGAAATATTATCAAAGATGGTCCCATGGTCCCCATGAACGCGTTTGGATTGATATTCTTCTGTATACGGGCTTACGTCGTGGTGATGCGGTTCGCATTGGCTGGAAAGATGTCAAAGACAATATTATTCATCTCAAAACAGAGAAAAGTAAATTCCAAACAGATGTCTTTCTACCTATTTTACCGGAATTAGCCAAAACGCTTGAAGCTGGTCCTATTGGAGAAGAAACATTCATTTGTGGTAAAGAAGGTAAAAAACTAGTTAAAGAAAGTTTTGGCAACCTTTTTCGTGAGGCTTGTAACGTAGCAGAAATCAAAAAATCAGCACATGGCTTAAAAAAATTAGCAGCAACACGCGCAGCTAATTCTGGTGCAACAGTATCACAACTCAAAGCAATTTTTGGCTGGACAAATGATGCTATGGCATCTCTTTACACAAAGAGCGCAGACCGTAAAAAACTCGCTCTTGAAGCCATAAAAAAGCTTCAAAAAGATGAGGAATAGAGGCAAAAAAACTCAATAGAATCAAGATTCACCTATTCCCTTATATTAGACATAACTATTTTATTTTACTTGCTTTTTATTTGCCTAATGAATACACTAACAACTTTATGACATTGGTAAAATTATCCGGCGGGCTATTATTAAAAGAATCAGAAAGTTTTTTGTAAAATTCTTTCCACAAACATTTTTTTCAATAAAGCCACCTAATTCATCAGCCTTAACTTTAGCAAAGATATAAGGCATGTGTTTCATTTATTAAAGAAAAGAATTTGCTTTAAAAAGGTTATAGCCTTCTATCTAACAGCGTTTTTGCTGTAAAATTCAAATTATCTATCTGCTCAACTAAAGAACTTTTATTGTTTAGCTTTTGTGCTTTTTTCAAAGAGATGTGGGCTTTCAAGAATAAGCTTTTCTCGTGCTTTTTGTAACTGTTTAATGACTTCATCAATCTTTGACGGAGAACAAAAAGATTCTTGGCTATTCAACAAATGCAGCCTCTCCTTTCCCTCATATAAACATTGCATCTGAGATTGAAGTATTCTAACTTCTTGAAAAAAAAGACGTCCTGTTTCCTTAAAACCATTATTAAGTGCAAAAAGTTGATCAGAAATGGATAGCAGAATTTGTTTTAAAAAACGCTCATTTTCTTGGCGTTTACGATATTCTAAAATAAGAGCATGGCTTATCTCATCTAACTGTTTTTTTGTAGAATCAATTTGACGCAATAAATTTGGTTTTTCCCCCATATCACCTTTTCTCACCTTCACAAGCATAGCATGAATGTCTAATAACTTAATTGCGGAATGAGACAAATAATCAACAACTGTAGGCGTATTAACATAGCGTTTCCGTGCAATCATCACAAACTCACCTAATGACTGTTTTTTACATTCATCCCGCTATTTATTTTTCATTTTACAAGACCATTCTAAAGAAAGTGCTAAAAAATATTACCTCCAATACATTATTCGATGGAGCCCCTTCTCTCTTTTCACGATCAACGTGGAATCCGTGGAGAGAGAAAACGTACAGGTGTATAAAGGATAAGATGTGTTGTTTTTTCCAACACACTACTACCATCAGCAAGAAGGGCTTGACTAGGTGACAATTCTGTACCTTGCATAATTGTGGAAGCCAAAGAACCTTCTCGAGAAAGAGCCATCAACGTTGGCGAAGATGCAAAGACATTGTGTGCTCCCCCATCCACATGAGAAAAATCAAGAACAGCTATTCCATTTTTACGCAACATTTCAATATCTGAGCCATCGCCCACACGATGATGTCCACCCGTAAGACGTCCTGAAACCGCAAGAGCTTTATCCGCTCTGGATACTAAAATAGCGGTTGGCTGCGGAAGTTTTTTTATATCATTAAGTTGGCGCTCAAATACATCAACATCAATATCTGGTGCAGCCATTAATAAACTTGTAATACGACGAATAGGCTTATATTTTCCCTGTAACGCTAACGTTCTAAATGCTTCCATTATAACAAAATTGCCCATAGAATGTGCAATAACCGAAATTTGATCAGCATTGGTTTCACTAATAAGTGTTAAAAGCTCTATCAATCCGTCACGGGCAAAATTAGCACTGTCACGATCATAAATATAAAGAGGAACTGATCCGGCCGAAGGCCAAGAATAATGCACAGCGACAACATTTAAAGAATAATCGTGTGTAAACTGTGCTGTACGAAATGTACCATCTGCAAAATTATTATTATACCCATGGATAAAAAGAAAAATTTCTCTTTTTCCTTTTGGCTTTTTTGCTAAAGCAGCATTTAATTGCTGTTTAAACTGTTCTTTATTATCGTATTTTTGCAATGCTACTGCTGCAAAATACTTATCATGCGTAGGTTTATAGGCATTTATTTCAACAACTCCCTTTACATGTTGCTGAGGAATTCCTACGTCAACGCGATTATAATGAACTTTATTTGATCGCTCTGCACCATAAGGTTGAGCGTAATTATTTTGCATCATACGACTTGTTGCAACATACACTGGAACGATGGCTTTTGGAGAAACTGGTTTCCCTTCAACTTCCCTTTCTACGGCAGTCATAGAAGGTGTTGCATGCACCCCATGCCAAAGTACAGCACGTGAATCACTACACGCTGATAATAAAGAAATACAAATAAGAAGTGTTAAATATCTCAGAATCATTATACTTCTCACTGCAACTTCACCCCACCTTATAAAAATATAACATTTCAAATGCATAGATAAAGTAATAAAAAACGAAACATTATTGGCAACACACCAACAAATAACATACAAAAAAGATTTTTCTATAATGCCTATAAATCCCCTCTCTCTAACATAACTTCATCTCATTATGGAGAGACTCACTGCTAACTGGTGCGGTCGAGAAGACTCGAACTTCCACGGGTTGCCCCACAGCGACCTCAACGCTGCGCGTCTACCAATTCCGCCACGACCGCACGTGGAAAGAAAAAATCTTGGTTTTTAGCCTTTAACAAATCATAAAGAAAGGTACAAGCCAATTTTCTTTTTCTCATAATTTATTTTATCCGGATGCTTTATAACTTAATAAAGATTACGAGAAATATGGGCTTTACTATGACCTTTGAACCATCATCATAAAATGTGCTTGTGCCGCTTGATCTTTTTCATAATAACCATGAAAGTTTTTTGTAATTGTTGTAGAGCCCTGTTTTTGGATTCCTCTCATAGCCATACACATGTGCTCAGCCTCAATCAATACTGCTACACCATGAGGCTTCAGATACGTTTTTAACGCGTGAGCCACTTGCGCTGTCATAGCTTCTTGAGTTTGTAAACGACGAGAAAAAATATCTACAACACGTACAATTTTTGAAAGACCAACAATTTTTGCATTAGGAAGATATGCTATATGTGCTTTCCCAATAATTGGGATCATGTGATGCTCACAGTGTGAATAAAAAGGTATATTCTTTACGATTACGGCTTCATTGTATCCTGAAACCTCTTCAAAAACTGTACCTAAGGTTTCTTTAACCGATTGACTATAACCATTAAAAAGCTCGCGATATGCCTTGGCTATACGTTTTGGAGTATCTAAAAGCCCTTCTCTATTTGGATTTTCCCCTATCCATAAGAGTAATGTACGAATCGCTTCTTCCACCTTTTCAATACTCGGACGCTTTTTTTCAGATAAATTTGCGTCTTCTTTAACAACATTACGCATTCAAAAACTCCAAGCTTACTCTATACAAAGCATTTGCTCCATACCTATCTCATTTTGTATAATCTCTATATAAGCGAATTAAAAGTTTAAACAATCACGACTTTCAAAATTTCAGGCAATAGCGCATGATTGATACTATCTATAATGATAAAATACTTAAATATGCTGCACATATAGGCAAAATTGGGCGTCTTAATAATCCTGATGCAACATCAAGAAAACATGCACACCTTTGTGGTTCGACAATCACTGTAGATTTAAAAGTGGAAAATAGTATTATTACCGATTTTGCTCACGAAATACATGCATGTGTGCTAGGGCAAGCTTCAGCTTCACTTTTAGCATCTCATATCATCGGACAAACAACTCAAGATCTTAAAATATTGCGTGAAGTTATCTACCAAATGCTAACGCAAAATGGTCCTTCTCCTCAAGCTCCATTTGAGGATTTTTCTTGCTTACAGCCCATTAAAGACTATAAAGTGCGCCATGCAGCAACACTACTACCCTTTGATGCAACGATAGACTGCATTCAAAAAATTGAAGAAAAATAAATGTTCAAATCACAATCTAGACAAAAAAAGTTGACTCGGAATTACACAGGCACTTGGCAAAAAACACCCGGACGATTATTGGGTATTTTCTTAATACGGTTCTATCAAATAACACTTTCGAGCCTTATAGGCAATCAATGTCGCCATGCCCCGACTTGTTCAGAATATACATATGAAGCGATTGCACGCCATGGGCTTTGGGCTGGTGCATGGATGGGACTCTTTCGTATCATGCGTTGTGGGCCCTTTGGAACAGATGGCTTTGATCCAGTCCCTCCATCGCTTGGAAATTCTTGCTGTTTTTATAAACCTTGGCGTTACTGGAAAATTTCTGACAAACACAACAAATAATCCTTTTCTTTTTTCACATGTATTGATAAAAAATTAGTCTATAAGCTTTTTACTCAATTTTCACGAAACCATCCGCAATCGTTAGCGGAATTGGATTAAAAGGGTGTTTTTATGTCTTGCTCTATTTCTCTTTTTTTTCCCGATGGTTCAAAACGTAATTACCCCGCCGAAATGACAGGCTTGGAATTAGCAGAATCTATTTCTAAATCACTTGCAAAAAAAGCAGTCGCCTATAGTCTTGATAGTATCACGCGAGACTTATCGGATCCATTGGGACAATCTGGTCAAGTAGAGATTATTACCCGAGAAGATTCACGCGCTCTTGAGCTCATAAGGCATGATTGCGCCCATGTCCTTGCTGAAGCAGTGCAAGAGCTCTTTCCTGAAACGCAAGTAACAATAGGTCCTGTCATTGAGAACGGATTCTATTATGATTTTGCACGCCAACAACCTTTCACATTAGATGATCTCACCGTCATTGAAAAGAAAATGCGTGAAATTATCCAACGCAATAAACCTTTTAGAAAAGAAATTTGGTCTCGTGAAAAAGCAAGAAAAGTTTTTTCTGAGAAAAAGGAATTTTATAAAGTTGAACTTATTGATAGCATTCCTGAAAATCAAGATTTAAAAATCTATTATCAAGGGGAGTGGTTTGATCTTTGTCGCGGACCGCACATGCAATCTACAGGGCAAATTGGGAATGCTTTCAAATTAATGAAAGTTGCAGGAGCTTATTGGCGTGGCGATGCCAATAATCCAATGCTCACGAGAATTTATGGAACAGCATTTGCAAATGAAAATGACTTAAAAGCCTACCTCCATATGCTAGAAGAAGCTGAAAAACGTGATCATCGCCGCTTGGGACGTGAAATGGACTTATTTCACTTTCAAGAAGAAGGGCCAGGAATGATTTTTTGGCACAAAAAAGGTTGGAAAATGTTCCAAAATTTGATCAGCTATATGCGTAGACGCCTTGATGATCATCAATATGCTGAAGTTAATGCACCACAAGTTCTCGATAGGTCACTCTGGGAAATATCTGGCCATTGGGGTTGGTATAAGGAGAATATGTTCAAAGTAATTTCAGCAGAAGAAGATTCAGATCATGGGAATGTTTATGCCCTTAAACCAATGAACTGCCCTGGTCATGTGCAAATTTTTAAACATGGTTTAAAATCTTATCGTGATTTGCCTATTAGACTTGCTGAATTTGGACTTGTTCATCGTTATGAGCCTTCAGGCTCTTTACATGGTCTTATGCGTGTGCGTGGTTTTACACAAGATGATGCGCATATTTTTTGTACTGATGAACAATTAGCCGATGAATGTCTCAGTATTAATGATCTTATTTTATCAACTTATGCCGATTTTGGTTTTAAAGAAATTAGTCTTAAGCTTTCAACCCGTCCAGAAAAACGAGTTGGATCTGATGCATTATGGGATCATGCAGAAAGTATCATGGAATCCGTCCTTAAAACGATTGAAACAAAATTTGCAGGACAAATCAAAACAAGCATCCTTCCAGGTGAAGGAGCATTTTATGGTCCAAAATTTGAATATACATTAAAGGATGCTATCGGTCGTGAATGGCAATGTGGAACAACACAAATAGACTTTAATCTCCCTGAACGTTTTGGTGCATTCTATATTGATAAAGATTCAGAAAAACGTCAACCTGTTATGATCCACCGTGCTATTTTTGGATCAATGGAGCGTTTTCTTGGTATATTAATTGAAAATTTTGCTGGACATATGCCACTTTGGCTTGCTCCTGAACAAATTGTTGTTGCAACAATTACATCCGAAGCAAATGAATATGCCCAAAAAATAACAGCAAAACTTAAAGCTGTTGGGCTTTCCGCAACAATAGATCTCCGCAATGAAAAAATTAACTATAAAATACGAGAACATTCTTTACAAAAAGTCCCCGTAATTTTGGTATGTGGCAAACGTGAAGCTGAAACAAACAGCGTAAATATGCGCCGCTTAGGAAGTACAAATCAAACCCTTTTATCTGTAGAAGATGTGATTAAACAACTCTCAAATGAAGCAACACCTCCAGATTTGCAACGTGTAATAAATGCATAATATCACGGAAGATGGTAATACGTTAATTTTTTACTATAAATTTTCAGTTTTTGTACAAAATGAAATAATTTGATATTGTAGTGTGTTTTTGTTTCATGCACAATGACCTGTCACCAGAAAGAATAACGTGCTCTTTCTCTACAAGGTGGATTGGTGAAAAAGTTGAATATAAGCTATGAGCTGTTTAAATGCAAAAATCATAGACAATTGAATATTAATAATAACATTAATCTTTTACCTTTATAATGAAAAAATTCTGCTATTATCATGGATAGATCATTACAATAATTATAGAAACATCAAGCAAGAAAACTGAAAACAAGATTATATTTATTAATAAAAAATATGTAAAATTAGCTGAACAATGATATTTCTTATTCGTAAGATAAGCCCTTATAAAAAGGACAAGATATTGATTTATAATGATAATATATCGTTATTCATATTAAATAAGGTTTCGAATATCATAGGCTTCTCTTATTTTTAATATGTTTATGTTGAATCTATCAAAATCATTTGCTTGCACGAAACAAGCGGAATGAGTGCGTGGATAAAAATTATTAAGAAAGGACTTTTAAAATGCCTACAATGAACCGCCTAAAGTGCTAAGAATTGTTGCAGTCATTGAGAACAGGCTATAATTATAATGATGATGCCGACTTGAACCTTCATAAGTATAAAAATAGCGGTACTCAACGAGTTTACCATTAATCATTCACGAGGCATTATGGTAAAATAAGATTAAGAAGCCTTAAGAAACATCTCTTTAAAACAAGCACATGAATTGGTAAGCTAATGGCATTCTACATCCCGCAATCTACACTGATGAGATATTGCCTTAATTTTTATAAAGCCAAATCAAAAAAAAATGGCAAAACTCAGCGTTTATTCTTTCTCTTCTTCATGTTTTACCAAATGAAAAACTCTTATAAAAAACTCGTTAAATATACACATACGATATATGACTACTCGCTGAACGTATAAAATTCTGGGCACATCCATAAAACATCTAAATATCTACGAAACACATATAAAATAAAAAAATATTATTATCGTGCTCTATCAAGAACACGCTTACATTCAATGAGTTCAAACAGAATCTCTTGTAACAATGCTTTATCAGTTTTATCTTTGTAAAGATTCACAGAACCAACAGATGTTTCTCCCTCATTCCTCATGAAACTCAAAAGCCCAAAAGAAGATTTCTTAGGCTTATTGCTAGCATTTTCAGAAGTTTGTCCTGCATGTTTCTTCTCTATGACCACATTCATAGCATCAAGATCACCATTACCCAATGCAGTCACAAAAGCAACGCCATTTTCTTTCAAAAGGCGTTGCACACCTTTTATTGTATAACCCTGATCATATAGTAACCGCTTGATACCATTGAGCAAATCAACATCGACCGGACGATAATAGCGCCTTCCTCCCCCACGTTTCATTGGTTTAATCTGCCTAAAACGTGTTTCCCAAAATCTTAAGACATGCTGCGGAAGCTCCAATAACTCCGCTACTTCGCTAATTGTGCGAAAAGCATCAGAGCTTTTATCCATTTTGTAACACCTTATTTAAAACAAAATAAATTACTTCACAATGACTCATTCTGTCTCAATTTCTCAACAAGATTAGTCAAAAATAAGACCATCATTGATACCTTACTCACCAGTCTTTTTCTAAAAAATAAAGACCCTTATTTTATACATTTCTTTAACAAATACCAAACATACCATGGCATTTATTTATGAGATATCATTTTTTCTGTTTTGCACGATGCGAATCTAAAATTCTCTGTTTAAGGACATTGGCAGCCTTAAACGTCACAACACGTCGCGGCGGAATCGGTGCTTCAACACCTGTTTTTGGATTGCGTCCAACACGTTCATTTTTACTGCGAACCTGAAAAGTTGCAAAAGAAGATAATTTAACCGCTTCACCTCTTACAAGTGAGTTGCAAATCTCATCCAAAACCAATTCGACTAAAGCTGCTGATTCAGTATGTGACAAGCCCACTCTTTTACAAACTACGCTCGCTAAATCTGCACGCGTTACTGTCTTACTTGTCATTATAACCACCTATTAAAATATTAAAAATTACAAAATGACTTATACGTTTTCTTGAAATATGGTCAAGTAGCCATAATTTACCAACGAATAAGAATTGCTCCCCATGTAAATCCACCTCCCATGGCTTCTAACATGATAAGATCTCCTTCTTTTATTTTTCCATCGCAAACAGCTGTTGTTAAAGCCAACGGAACTGATGCAGCAGACGTATTACCATGTTGATCAACGGTAATCACAACTTTATCTAGTGAAATTCCCAGCTTTTTAGCAGATGCTTCAATAATGCGCTTATTAGCCTGATGAGGTACAAACCAATCTAGTTGTGAAGAATCCATACCTGCAGCTGCAAAACAATCATCAACCACATCCGTTATCATACCAACAGCATATTTAAAAACTTCTCGTCCTTCCATACGCAAATAGCCTGTCGTTTGTGTTGTTGAAGGTCCACCATCAACATATAGCTTATCTATATAAGCACCATTAGAGCGCAATTTCGCAGACAATATACCACGCTCAAAAGCAATACCCCCCTCAGTTTCTAATGCTTCCAAAATAACAGCACCAGCACCATCACCAAACAAAACACATGTCGTACGATCTTCCCAATCTAAAATTCGAGAAAATGTATCGGATCCAATAACTAAAATTCTTTTAGCTCCCCCACACCGTAAATAAGAATCTCCTGTTGTTAAAGCAAAAATAAAACCAGAGCAAACAGCTTGAATATCAAAAGCAAATCCATGGCTCATTCCCAAAGCATGCTGAATTTCAACAGCAGAAGCAGGAAAAGTACGATTCGGGGTGGACGTTGCTAAAATAATACAATCGATGTCTTTTATTGTTAAACCAGCATTTGTAAGTGCTGCTTGCGCAGCCTCAACTCCTAAAGAAACAGTTGTTTCATTTTCACTGGCAATATAACGTTGGCGTATTCCTGTACGCTGAACAATCCATGAATCTGACGTTTCAACAAACTTTGCAATCTCATCATTTGATAAACTTCTTTTCGGCAAAGCACTTCCTACACCACGTATAATTGACCGAATCATTCAGCTCTTACCTTTTCTTCAAATTTTTTATTTCTATTATAAGAGCTTATCATAAGGACTCTCCATTCATCACCGCTTCATCTTCTTGGTCAAAAAGTGTTGCTTTATTTTCATGAAATCGCCGTAAATCAGCCGTTATTTTTTGTAAAAGTCCATTATTAACCATTTTATAACCAACGCGGATAGCAGAAGCAAAGCCATTAGCATTAGCACTGCCATGACTTTTTATAACAACACCATTCAAACCTAAAAGAACTCCTCCATTCACCCTATCAGGATCCATTTTATGTTTCAGTATACGAAAAGCACCCCGTGATAAAAAATAACCAAGAGATGTTAAAAAAGAACTGCGCATTGCAGAGTTTAAAATCTCTCCTATCTGTCGCGCGGTTCCTTCTGCGGTTTTTAAAGCAATATTACCAGAAAACCCCTCTGTCACAACAACATCGACTGTTCCTTTTCCAATGTCATTGCCCTCAACAAATCCTTTATATTCCAATCCTTCTAATTGCACTTCACGCAATATCATTCCTGCTTTTTTTATTTCATAAAGTCCTTTAACCTCTTCCACCCCCACATTTAAAAGCCCAACACTTGGTCTTTCAGTGTGATATAAAGCGCGAAACATACCTGCTCCCATAACCGCCAAATCAACCAACTGACTAGCAGAGGCACCAATTGTTGCTCCAATATCTAAAACAATACTCTCACTGCGCAGTGTTGGCCAGATACCCGCAATACCAGGACGTTCAGCCTCTGCAAGCATTTTCAAACAAAAATAAGACATGGCCATGAGTGCACCCGTATTACCAGCAGAAATGCAAGCATCAGCTTCACCATTTTTTACCGCTTCAATGGCGTACCACATTGATGATTTACCACGTCCATTACGAAGTGCTTGGCTTGGCTTTTCATCCATGCGTGTATAACTTTCTGTAGGGTAAAAGCGCGATACAGAATCCAAACAGGGATATTTTTTTAAAACCGGACGAACAGCCTCCTCTACTCCATAAAATAGAAAATAAATATTTGATAAATATTTTTGTACAATTGCTGCTCCTGCAATAGCTGCTTCTGGACCGTAATCACCGCCCATGACATCCACAGAAATTCTAATCACGCTTGCATATCCCACATCTTTTCATTTACATCTTTAAATACATATTATGATTTTTGGCTCCTGAATACTCACACAGCACATCTTGCGAAAATCGCTCCGCAGAAAATACCGTTTAGCATACAATAGATATTTTTTGTATGTTTCTACAATCACTTCCAATTTTTCAAAACAGAAAATGGAGAGAATTTTCGCTCTGCTTCTTCTAAATTTTCACCCATATTCATCTTTATCCCTTCTTTACGTGGATAATGATTAATAGACAACTCAAAAAACTCTTCCATGATTGCGCCAATATCAATTTTATCATCATAAAACACTTCAGGAGTATCAAGCCCCTCCACATCTAAAAACAATTCCCCTGTATCCTCTGATATTTTTGGCTTCATCAAATTTGAATCTTCAGGAACAAAAACAACCTCAATATTTTCACAAAGGATATTTTCTAATGGTTCTAATGTAACAACACATAACTGTAGTATACGCGCTTGCAACAGACCTTTTATACGCACTCCGCGTTTTTTCCACGGGAAAATATGGAATTTTCCCTCACAAGATTTTACTTCAATTAAATCATGGTTCTGGGCTAAATGTGTACATTCTTTTTTGTTTGCACAAAAATGAACCCTTATACCTTTAGCAGGTAGAGAACGTACAGATATTGGATAAGCCAAAGCAAATGTCATTTGAGGAACATTTTGAACATTCATTGACAACTCCCAAACATAAAAACGCGTAAAGCACTATGTTTTTATTTATCTCAAGTATTTATGCATTTTTTTCTTTTCTAAAGAAATTCTATATGGCATAATTTGCTTTATAACAGGGAAACTCAGTGTAAGCTACGGTAGATTAAGTTAAAATTAGAAAAAACTTGAGGTTGCCTTCTTGTCCTACATCTCAGTATAAAAAGGAGATACCATTGTTTCAAATGCCTCACATAATAGCCTTAATCAAACGTAAATTATTGATTGGTCTATCAATAGCAAGCATAGGAATGCTTGCTGGGTGTAGCCTTCTTGATTCTTCAGGTTCGAGCCAAATTTATAGAGAGGGCTATGTTCTTGATAAAAATGCTCTAAGTTCTATCTCTATTGGCTCAAGTCAAGAGCAAGTTCTTTTAACTTTAGGGACCCCTTCATTAAAAACAAAATATGATAATGAAGTTTTTTATTACATCTCACAGACACGTTATCGTGGGATGCAGTTTATGAAAACAAAGATTATTGATCGCAAAGTTTTAGCCATTTACTTCAGTAAAAATAATCAGGTTACAAAAGTTGCAAATTACGGATTACAAGACGGTCAAGTGTTTGATTTTATTACACAAACAACGCCAACTGTAACGAAAGAACATCCTTTCTTAATTCAAATTATAAAAGGCCCTGCGAATTTGCCACCCCATAACTAAATTATATAGTCTGCATACCGTTTCAATATTATAGGTCTGATAATATCAGATCTATAATAGGGGGATTTGTAACTCTTAGAGGCGAACTTTTTTTGCCATACTGTCAAGAACTGCATTAACAAGTTTTGGCTCATCACCTTCAAAAAACGCCTTTGCTATGTCAACATACTCATTCATGACAACCGCAACGGGAACATCTTTACGGTTGATCAACTCCCATAAACCTGCTCGTAAAATTGCTCGCAATATAGAATCAAGACGTGAAAGAGACCACTCTGCAGAAAGCTGTTGATGAAGCAGCGGATCAAGCTGCTTTTGATCTTTTACAACACCCGTTATAATAGCCAAAAACCATTGAAAATCAGCTTCAAGATATTGGTCTCCATCAATATCTTTTCCCAAACGATAAGCCTCATACTCAGCTGCCGTTTCCATCACCCCCGAACCCACGATATCCATTTGATAGAGTGCTTGAACTGCAGCGAGTCTTGCTGCTCCACGTTTATTGGCTGAACGCGGAAAATGTCTGCTTTTTATATCAGCCATATTTAACGATTATCTCCAAATCTCTTTTTTAGAGCGATCATACATAAAGCAGCTTCAGCCGCAAAACCACCTTTATTTTTGTCATCTAGTTTTGCACGCACCCATGCTTGTTCTTCGTTTTCAACAGTCAAAATACCATTTCCAATAGCCAAGTGCTGATGAACAGTTAAATCCATCAATGCACGACAAGAATCATTAGCAACAATTTCAAAGTGATATGTTTCACCCCGAATAACACAACCAAGAGCAACATAACCATCATACGATATCTTGTTTTGTTCAGCAAAAGCTATTGCACTTGGTATTTCTAATGCTCCAGGAACCGTTACAACATCATAACTTGCTTCAGCTTTTTGCAAAGTATTCACTGCACCTCTCAAAAGTGCATCAGAAATCCCCTCATAAAAACGTGCCTCAACAATCAATACGTGAGGCTTTTTACCTATCTCTTTCATCATAATGGAATTCCACAAAAAACGAATCAAAAAAATCAAAGTTATAAAGCATAAAATTCTGAAAACGATCAATAGAGTGTTGGCTTATTCATCTTCTCTTTTTAAAGCAAAAAGTTTTGCAGCATAACGAGCAAGTTGATCAATTTCCAAATTGACCCGATCTCCAATTTTAGCTTGTCCCCACGTTGTCATTTCAAGTGTATGGCGAATAATAAGAACATCAAAAACACAATCCTCAACACCATTAACAGTCAAAGATGTCCCATTAAGTGCAATAGATCCCTTATTAACAATGAAAGGCATAAATTGTCTTGAAACTTTTAAATAAAAGCGAATTGCATCCCCTTCATTTTTTTGATCAATGATTTCAGCCAAACCATCAATATGACCAGAAACTAAATGTCCTCCCATTTCATCACCCAATCGAAGCGAACGTTCCAAATTAACAAAAGTTCCTTTTATCCATTGTGCAAGATTCGTTAAACGTAATGTTTCTTCCCACGCCTCGACAACAAACCAATTGGAATCTTCTTGCTTTAATCCTCGCTCTACAATTGTCAGACAAATTCCTGAACAAGCAATTGACGCCCCAATTGCTAAGCTTTCTATAGCATAGCGGGTAGAAATCTTTAAACGCATCCCCTGCTTTAAAGGTTGAACATCTTCAACACAACCAATATCCGTTATAATTCCTGTGAACATAATGTCTTACGTCTCCACTTATAAAAACGGTCATTTCCAAACATTCTTGTCTCAATCTCATGAAACTGCGAGAGATAATTTCCAAAATGAGGGGCTTCAATACGATTTTTGCCTAAAACAATGGGGGTATGAAAACATATCAAATGATCAACACAACCAGCATTCAAAAATTTTTCCCCTGTCTTGACGCCCCCTTCCAATAAAACACTATTAATCCCATGTTTATAAAGCATCTGTAAAAGAGCAAAGGGTTCTACACAACCATTGTTCATCTCGACCGAATAAACAGACACACCATATTGCTCCAATGCATTTTTTTTGCTTTTCTTTGAAATATCCACATCACAAATAACCCATGTAGGAATTTTTATGGCTGTTTGGACAACTTTTGCATCAAGGGGGATAGATAAATCTGCATCCAAAATAATACGAATTGGTGAGCGCATCTCCATCCCTGGCAAGCGGCAATTGAGTTGTGGATCATCTGCTAATATAGTACCAATACCAACGAGGATAGCATTATTTTGAGCACGTAGAATATGCGTATGGGCATGAGAAAGTGTTCCACTAATTTTTACGCTGCCCTTCTCTCTTTTTCCAACACCATTATCGGCAGAAATTGCCATTTTAAAAGTGACCGCACAGCGTTGTATCTTCCTTATGCACCAATGCGTCCATAAGGATTCAAAAGCCTCTTCAGCTAAAATGCCCTCAACCACTTCAATACCCGCCGCTCGCAAAAGAGCAATACCATGACCATCAACACGCTTGTCACAATCAGTCAGCGCAATAACAACTCGAGAAACACCTGAATCAATAAGCGCATTCACACACGGAGAAGTTTTTCCATAATGCGCACAAGGTTCTAAAGTAACATAAGCAGTCGCTCCTTGAGCCAAAGAACCTGCCATGTGTAAAGCTTGCACTTCCGCATGAGGACTCCCATGAATAGCTGTTACGCCATAGCCAACAATAAAAGCCCCCACAGCACCATTATCGTTTCGCACAATTAACGTACCAACGGAAGGATTCTCACCTGTAAGACCGACATGACGTTCTGCTAAACGAATAGCTGCAGCCATAAACCGTTCATCTTGCACTTTTTTATTCATCAAAACGAGATTCTGTATCCGCGATACCCTTTGACAATTCATCTATAACATCGTGAAAATCGCTTGCATTACGAAAATCTCGATACACAGAAGCAAAACGAATATAAGCAATATCATCAATTCTTTTCAATGCTTCCATCACAAGATGCCCAATTTTTTCTGAAGAAATCTCTGGTTCTCCCAAACTTTCAAGCTGGCGTACAATGCCAGAAATTGCTCGTTCAATATGATCAGGATCAATATTGCGCTTACGTACAGCCACATCAACTGATCGCATTAACTTATCACGATCGAAGGGTTCACATCGTCCACTTTTTTTAGCAACCAAGAGCTCCCGCAACTGAACACGTTCAAAAGTTGTAAAACGACCACCACAAACAGAACACACACGGCGGCGGCGAATCACTGCCCCCTCTTCTGCTGGACGTGAGTCTTTGACCTGTGTATCCTCATATTGGCAGTAAGGACAGCGCATCCTTTATATCCTTAACGAGTGGTAAGATAAGAGTAAAGAGGAAATTGATTCGTTATATCTTTTACCTTTTTCTCAACAGCCATTTCAACGGCATGATTATCTTCATCACTTTTTGCACTCCGAAGACCATCAAGAACTTCTGAAATCAGATGACCAACTTGAATAAACTCTTTTTCTAAAAAACCACGCGTCGTGGCAGCAGGTGATCCCAAACGAATTCCCGATGTTATAGATGGCGTTTCAGAATCAAAAGGAATGCCATTTTTATTGCAGGTAATATGAGCGCGTCCCAAAGCCAATTCAGCACGTTTACCTGTTAGATTTTTGGAACGTAAATCAACCAACAACAAATGATTATCTGTACCACCAGAAACAATATTAAAACCATTACCCTGTAATGTTTTTGCTAAAGTTTTCGCATTAGCGACAACATTGGCACTGTAACTCTTGAAAGAGGGACGCAAAGCCTCCTCAAACGCAACAGCCTTTGCGGCAATCACATGCATTAAAGGACCACCTTGAAGACCAGGAAAAATTGCAGAATTAATTTTTCTGGATAAAGCCTCATCATTTGTCAATATTAAACCACCCCGGGGACCTCGAAGCGATTTATGTGTTGTTGTTGTTACAATATGCGCATGTGGAACAGGTGAAGGATGCACGCCACCAGCAACAAGACCAGCAATATGAGACATATCAACGAGTAAATGAGCACCGATTTCATCTGCAATTTCACGGAATCTTTCCCAATCCCATAGCCGTGGATAAGATGAGCCCCCTGCTATAATAAGTTTTGGCTTACGTTCTTTTGCAAGCTGCTCAACCTCATCCATATCAATAATCTGATCTTCTTGACGCACACCATAGGAAACAACATCAAACCATTTTCCTGACATATTAACAGGTGAACCATGCGTAAGGTGACCTCCAGCATTTAAATCCAACCCCATAAATGTGTCACCAGGCTGAAGTAAAGCTAAAAAGACAGCTTGATTCATTTGGCTACCAGAATTAGGCTGTACATTCGCAAACGCAGCACCGAAAAGCTGTTTTGCCCTTTCAATAGCTAAATCTTCAACGACATCAACAAATTGACACCCACCATAGTAGCGCTTTCTTGGATAACCTTCTGCATACTTATTGGTTAAAACAGACCCCTGCGCTTCAAGGACCGCTCTTGAAACAATATTCTCTGAAGCAATAAGCTCAATTTCATGTTGTTGACGCTCAAACTCCCCTCTAATTGCGTCAAAAATTGCACCATCAACAGTTTGTAAATTATCATTAAAAAAGCGCTTTTGTGCGTCATTTTCTTGCTGAGTCATAAAACACATTCCTAACATAAAAAAAATAAAGTCAAGGAACGATAACACAGCAAACCATGCAAACCAAACATTTTAAACTACTTACACTCAAAAATAATGAGGCAAATATTTATCTTATTCTTTGTTATAAAAACAGCGAAAAACTTTCCTCTCGAGAATAGTAAAAAATGAGATTACATTTCTTTTTTTACACTCTTATTTGTTTACACCTTTTACAAAAAATATCTATAATCTAAAGAAATTCAATAATTTAATGATTAAAAATAATTTATAATGTGAAAAGCTGAATATAATAGGCAAAGTTAATACGAAGGCAAATAAAAATGCTAACCAAAGTTTTTATTGATGGTGAACATGGCACAACCGGACTACAAATACAAAAACGCTTAGAAAGGCGTACAGATTTAAAACTACTCTCTCTTGCTCATAAAGATCGCCATAATGTTCATCTGCGACAAGACTATCTTAATCAAGCCGATATTGCTATTTTGTGTCTTCCAGATGATGCTGCACGCGAAACGGTTCATTGGCTTCAAAAAAATAAAAACATTAGGATTATTGATAGCTCGACAGCCCACCGTGTTGCACCAGACTGGGTTTACGGTTTTCCTGAAATGACAGCAGGACAAAGAAAGCGCATCCAAGCAGCACATTATATAACCAATCCCGGATGCTATCCTACCGGTGCCATTAGTTTGATTCGCCCACTCCGTGAAGCAGGACTGCTAGACGCCGATTATCCCATCTCGATTAATGCAATCTCCGGCTATACCGGTGGTGGAAAACAGTTGATTTTACAAATGGAAAATCAATCTCAACAAAATATTCAGGACAATTATTTTATCTATGGTCTTAATCTTGAACACAAACATGTGCCAGAAATTAAAATCTATGGACAAATCAATCACCCCCCAGTTTTTATACCAAGTGTGGGTCGTTTTCCCCAAGGAATGATTGTGAATCTTCCTCTGCATCGCCATTTATTCACAAAATCAGCAAACTGTTCTGATTTGCGCGAAATTCTCGCAAACCATTACGATGGACAAAATACCATTTTAGTTGCATCACAAGAAGAAACTGCTTCACTTCAAAGACTTAATCCAGAGTGTTTAGCCAATAAAGATGGTATGAAACTGTTCGTATTTGGAAATGATCGTGAAGGTATTTTTAATCTCAGCGCCATATTCGATAATTTAGGAAAAGGCGCATCAGCTGCAGCTATCCAAAACCTCGATTTAATGCTTTCAAGCGACTAAACCTCCCTACCCACAAACTTTTATTCAACAACGCGATAAGCTCCTTTTGTTGCTCGCCAATGTGCAACAACAAAACACAACACGACTAATGCCATACTTTGATGAATGAGCCCCAAACTTATCGGAACCTCATGTAACAGTGTTAAGATACCCAAGACTGCTTGGATAATAATCATAACACAGATAAGAAATGCACGACGAGAATGAGTTGAATGTGGAGCATTTTTTTGTACATAGAAAGCATGAATAGCCGAGGCAATCAATAAAAAATAAGCAAAAAACCGATGAATAAATTGAACCATTAAGGAATTTTCGAATAAATTGAGCCAAACAGGACGATGCTGCAACAATCCATCAGGAATAATCTGCCCATCCATAAGGGGCCATGTATTATAGACTTTTCCAGCATGAAGCCCTGCAACCAAAGCTCCGAAATAAATCTCTATCAAGACGAAAATAACAAGCCATGCCGCAAAATATTGCACCTTTTTATTTGCTGGTTTTTCTGAATATTCTGCAAGCCCTCGAGATAAATAAGTAACAAAAACAATAACAAAACATGCCGTTATAAGATGAAATGCCAAACGATATTGGCTCACACTTGTTAAATTACTTTGCCCAATCCCTGAAGCAACCATCCACCAACCAATAAAGCCTTGAAAGGCGATAAGAATAGGTACAACAATAAGCGGGAGTAAGATATTTTTTTCAACACGCTTAGTCGCCCAAAACCAAATGAGCCCCAATAAAGCGACAAGACCAACAAGACGCCCAAGAACACGATGCGCCCATTCCCACCAAAAAATAATCTTAAAAGCACTTAAGGTCATATCAGGATTAAGCAGCTTATATTGTGCTATTTGTTGATATTTTAAAAATTCCTCTTGCCATTGATCCTCACCAATCGGTGGAATAACGCCGTGTATTGGCTTCCATTCCGTTATAGATAATCCTGATCCCGTCAAACGAGTAGCGCCACCTACTAAGACAATTGCCAAACAAAGCAATAAAATAGAGTAAAGCCACACCTGTATATGTTTTCTATTTTCCTTTTGCACAGGCGTTAAAATGCTATTGTTTAATCTCTTTACTGCCATCTCTGATTGCCCCACGCTTCTCTCCAACTAAAATGCATTTTAAAATTTAAACATTAACTCTTTGTCTATTTTAGTATGTACTACAACTTTAGCAAAAAACAAGCGTACCACTATAACATGCGATACATATTTCTTTTTTACGAAGCTTATGATGCTACAACGCGATAAACAGTCTTTGGAAAGCTGTCTACCATACGCATCATCCATTCTTGTTTATTAAGAACAGTATTACAAATATAATAGTCTGTTAGCTCTGCAAATTGCTCAAACCCATATTTGGGTTCGCTTGCCATCTCTAGGATGATAAAATCATATTCTTTTTTAAATTCTTGTAATATATGAAAAATATCATTTGAAAAATCTTGTGCTGAAATAGCACTTGTTAACCCCTGAGGAAGAATATCAACCCCCGTATCATAATCACGGTAAATAACATCATGCAACTTGGCATTGCCCGTTAAAATATCACTCAGTCCGCGATGTGGGCCTATGACTTTCTCTATTTGTTGACCAGAAATATCGACCAACAAAATTGTTTTGTTCTCTTTTGTGAGATGAAGTGAAAGCTTTGCCGCTGTCCGTGCAGCTTCTGGTCCAATGATTGAAATAATGGTTGAAGCACGCCATTTCAAAACATCAGATAATCCCTCTATCGTAATAAAAGCTTCAAAATTTTTCATTTCTTGAGAGACTAAAATACTCTCATTTTTCTTAAGATCATTTTCTTTTGATCTCAAATCCTCTTCTGAGATTTGGTCTTTTTTCCTTTTAAAGCACGGATAGAATAACAATATTCCTAGCAAAAGAGTAAGGAAACTGACCAATGCACTCACAAGAATATTTTTTCCATAAAGAGCCATAAAAGAAATTGGTGCTAACGTTGTTGGCGTGACCACGTGGATATTTGTATTTTGTAAGAGAAGAGGATCATCACTCAATCTCCGATATGAATCAATAATTTTTTCTCTTCGTTGAGCAGACTTGCTCATCGCTTCATTTTGGGCATCGACTGCTACTTTTATTTTATTTTCAAACTCGTTAAATATTTCATTCAAAGATTGGGATTGATCTTTTACAAAAAAGTTCATTCTTTTTTTGAGCTGTTTTTCTAATTCCGTTGCAATAACCTCATCTGAATGAACTTGATAAACGATTTGTAAAATTTTATTTTTTAATTGATGAGAAACTGTCTCTAATTCTGCAGTCATCGCTTTAATTTGAGGATGTGTCCACCCTAATTGCACAGCCATATGTGCTCTTTGTGTTTCCAAGAGATCACGTTTAGATTCCAGAGCAGCAATTGCTGAATTGCCTGCAATAAACGATAAAGACAGTAAAGACTGCCCATTTTCACGCATCATGTTAATCGTTGAATTCAAACTTGTTAAATGAATACGCTTTAAAGTTGCTTGCGTTAATTGCATCGAAAGATCATGAAGCTCTGTTTGTTTTACACCACGCTGAATAAAAGAATCAATAGATTTACGAAATTCCTGCACGATATTAAGGATTGCAATATTATCATATTGTTTGTCTTCTAATTTATCATTTAACAAGAATTGTTTCTGTTTTATGATTGCTTGTGAAAATGCGGAAAACCAAGTTTCCAACCCACGTTGAGCTGCTTCAAGTGTCTCGGCTTCAAAAGTAAGATCGATAAAATCACCATGACGCGATAAACGGATATTTTCATGATTTTTTTTCTTATAAGAAGCACTTAAAGAAAAATTCGAATCATTGAAGAACATAGGCTGTGAAAACAAAAAGGCGATAACATTGTCTTTCTTTTTAATTGGTAATGGCTTTCCTACAGAATCAGATAATGAAAATGTTAAAGTTGCTTGGTAACCACGAGGCTGGACAAAATAATACAACCAAATCAAAGATACACATAGCATTTGTAATAGCAAAACAATCAAAATGCTTCGCCATACGGTACGTACGAATAGTCTTTTATTACATGTAAGACTCATCTTTATTTTAACCAGCAAAATACTTCTTCATATTGTTTTATTAAGAGAAAGTAGTAACTATCCTCTTAACTTGCTGTCATATTATTTTGAGATAATAAAAATATAAAATTTAAGAACAAATGTTCAAAAATAGCTTTAAAGAACTTAATTCATATTTTTTTTGAGGCTCTCTAGTTGTTTTTTTGCTTCAGAAGTAACAACCGCTCTAATGGTAATAGACCCATCATCATGCCCTTCTTGCACTATTTCCGCAGAGTTTTCATAAAACCAATCAATAAGCGACATTTCATGAGGTTGTAAAAGATATTCAATGCTTTGCACCTCTCCAAAAATTCGCTTTTCAATGGCTCTTAATAATTGATCGAGTCCATCCCCCTTAAGTGCTGATACCATGAGAGCAGGATTTAATCGCGTCTTTGCGCTTGTTTGTAAAACATTCAATGCTTGCTCATCTAACATATCAATCTTATTCCAAACTTCTATGATATGCTCCATATCATCAATATCGATATCAAGACTTGAAAGCACTTCTAAAACATCTTGGGCATGTGCTCGATGATCAAGATCTGACATATCTCTTATATGAAGAATGAGATCCGCTTCAACCACTTCTTCAAGGGTTGCTCTAAAAGCTGCAATCAAATTCGTTGGCAAGTTAGAAATAAACCCTACAGTATCAGACAAAAGAACAGTTTTTCCATGGGGAAGCACAACTTTGCGCAAAGTCGGGTCAAGCGTTGCAAATAACATATTCTTTGCTAAAACATCTGCACCGCTTAAACGGTTAAAGAGAGTTGACTTTCCTGTATTCGTATATCCTACCAGTGCCACAACAGGATAAGATGTTTTTTTCCTTTTTGCTCTATGAAGTGCACGTGTTTTAATAACCGTTTGCAATTCGCGGCGAATACGAATAATTTTCTCTTGTAAAAGACGCCTATCTGCTTCAATTTGCGTCTCACCAGGTCCACCTAGGAAGCCACGCCCCCCCCGTTGCCTTTCCAAGTGCGTCCAACTCCGCACAAGCCTCCCTTTTTGATAGGACAAACGCGCTAACTCTACTTGCAAAACTCCTTCTTTTGTTCGTGCACGATCCCCAAAAATTTCAAGAATCAAAGCCGTTCTATCGATAACTTTGCAATTCCATAATTTTTCTAAATTACGCTGCTGTACTGGCGTTAAAAAGTGATCTACAATCGCAAGCTCAATAGAATATTCATCTATATAACAGGTTAACGCATCTACTTTACCTTTTCCAAAGAGAGTCGCAGAGCGAGGCGTTGCAATATTAATCGTTTCATAATTAACAACTTCTAACCTTATAGCACGCGCTAACCCCAATGATTCTTTAACACGAGAAGATATAGAACACTCTCTCAAAGAGCTTTCACTTCTATTTTCTTGAAAAATCGGTATCAAAACAAGTGCGCGCACCTGTCCTGTATTCTGCGAAAATACCCCTCCTAATCTCTCATTTTCATTTATCATAGCAATCTAAGTACTTTTAAATGGGATAAGAGGTCTATCTTAAAATGATATGTTTACTCAGGACTTTCACCCTCAAACATCTGTACAGGCTGTCCAGGCATAATCGTAGAAATAGCATGCTTATAAACCAATTGCGCGTGTCCATCTCGGCGCAAAAGAACACAAAAATTATCAAATGAAGTTACAATACCCGTGAGTTTAACGCCATTGACAAGAAAAATTGTAAGGGAAATTTTTTGCTTACGCACCGTATTTAAAAACACATCTTGCAGGTGTTGTGATCGCTCTGCCATTATTCTTACACCTTTATCTAGATTGCATAAAATATTCGTGCATGCATATCGACTGAAAAATATCCAATTGTCAACGTAGAAGCTTAAAAATTCAGCAACAAACAACTGAAATTAGAGAAAAAACAGCTCTTTAAGACAATAATAAAGTACAACTTACGAAAAGCTATATTAAATTAAAAATTTTTCCACGTTTACTTTTTTATGAGCTTACAATTCAAAGGCATACTTTTATACATCCTAAGCTATTACAGACTATATGTGATGATAAATCTGCTTCGTTTAGAAACAATAAAAGTAAGCGGACAACAACATTTATTAACGATTGTCGATATTAAAGAGAGACATTCGCACCTTACTGTATATATAACCGCTATTAAATTGTCCTTATTTCAAAGACTGCCGGCTTATAAAGCTTTCTATAAACACAAGTTGTAAACAGTATTTTTGTTTTAGTTAGATTTAAATAATAAATTGTTTTTACTATATTTTATAACATTTTTAAACAGGGTACAAGAAACCGCGTTAACTTTATCTTGATAAGTTTTTAAAATTTTTCCCTAAGCATATTCCTTTCTAAATAATTAACAGCTAGTATGTAGAAATTATGTGGAAGAGAACGTATCCCTTTTCCGGCTGTAAGAGTACGAGGCGAGTATGGCACGCAGAACAAAATTGCAAACATTTGAAGTTGAAGTTGAAGAAGCCCTCACAAAAGCTATGAACTTTGATTTCGATGACACAGGATTTGAAACGATATCATCCAATAATTCTGAAAATGTTGTTAATGTCGATGATCTGATTCAAAAAATTGCAATGGCAGAAGAAGAATTTTTTGCTGAAAACGGTACGTCAACTTTTGTTTCTAATATTCATGATGAAGCTGTTGTTGATAAATCCGTTGTTGAACAGCTTTTTGCTCCAAAACCTTCACCTGATATTTCAGGTGGAACTGTTCATAATACATTATTGCCTACAAAACTTCTTCCTGCAAATGATGATATAACAACCCCTGTAAATTTTGGACCATTCAAGCAGCGTTCTTCCTCTCGAGTCTACTGGTATACAACAGCGCTTAGTGCTTTATGGGCAACGGGAGGAGCTTTTATTGCGCATAAACTCGCACCTACCGGACTCAGCTCCTTATCCAATATCAGCACTTTTGTTACATCCCCAACAGGACTTGCTGTAGCAGCCGGAACAGCAATTCCTATCCTTATATCTTGGGGCGTTGCTCAATTAACAAAACGTTCAAACGACTTGCATAATATTGCGCTTCTTATGACCAATGCTGCACAGCGCCTTAGTGAACCACAACATCTATCTGAAAAACAAGCTATTGCTATAGGGCAAACCATTCGTGAAGAAGTAGCGGCAATGAACGAAGGTATTGAACGTACCCTCGGACGTGCTGTTGAACTTGAAGCAATCATACAAGGTGAAGTTCACAATCTAGAACAAGCCTATGCTGAGAATGAATCACGCATTCACACATTAATCAAAGAATTGAGTAATGAACGCATAGCCATTTTGAATCACGCAGATCGCGTACAATCAACAATTAAAGGAACCCAAGAACAACTGAGTGATGAATTTGGTTTGGTTACCTCTAACATTGTGACCAATGTTGAAAAGCTTGCACAAACCCTTTCTCAAACTTTACAAAAACAAGGTGAAGACCTTGTTGAAAAACTTTCCTATGCCGGTGATGGCGTAACAAATCAACTTGTTGAAAAATTTAACAAAACAACAACACAAATTCAGCAGAAAAACACGGAATTTTTTCATGAATTAGGAAAAAACTTTGATGGTTTTGCAAAACGATTTGATTATAATGAAAAACAAATAGAAAAAACTTTTAATGAAACAGCTGAAAAAGCAGAAGTACATGTTGCTAAAATTGCAACACATATACAAGCAGTAACAGATCAAACTTTGCACGCTGTTGATGAAAAGTTTAAAGCCTTGGATAAAGCTCTTATTGATCGTAATAATCAATCTCTACAGAATTTTGATGAGAAGATCTTAAAGCTCGACGACCAAGCACATAAACTCTCTTCTAAATTTGATAACGTAACCTCGCAAGCAATTGGAGCCTTTGAACAACGTTTAGCAACTGTTGATCTTTCTCTTAAAGAACATAGTGATTCCATCATTGATTCCTTTATAGAACGCAGTCAGGCTTTAGAGGATAATGCTGAAAAACTTGGTAACTTCTTGGAAGCTCATGTCTTGAAAATAAATGAGAACCTCCAAGAAAAAACAGCAGACATTACCCATGCATTTACAAATGGACGTGAAGCTATTCTTTCTGCAATTGATAAAAGTAAGGAAAGTCTGAGAGAAGAAATTCAATATGTCGACAATGCCATTGTTGATATCATACAAGAACGTTCACAAGATTTTAAAGTACAACTTTCTGATCAACGAGCTCTTATGGCAGACATGCTCGATAACGAGAAAAATAAAATTGCGGATACATTAAGAAATCAAATTGATGTTTTGTCCCAAAATACTTCTCATATTGAAAAAGTTTTGGCTGATAATGTTCAAGTCGTTGATAAACAAGCTGAAAATCATATTACAAACATCATTCAATGCACTGAAAAGTTACAAGATGTCATTGTACAAAGTTGTAATACAACCCAAGATGCTTTAGAAGCACAAGCGAGAAATATTGATATCCGTGCCGATGCTCTGCGCGATTCTTTAGCGATTAATAGTTTTTCTCTCAATGAAGTTCTTGCCGATCAAGCACGCACACTTGAACAACGCATGGAAACAATCCATAATCTCATTGCAAAAAGTGATATACGTGTCGATGTTGCATTGAAACAACAAATAGATTTAGTTGAGAGTGCAATTGTCGCCAATAATAAAAACATTACTGAAACGGTTCAAGATCATATCAAAAACCTTGAAAGCCATGCCGAAATTTTAAAGAATACTCTCTCTCAATCGAGTGGTGTTTTCTTTGAAACCCTTGAAACACGTATGGAATCATTCGATACAGATCTAGAAGATCGTGCACACAAAATTTTTGAACGGACAACAACGCTAGAGGAAACATTATCTGAAAAATTTAGCCAAATCTGTGAAGCCATTGATATGCAAACATCTGTTATTGAGGAACGTTCTGACACATTAAAAACGTCTCTCATGATTAGTAATGAGCAAAGTCAGATAATTCAACAAGCGCTGGAAAGCAGTGTTGACAATATGCGTGTAACCTTAGAAGACTCTGTTAATACAGTGACAGATAACCTGCATAATAAGATTATAAAAGCTTCTGATATTCTTTCTTCTACGAGTGAACAAATTCTTTCATCTGTTACAAATGTTACTGCACAAGCAGAAAATATTCTCTCAGAATCAGGCAATCGCATTGTATCAAATGTCAAAAAAACTGTTTATGATACCAGTGAAAAAGTTCTGTCAGTTCTGTCTGAACAAACAGCGCATACTGTCGAAGCTTTCGCAACAGCCAGCCATAATGCACAAGCATTATTGAATGAAACTATTCACACATCAACAACAGCAATAGAACAAGTTCTTAATGAACGCTGTGATGTTCTTCATCACTCTATGCAAAATCTTAAAAATAATTTAGGATATCAGCTCTCTGATGTAACGAGCCGTCTGGAAGATGCTGGAAATCAAACAACAACACAAATTTCACAACATGTTGGAAAAATAACAGAGCTTACAAATCACTTAAATCAAGCAGCGCAAAATACGACAGAATCAATTGATTCTTTAACACAGCATATCGGTGAACAACTCTCTCTTTCCACACAAGATGCTGAACAAAGAATTTATGCACATAATGAATCTTTAGTGAATAGCTTAACCAAAGCTAACTCTGAAACACTTCAAACAATAACGATTATGAAGGAAGAGCTTGTTAATAATGTCTCATCCATCTTAACACAGTTGAATCAATCAATTTACAATTTTCACGAAAATAGTAATGTTTTATTATCGGCTGTTCAAAATATTGATGGGCAGTTTAATGAGAGTACGAATAATTTTTTCCGCAACACGGACCAAGTAGCAGAGCGTTTGTCAGCTTCAAATCAAGCGCTCAATACTAATGTTGAAATTCTGCAAGGACTTTCAAAGAGTACCTTTGAACAAATTAATCATATAACGAGCAGTTTTGGTGAACATGCAAAGACACTTTCCCAAACTATTCATGTTCTTGAACAGTCTGAAAATTCACTTAGTGCAACACTTGAAGAAAAACATAATACGCTTTCTGTATTAAGCGATGCTCTTGTTTCAAAGTCTCATGAAATTAATCAAATGATTGGGCATTATGAAAAAATCTTCAACTTAGCACTTGAACGCTCTGATAAGAATGCGCGTAACTCCACAAATTCATTCCAACAATCACTTAATAAGCTTGTTAGTGAAGCATCAACGCGTTTTTCAGAAGCAGCAGAAGATATACGTCGCTCCGCTGATGAAGTTCGTTTAGAGCTTTCAAAGATTAATAATGATATCAATGAAAATGTAAAAAAACTTCCAGAAAAAACAAAAGAAACAACGCAAACAATTCGCACAGCTTTGAATGAACAGATTACAGCGTTACAAGATTTAGTCAGTGTTATACAAAATGATCAAAAGAGCGCACAAAAACAGCTAATGTCAGCATTTCCTACATCATCAATGTTTAATCAAAAAAGTGACAGTTCCACTGAGTCTGTTAAAAAGATTGTGCCACCTAAGCCTATTTTGCAACAAGATCAAAGCAAAAAAAGACCAAATAAATGGGTATCAAATCTCTTAGAAAGAGCTTCACGTGAAGAAACATTTTATGATGCTCCCCCTAGTGATGATGTTTTAACATCAGTGCAAACAAAACCATCTCCTGCAAACTGCTCTCTTAATTCATTAGCTTCTGGTATAGTGCAAGCTATTAATCACAATGCCATTGTTGAGCTATGGGATCATTATCAACGTGGACAAAAAAACATCGTAACAGAACGCCTTTATACCTTAAATGGACAAAAAATATTTGAAATGATTAAGAAAAAATATATGAGCGATTTTGGGTTTAAACGTTCAGTGAATCAATATGTTACAGATTTCGAAAAGCTCTTACGTGATATATCGCGCAGTTCTGGCTCTTCCAACTCAGTTCGCAAGTACTTGATATCAGATACCGGAAAAGTTTATACTATGCTTGCTCATGCAAGTGGTCGAATCCAATAACAAATAAGAAAGTGGAAAAAGATATTTTTTCCACTTTCTCTCTCCAGTTGTTTTAATGGCTCATCATAGAATGCTTTTTTTTCAACTGTAGCTTTGTACTTCAAAGGTTGGGATAATTGGCATGCGGTTTTCTTTGATATCCTAAGCAATAACCCTAAAGAAGCGTAATGGCTTATCAAACAACGTATCATTCTAAGAATGATAAAGCATGTTTTCTATTTCCTTATCTTTTTCTTAACTCCTTTATTTTTCATAGTTTCATAAAGGTACAAAATCGGTAATAATTATTTTTATTAATTGTGAAAAAAATTCATGCTTTTGTATTAAAATAGCTCATAGAAACACTTCTATTTATTTTTTTTAATGTTTTTTATCCACATATTACTCTCGTTTGAATTATGTAAGTAAATATTTTTTATTATATTAGATGAGTTTGAGCTAAAAGAATCTTATTGTATTCAAATTTCTCATTCAACATACGAGATGATTCATTATAAATTATAAAGTTTGCATTATTAAGAGTTCAATTGAATAATAAACAAAACAACTCCCATTTTTAAAGTTCCAATTTCCTTTTAAATAGCTGCAAAAATAATTTATAAATTGCAAATTGTTATTTAAAATTTCTTCTACCTCCCTATAGAAATTTAAATAAAGAAGATGAAGTTAATAGAAAACACTCTTCTTTTCTTTCCTTAAGTTGTAAGCATTGCAAAAAAAATAATGGCTTGGTAATGTAATTATTAGTAATATTTTATTCGTTTGTAGACTAATCAATTTTTACGCGTTTTATTAAGGAAAGAAAAAACTAATCGTGCTTCTATCAATGAAATTATTCATGCACACAAACAAAAAGAATCATCAAACTGGTTTTACGATCCAGAAGAGTTTTCTCATACTCATGCATTTTGATATTCAGAGAAATGAGGATCTATTAGTGGACAAAACCTTATCGTAGATGGAACATCTCATATACACATACGCTAACTTGGATATCATAAAAATGTCTAGAGAACGAAATAGTGATTTCAGTTCACCAAAAGCTGAACTTGACAGTGCCGCACTTTTTTATCACCAGTACCCTAAACCTGGAAAATTGGAAATACAAGCAACAAAACCTCTTGATAACCAACGTGATTTAGCTCTTGCTTATTCTCCAGGTGTTGCTGCACCATGTCTTGCAATTCATGAAGATCCTAATCTTGCTGCTCAATATACCTCCCGTTCTAATTTAGTCGCTGTTATATCCAATGGAACTGCTGTTCTTGGTTTAGGAAATATTGGCCCTCTTGCTTCAAAGCCAGTTATGGAAGGTAAAGCCGTTTTATTCAAAAAATTTGCGAATATTGATGTCTTTGATATTGAAATTGATGCATCCGATATAGAACAAATGGTACAAACGGTATCGACTTTAGAACCTACATTTGGTGGTATTAATCTTGAAGACATTAAGGCTCCTGAATGTTTTGACATCGAAGAAAAGCTTCGTGCTAAAATGAAAATTCCAGTTTTTCATGATGACCAACATGGAACTGCCATTATTGTTTCTGCGGCTGTATTAAATGCCTTAAATCTTTCAGGAAAAAAAATTGAAAATGCAAAAATAGTTACCTCAGGTGCAGGTGCTGCTGCCCTCGCTTGCCTTAATCTTTTGGTTCGTCTTGGGGCAAAAGTTGAAAATATTTGGCTTAGTGACTTAGAGGGAGTTGTTTATGAAGGTCGCAAGACCCTTATGGATCGTTGGAAAATCAATTACGCACAAAAAACGGACGCACGAACTTTATCTGATATTATTGATGATGCGGATATTTTTCTAGGCCTATCTGCAGGTGGTGTTTTAAAGCCTGAATATCTTAAAAGAATGGCTCAAAATCCACTCATTTTAGCACTGGCTAATCCAGTACCAGAAATTATGCCTGAAGAAGCACGCTCTATACGACCAGATGCAATGATCTGCACAGGACGCTCTGATTATCCCAATCAAGTTAATAATGTCCTTTGTTTTCCCTATATCTTCCGTGGTGCATTAGACGTAGGTGCTAGTGCAATTAATGAAGAAATGAAAATGGCCGCTGTTCATGCGATTGCTGCCCTTGCACGTGAAGAAACTTCAGATGTTGTAGCACGTGCATACTCAAAAGAACCACCCAATTTTGGACCAGACTATCTAATCCCCTCTCCTTTTGATCCGCGTTTAATACTGCGTATTGCCCCCGCTGTTGCTAAAGCAGCAATGACAACTGGTGTCGCCATTCGTCCCATTGAAGATATGGAGGCCTACTATGATATCCTCAATCGATTTGTCTTTCTTTCTGGTTTAACAATGAAACCTGTTTTTGCTGCAGCAAAAACAGCAAAACGTAAACGCGTCATCTATGCCAATGGTGAAGATGAACGCGTCCTTCGTGCGGCACAAGTTGTCATTGAAGAACAAACAGCAACGCCCCTCCTTATCGGCCGTCCACATGTCGTAGAAGCAAGATTAAAACGCTTTGGTTTAAGAATTCGTCCCGGTATAGATTTTGAATTAACAAACCCTGAAGATGATCCACGTTTTCGTGATTATGTTAATTTATTTTTTCATTATACAGGAAGGCGTGGTGTTACGCCTGAAATGGCAAAAACAGTAGTGAGAACATCAACAACGGCTATTGCTGCCCTTGCCGTTATGCGTGAAGAAGCAGATGCAATGATTTGCGGCTTAGAAGGACGCTTTGAACGTCAACTTGAATTGATTGAACAAATTATCGGTCTTGATCCTCATGTTCACCGTTTTTCTGCTATGAGTTTGCTTATCTCTCAACAACGTACTCTTTTCCTTACAGATACTTACGTCAATGAAAATCCTTCTGCAGAAGAAATCGCTGAAATGACTGTGTTGGCAGCTCAAGAAGTTGAAGCATTTGGAATAACACCAAAAGCAGCCTTATTATCACACTCAAACTTTGGTTCTAAAAACACAGAAAGTGCGCGTAAAATGCGACGTGCAACAGAAATTCTTGCCAAATTACACCCTGATTTAGAAGCAGATGGTGAAATGCATGCTGATGCTGCCCTTTCCAAAGTTTTTCGTGATCGTGTTTTTCCTAATTCTCGTCTTAAAAGTGAAGCTAATTTGCTTGTCTTTCCAACACTTGATTCAGCCAATATCACGCTCAACACTGTTAAAAGCCTCACAAATGCACTCCATGTTGGTCCTATTCTAATCGGGGCAGCACGTCCCGCCCATATCTTAACACCTTCAGTAACTTCCCGGGGAGTTGTTAATATAACAGCCCTTGCTGTCCTTGCTGCCAATAGAAAAAATAGTCTCGTAAAATAAATGCGTAATAAAATTTCAAAGTTTTTTAAATATTGAGATATAGTATTTCATGTACTGTAAACCTCTTTTCTCTATAGATAAAGACAGCTATATTCTGGATTAAGTCTTTTTTTTAAAGAGAAAAAAGGCTAGAAGAACAATATTAAATGTATTTTGAATTTACTAACTCTATAATAAGGAATCCGTACATTGCCTTCCACGTTTGATAAAGTTGCTGATATCATTGCAGAAATCAGTGAAATTGATCGCAATACAATTACACCTGAGAGTCATACAATTGACGATTTAGGAATCGACAGTCTTGATTTTCTTGATATTGTTTTCGCTATTGATAAAGCTTTTGGAATAAAAGTCCCTCTAGAACAATGGACACAAGAAGTCAACGAAGGTACCGTTGCAACAGAAGAATACTTTGTTCTTAAAAACCTTTGTGCAAAAATTGATGATCTCGTTGCCTTAAAACAGGCGGAGTAGTTTTTTCGCCATGCATGATCAATCTGTATTCATCACTGGTATAGGTCTCATAAGCTCTCTGGGGGAAGGAACTGATCAACATTGGAATCTCTTAAATGATCCAATCCGTACACCAAACCTAGATTATACAACTTTTTCACCTTACACGGTTCATAAATTGCCCGAAATTGATTGGAGTTTACAAATTCCTAAAAAAAGTGATCAACGGCAAATGGGAACATGGCAGCGTCTTGGTACCTATGCGGCTGGTCTTGCTCTTGATGATGCCGGCATGAAAAATAATGAACAACTCACTTCAACAATGGATATGATCGTAGCGGCAAGTGGGGGAGAACGTGATATTACTGTTGATACACAGATTCTTTCTAAAGCGCGCGCTGTTGCCGATCATGCTTCTATGTTAAATGTTGCTCTTTCAACTGAACTTCGTCCAACATTATTTTTGGCACAACTTTCAAACCTTTTGGCAGGAAACATTTCAATTGTTCATAAAGTCACTGGATCATCTCGTACATTTATGGGAGAAGAAGGCAGTGGTCTTTCTGCACTTCAAATTGCTGTAGCTCGTATTAAATCAGGTCAAAGTACCCATGCTCTTGTAGGAAGTTCCTATAATGCACAAAGTTATGATATGTTGTTGGCGCATGAGCTTGGTGGTCTTTTAACCCATAATGGATGGAGCCCAGTGTGGGATCGTGGAATCTATCCAGGCGGCGGTGTCATAGCAGGTTCTGGTGGGATCTTCCTAGTTATTGAAAGTGGAGAACATGCCAAAAAACGCAACGCACGTGCTTATGCTGAAATTAGCCAAATTATTACAGACCAAACAGATAGAACCAAAATTCCACTTAGAGATTCAATTGCAACAATGTTAAAAACTGCGGGCGCTAAATCTGCCTTAGCCATTTCAGCAGCCTCAGGAGCTCACGAAGCAACAAAAGCAGAACAAAATGCTCTTGATAATGCTGATCTATCTTACCGTGGCATTACAACATTATTTGGTTATATGCGGGAAGCACAATTTCCTCTAGCTCTAGCTCTTGCAGCACTTTCAATTGAAAAAAAACGCGGTTTTCCAGCGTTAAGTCCTCATGAAAAACCTTTTTCTAAAGAAGTACGTGAAATATTTGTTACAACGATTGGTATAAAAAGAGCTGAAGGTATTGTGCGTCTTACTGCTGTTTGAAGGGGAATTTCTATAGTGAAATATCATGATCATTTTGGGCGTCCACTTGTAGCAATAACTGGTGCAGGCATTGTCACATCACTGGGACAAGGGAAACATGAAAATTGGCAAAAATTAACAAGTGGTGTAAGTGGTATCCACAAAATAACACGTTTTCCCGTTGAGGGATTAAATACATATATTGCTGGAACAATTGATTTTCTTAAAGAAAGTACACTTGGTGCTTCAGCTCTCTCTGAGAAGCTTGCACATCTTTCTGCTGAAGAAGCTTTAGAACAAGCTGCTATTGATAAAAAAAATTTTAATGGACCACTCTTTCTAGCTGCTCCTCCTGTTGAACTTGAATGGAAAGCACGTTTTAGTCTTGATCAAGAGGAAGAATTCAATAATGAGCCTTCTTATGCACATCTTCTTAAAGTCTGTAAGGATAAACTCCATGAGACGCTTTTTGAATCCACACAATTTGGTGCAATTGCAGAAAAACTTCAAAAAACATTTGGCACAAAAGGACTTCCTGTTACACTTTCCACTGCCTGTGCATCTGGTGCAACAGCAATTCAATTAGGTGTTGAGTCTATTAGACGGAGAGAGACAAATAGAGCTCTCATAATTGCGACAGATGGATCAGTTTCAGCAGAATCTCTTATTCGTTTTTCGCTACTATCTGCTCTTTCAACTCAGAATGAGCCTCCAGAAAAAGCAGCAAAACCCTTTAGCCGTGATCGAGATGGTTTTGTTATGGCAGAAGGCTCAGGCGCTCTTGTTCTTGAATCTCTTCAAAGCGCATTAAACCGTAATGCTACAGTTTTAGGAATTTTAGCTGGCTGTGGAGAAACCGCCGATGACTTTCACCGTACACGTTCAAAACCCGATGCATCACCAGCAATTGAATCCGTTCGCAAAGCTTTAGACGATGCAAAAATAACCATCAATGAAATTGACTATATTAATGCCCACGGAACTTCAACACCTGAAAATGAAAAAATGGAATATCTTGCATTATCAACAGTATTCGGTGATCTTTTAGAGCATATTCCTGTCTCTTCTAATAAATCAATGATTGGGCATACATTAACTGCTGCTGGTGCAATAGAAGCGGTTTTTTCGCTTTTAACCATTCAATCGGGAATACTTCCACCAACAATAAATTATGATAACCCTGACCCTACTATCCCCTTAGATGTTGTTCCTCATCATAGCCGTAAGTCCTGTGTCAATGCGGTTTTGTCAAACTCATTTGGATTTGGTGGTCAAAATATGAGTCTTGTTATCACTGCATATAAAGGATAATCCTGTAATAATAAAATTTTATAACGCTAACCAATAATATATTTAAGGGGGATGATAATGCGTGCACTGCAACTCTTCGATGATCGTCGGCTTGAAATCACCAATATTTCCCCGCCATCTTCACCTAGTATAGGTGAAGTAACTGTGCGGATAAAAGCCGTTGCTCTTAATCATATTGATGTATGGGGATGGCGTGGCATGGCTTTTGCGAAAAGAAAAATGCCACTCATCATTGGTGCAGAAGCCTCTGGTGAGGTTATACAAATAGGAGATGGCGTTGAACATCTCCAACTTGGACAGATTGTCTCAATTTATGGTGCACAAACCTGCGGAGTATGCCAAGCTTGTCATGAAGGACGGGATAATCTTTGCAGTAATGTAAAGGGAGTCTATGGTTTTCACCTTGATGGATTTGCGTGTGAGCTTGTCAATTTGCCAGCACGTTTATTAGTTCCATCACCTCCCCAATGTGATGAATTGCAAGCAGCAGTTGCTCCAATTACTTTTGGTACCGTAGAACATATGCTTTTCGATAACGCAAAACTACAAGCAGGAGAAACAATCCTGGTACAGGCTGGTGGCTCAGGTATTGGTTCTGCAGCCATTCAACTTGCAAAACACATGGGCTGTACAGTTATCACAACTGTAGGTTCAGATGAAAAAATTGCAAAAGCGCACTCTCTTGGGGCAGATCATGTGATTAATTATCGTAAAGATCGTTTTGAAGGTGTAGTGCGTAAATTAACCCAAAAAAAAGGTGTTGACGTTGTTTTTGAGCATGTTGGTGTCGATACATGGAACGGTTCTCTGTTATGTATGAAAAAAGGAGCACGCTTAGTGACTTGCGGTTCTACCTCTGGTGTTTCAGCACCAATAAATCTCATGCAATTATTCCAGCAACAGCTTAAAATATTCGGTTCATTTGGCTGCCGTATGGAAAATATGAAAAATGCCATGCAAAAAATGGCACAAAAAGCCGTACACCCTGTCATTGATACAATTGTTGGGCTGGATGAAATTGATACAGCTTTAAAACGAATGGAGAGTCGTGATGTTTTTGGTAAAATTATCCTTAAAATCGATTAAATCATGATGAAGCTTTCTCTTAAAAATCTCATATATCGTATTAAAATTATAGCTAAAAAAATATCCTACTTGTTATGGGCATATCTACTCTTTGGTTCTTTATTTATTCTAAAATGTTTTCCAGCCAAAATGGGAATTTCTTTTTTTGCTTGGTTAGCAAAAAAAATTGGTCCCTTTGTACATCGTCATCAAATCACACTCGCAAACCTTAGGAGTGCATATCCAGAAAAAACAGAGCAAGAACTCCGTGCGATTGCAATAGAAATGTGGGAAAATATAGGACGTTTCCTAGCCGAATATATTTTTCTTGATAAAATTTTTGATTTTGATCCTCATGCAGACGAGCCAGGTTTCATTGAGGTTAAAGGCACTGAAATATTTGAGCGATTAAAAAATGAAAAAAAACCACATATTTTTTTCACCGCACATACTGGAAATTTTGAACTTCTGCCTATTTGTGCACAAAGTTTTGATCTTAATGTTACGGTATTATTTAGACCACCCAATAATCCCTATGTTGCCAAACGAATCCTTAAAGCACGACAAACTTCTATGGGACACCTTGTTCCCTCCAAGGCCGGAGCAGCATGGGCATTAGCAGCCAAATTAGAAGAAGGTGAAAATGTTGGTATGCTCGTTGATCAAAAATTTCGCCGCGGTATCATGGGAACATTTTTTAACAGACCTCTTAAAACAAACCCCTTAATTATAAAACTTGCTCGACAATATGACTGTGATATTTATCCAGCACGTTGTATTCGTTTGCCTAGTGGACGTCATCGTTTAGAGTTATATGAACATGTAGAACTTCCACGTGATGAAAAAAATGATATCGATATAGCTGCTTCTACGCAAAAATTAAATGATATTGTTGAATCTTGGGTCCGTGAATATCCTGGACAATGGATGTGGTTACATAGACGTTGGGACATCTAACATAAGCTCTATTGCTTACAAAGGAAGTGCAAAATGTTAGCCTCAAAAGATATCAAAGATCTCACTGCAATTATCACTGCATTACGAAACTCTGATAATGGTTCTATCTGGCATAAAAAACAAACTTTTGAATCCCTCATACCCTATATGCTCGAAGAAGTTTACGAAGTCATCGATGCCATTGAACGAAAGAATCGAAAGGATCTCTGTGAAGAACTTGGGGATCTTCTTTTACAAGTTGTCTATCATGCTACCATAGCACAAGAAGAAGGCAGCTTTACTTTTGAAGATGTTGTTTATGCAATCACGGAAAAAATGATTCGACGCCATCCTCATGTTTTTGGAAATGCCGAGCAAAAAAAACGAGGATTTATAAAAGAGGAGTGGGAATATATAAAAAAAAGAGAACAGGTTGAACAAAAAAGAATGTGCGAAGAAAAAAACAACAATTCCTCCATAAGCATACTCGCAACAGTAAAACAAATCCAGCCAGCAAACCAAGAGGCACTTGCTTTACAAGAAACAGCAGCTAAAGTAGGTTTTGATTGGCAAAAAAGTGATAAAGTTTTTGAAAAAATAGAAGAAGAACTGGAAGAGCTCAAAGAAGCCATCAAAAATAAACAAAACTCAGAGATAGAAGCAGAGTTTGGAGATCTCTACTTTATACTTCTTAATCTCGCGCGCCACTTAGCGATTGATTCACAAAAAGCATTAAAAAAAACGAATATAAAATTTCGAAATCGTTTCGCCTATATTGAAGAAAAGCTATCCACTCAATCTAAAACACTCACTGACGCATCCTTGAATGAAATGGAAGCACTTTGGAAGCAAGCTAAAAATGAACGATAAAAAATAGTAGATTTCTTCTACCTAAAAGAACAAGCCCCTCTAAAATTACTAAATTATAATTTAGCTCAGCTCAATTTGTTTTATATTGATCCTGCGTAGCAGGACGAAGTTCCACCGATTCGCCACACCCGCATGCTGAAACTTGATTAGGGTTTTTAAAGACAAAACCAGACTGAAGCGTTGTCACTTCATAATCCATCTGCGTCCCTAATAAAAATAATACCGCATCATGTGCTACAAAAACACGGGCACCATTCACTTCAACAACATCCGCATCTATCCCCTTTTCTTTGACAAGAGTAATTGTATACTCCATCCCTGCACAACCACCTTTTTTGATACCAACAAGAATACCCTGTGCATCTTTTGCATCCATAATCGCTTTAACACGATCCACTGCTGCTTGCGTCAAGTTTATTACCGAAAAACGGCTCATCCTTTACTCTTTTCTTAGTTCAATAGACACTTTGAAAGTTTTTCCTCTATAATATTTTATCTGATATTTTAGAAAAAAAACAACAAAACATAAATTAAAGCATTCTGATCTTGTTTATTTGGATAAAAATACATACCCGTAAAATGAGATTTGTGATTATACAATCCAGAACTTACAATTTTTTATCCATATAAAATGAAAATACCTCGTCTATAAAACTCTAAAAAACGAAAACTTTTCAAAACCATACATTCACTCCTCTTCTTTTGAAAATCTTTATCTTTTTAGAAAAGTAACGATTAGGTAAGAAAAAAATATACCTTCAGCACTCATTTGCTCCAATTCATACCTCTACACCAATCTTACCCCCTCCTCACAATCTCAAAAGTAATTAAATGCATACATCTATTAACTATAGAGCTAAAAATTTAATGATCACAAAGAATTTTACAAATTCGTTATTTATCTTGAATTAACAACAAAATATTGATGTCCAAAATTTTTACTTTCAAAAGCTCTAAGTGCAAGAGCATTTTAGATTTTATTCTGTTTATTTTTTCTCTTGCCTTTAAAGAAACAGTCATTTAATCGTTTTACACGAACTCGGAGCGTAGCGCAGCTTGGTAGCGCACTTGACTGGGGGTCAAGGGGTCGTGGGTTCAAATCCCGCCGCTCCGACCATTTTTAAAATGCTATAAATAAGCTTACTTAAAAAGTGAATCATTATGCATTTCAATTGCACACACATGAACTTTTTCTTCAACGTAGAATAATGTGCAATGATATTTTATCATAAATTCGAGATAAGCTTTTTTATTAAAATGCGCTTCGTTCTTAGGAAAACACATACGAAACGCGAGACCTTTTGCCTCGCGTTTTTTATTTTTCAGAAAAATTTATAATTATCCGATCTCATATTTTCTAAATTTTCTTTACACGATAACGTCGCTGTTATCATTTTTTGTAATGGATGGTGACATCTGTACGGTTATCTTTTTGGGTTTTAATTCAGCTGGCATTTCCCTTTTAAGCTGAATATGAAGAAGCCCATCTCCAAGTTCTGCCCCAATAACCTTAACATGATCAGCCAAATGAAAACGCCGTTCAAAAGCACGCGAAGCAATGCCTCGATAAAGGAATTCTCGCTCTTCATCATCATTTTTAGACTTTCTGTCTCCCTTAACGATCAGCTGGTTACAATGCGTTTCAATATCAATTTCATCTTGAGAAAAACCAGCAACCGCCATAGAAATTCTATAAGAATCTTCAGTTAAACGCTCGATATTATAAGGGGGATAAGAAGAAACTTCGTCTGGTTGTGTTCTAGAATCAAACCAGTTAAAAAGATGATCAAAACCTACTGTGGAACGATAAAATGGTGAAAAATCTACTTGACGCATAATATTGCCCTCCTCTAGAGCGACTATAATTTATAATTAATTCACAAAGTTCCCATATGGCAAACTTACTTGTGAACCTGCGGCCCCATCATGGCAACCGCATTATATTATCTAGTAATCGTTTTTCTTTATTTCAACTCTTTGGGACCTAAATTGATAAAAACTATCTAAAAAGCAATATACCCCTTTTTTAATCCTCTTTCTTCATTACATAAATGTCAAAGCACTAAGCGGCAAATACACTGTAAAGGATTTCAATTGGAAACACCTCTTTATCCCATAGACTGGGGTTCCACTTTTCTTAATATCCATCATGATACTCTTAAAATAGCAATAGATCACGAAATTCGTTTTGCTATAACATATCCTGAGGTGGAAAAATCTAAGGGAACAATTGTTATTCTCAAAAGCTACGCAAATACTTTAGAAAAATATTTTTTATTAATAAATGAAATTTCTAAACGCGGTTTTCATACAGCAATATTTGACTGCTTTGATCAAGAAAAAACATCCTTCAAGATAAGAAAACAAAGCCGACATCATTGTTTTGATATAAATAATGATATTAATGACTTATATAAATTTCTTAAAAGTATTGTTTATCCTAATTGTCCGCCGCCTTATTCTATGCTCGCCTATGGCATAGGTGGATTGATAGCACTTAGCGGATTAGATCTCATTAATCATCAGTTTAATAGATTGCTCTGTGTTTCTCCCCTTTTTGCTCCATTCGGCAATAAAACGAATAGTTTTCAACATAAATTAACACAATTTCTTTCTGATATAGGTCTTGGCTTTATACCAGTGAAAGATGGGAAAAAATTAAACAAGACAAAACAAAAAAATATACAATTGGGATACATAGATAAAGTGCCGCTCCCTTCCATTAAGCCCCCAACATCCCAATGGATGGCTTCAGTATTTAATGCGATTGATTCTATGAAGAGAAATGTACTTCATGGAGATTTACGAATCCCAACACTCTTTATTCTTGCCAATCAAAACAATATTGCAAACAACATTGAAGTGCGGCAATTATGCCAACACACACGTCTAACAGAAAGTATTACTATTACAGGCGCTAAACTGGATACAATTATGGTTAACGAAGATTATAAAAAGCAATTTTGGGCTGCATTCGATGCATTTATTCCCGATAATGTATCTGTAAAATAGCACTAAACCTTAATTTCCGCTCCGCCCCATCAAAAAAGAATTTTTCTACGAGCATTGGATCTACAAAAACTTTTAAATATAATAGATTTTTCTTTCCAACCACTCATATGATTCGTTTTCTAGCCTCTACAGACAAGCCATGACCTAAATATTCACCATGCATTCTAATAAAAAAACTAATATACAAAGTATATCATTACATTAAACAATATTATTTTACATCATAAAAAATAACTTAATAAAAAAACTATTTATATAAATAAAAATAATAAATTTATCTTAATATAACATGATACATATTTACAAATAAAGCATCAAAATACTATTTTTGATCTGTTATTAAGTGATAATTTAATATTATATCTAGGAAAACAATAATTTTCATCTATTTAAGGAAAAAACTGGAAATAAAGCGCATTTATAATATTTATTACAAATCTCTATAAAAACAAATAACTATAAAATTTCTATTTCTTAGGAGAACTTTTTAAAAACAATAAATTAACATAATATTCTTTTAATTTCTCGATATAGGAAGTCCCTACAATAACGGTTTTCATAAGTTTTTTAATGGAATTCTGATAATAATCAGTAACTTTAAAAGAAAAGATAGTAATGAATCATCTTAGTAGTTTTAGAGAACCCCTTCTTTTTTCAAAATCACATATATTTCGAATTTAACCAACTCACAACGAATATGCTGTATTTTGAATCAGAATGTAAGAATTAACCATTTTGCCATTCATTTCAATTATGAGCATTTTACCATCTTTTTTATAAATACTCTATATTGTATAATTGATGCGGCAAAACTCTGACAAATGGAGCCATTGGAATATAATCATGAAACGAATCCTGCTCGCAGAAGATGATAACGATATGCGTCGCTTTCTCGTAAAAGCCCTAGAACGTGCAGGCTACGAAGTCGCCGATTTCGATAATGGTATTAGCGCATATGAACGTTTACAAGAAGAGCCATTTTCCCTTCTCCTGACTGATATTGTCATGCCAGAGATGGACGGAATCGAACTCGCACGACGTGCTACTGAGATTGACCCTGATTTACGAGTAATGTTCATTACGGGTTTTGCAGCGGTAGCACTCAATTCAAATAGTGATACCCCTCCTGATGCAAAGGTTCTCTCTAAGCCATTTCACTTACGTGAACTCGTCAATGAGGTTGAAAAAATCCTTATTGCTGCTTAAAAAGTATTTTTTAAAGTTATTTGCATCTGTTGAAAGAGAAAATGAAATTAGGCATTGACGTTTGGCATTCTATATGGTGTATGCAACATCAATGAATGGGCGTGTAGCTCAGCGGGAGAGCACTACGTTGACATCGTAGGGGTCACAGGTTCAATCCCTGTCACGCCCACCATTCAACTTTATAGTATAAATAAATTATCGAATTATCGTATTCTTCCAAGGTACGGGATGCGTAAATAAAGATTCGGAAATAAGATTTTGCAACATGCCTCTACAAAGGGCATACTTTACGGAGTGTTTCTAATATTTTTTACGTTCTGATAGCGCCTCTTAGGGGAAGCCATCTAAAAGTATCACAAACGTAATAACAGCCTCATTTTGCAACAGATTAGAAGTTTGATTTTAAAATTCTTTCCACAAGCATAGGCTTCCGTTCTAAAAAATATTGTTTGTTTCCTGATCTATCCCCTGTTTTTCTTAATTCTTTCATGTCTATTGGTATACAACTTGTTGTCCAAACAGTTAGATATAACCACAGTCACTTCGATAGATATAAAACACTTAACCTTAGAGCTGTATTTTGAGTTTACCAATTACAGATTATAATAAAATATTAAAAAGAGTAAAAAACACGATAAAAGCAAATTTTTTCATTCTAAAAATACATTTGATTTATAATCATGTTTTATTGTTTGCCATGTTGAATGAGAAATCCGAATATCGCAATGTTTTCTCATTTCAAACCTATTTATATTGAATTAAACAAAGCCGTCTCTCTTACACGTCATAAGAGGAATTAGTATTAAGTAAAAATTGTATAAAAAAGCACAAAAATGCCGATAACTACCTCAAGTGCTAAGATCTATCGCAACATCGGGGGCTGACAAATAGGCAAAGTGTATGATAATGTCAGCTTATTTCTTCATAAGTGTAAAGATGATGGAGCTCAATGGATTTATCATTGTACCATTCACGAGCGCCAGCGTGAAGTGAGCTCTAAGAGATATCTCTTAAAACAAAGCCTGTAAAATGGCATTCTCCTCACACTGTATTCCTATTGAAATAATGATCACCTTGAACCGTGTGAGTTTAGATCTTCAAAGCTCATCTGCATAACATTTTAATGTGATTGTTATCCAATATTAAAATACTTCTAACATGATGTACAAACTATAAAGAAATAAGAAAAAACATTTGAAAATGTAAATATGAAATCTAAAAATTTAACTCTAAGATACAATCTATCTTCATTCATATAAATACACAGTATACATTCTTAAACCTATAAGACTAAGAAAACCTAAACATTGATGAAACCTATAACCCTACCTGAGAAACAGTGACAATCATGTTAAATCAAATTGTCCGCAAGTGTCTCTCATTGAAAAAAACAATATCTTATCTGGACGGCACATATAACATCTTTTTATACGAAAAAACTATAAAGAAGTAATTCGTTATGAATCACAGCTTCCAAGACAAGAAGATATTTTCCACCTCTTGTGCCATCTGTAAATTCTCATCATAAACAGATATCGTTTTTATTCTTCAATGTTTCATAAACTGTTCTAAATCGAATCCATCATGCCTTGTATCTAATCAAAATCGATCTTACCAAAGATCATGCTAAAAAACGTAATAATATTATTCATAAAAAATAAAAAAATCACAATAGATGTTTTTTGGCAATTTCACCAGCACTAGCAGCAATGCTTAAATCTAATCTAAGAAATAAAATATTCATTTTCAGAAAGATGAAAAGAAGCTCATAAAAAAGAGTTTTTGTAATCTGTTTCCTAAAGCATGTGATATAGTAGCAACACGCGGCAAGAATATGCAATGCTAAAGTTTCAGCAATCAAAAGCAATTTTTACTGAAAAAAGAGAAAACAGCATCATTTTATACTAAAACAGTCAACAGAAAACGTGTAGCAGCAAAATAAACCAAAAAACATCAAAAAGGTTCGGGATTATACAGAAAAATAAGCTAATAGAATAAAAGGAAAACTCTCTAACTTTTTATAGCCTATAAATATCATTTAAACATGGTGATCCCGACAGGATTCGAACCTGTGACCCACGGCTTAGAAGGCCGTTGCTCTATCCAGCTGAGCTACGGGACCCAACTGATTATTTTCTCAATTCAAAATAGCATCTTCAATTCAATGTGTCCAAGAATGCTGCCGATCACTGCGAAAATTATCAGAATAAGAAATAGCACGTCGAATCGATGTATGTTTCTTTTCTACACGGTAAGAGATAGCATTCTTACGTGCAAAAGCAATCGCTTCTTCCTTCCTATTAAATCGAATCTTTACCTGATTATTCATATCAGACGTTGCCGTGTAGCCCATAAGAGGTTCAAGCATTTTTGCTTTCATTGGCTCATACTCTAGAATCCAAAAAACTGTATTCCCCTTACCTGACTGCATAGCTGTCTTAGCAGGACTATAAATACGTGCGATCATGCCTTTTTCCTTCAGATTACACAACGCTTGGATGATAGTTTCTCACCACAAGTACCCAATTGGGTCATTCTCACACACTCAATCAAATATGGTCGGAGCGATAGGATTCGAACCTACGACCCCCTGATCCCAAATCAGGTGCGCTACCAGGCTGCGCTACGCTCCGCCATTTACATTTACTTGATGCACATTTCCTAAAATTTTCACAACAGAAGTGCAAGAGAAAAACACACTTTTTTTTAATTTTGTTGCATTTCTTTACAAAAAAGCACATTTTTTAATTTTTCCCCCTACTCAATAACAAATTTATTGACAAATAGTAGAAAATAACTTCCGTAAGAAAATCCAATCTATATTAAAAAATAACGAATTTCTCTATAAGGATTTCATAATTTTTATCCTGTTTTAAGCAAGCTCTCATTGTATCAAAACACATTCCACAGATACAATTTTAGAAAAAATGACTTAAATATCATAGAAAAACTTTCCCAAAGAGAACATAAGCCAAAAAATTCAGCTGTATTAAGCTTTTTTCCCCTCTTTTTCTATCTTCCCAAAGACTCTTTTATTAAAAATTCTAGAATCTTCTACAATCCAAACCCATAAACAACAAACATTTTTTCAAAGCACAAAGGTTTTATTATAAATAAAATAAAGCGCTCTTTTTAGAAAAATTTTCAAATGCGAAGATGGTAAGAATTCAACATCATACAATAAAATCTCAAAGCTATTTAAAATAAAAACACGATAAGAGTAAAAAACACTATTTTTTACTCTTATATAGATATCCAAAAAGAAGAAAATTTAAATGACTTGTCTTCCACATATTGAAACGATAATAGAAGGACAGAATAATTAAGCCATGATAAGGAGTATTTACGGATTTCTTCTATTTAAAACTTCAGCAATAACAGAACGTGTTATTTTTCTTTTTCTTTGTAATGCCAACTGATCAACAGAATCAACAACACGCTTCAATGAAAATAAAGAACGTTCACAACGGCTTACAAGATAATAAACCGTATCTGGATGTACAATAAGTTGCCTATCGGAAAAAAGCTTAAATGCAACAGCTGTTAACAATGCATCATCAGGCTGATTAATTTCAACGAACATCACCGAATTAAGACGACTTTTTAGATCATTTAACATTAAATTCCAAGCGGAAGGAAGTGTTTGTGCCGTCATCAATAAAGTAGCCTGTCGTGCATCAAGATTTGCTTGCTTAATACTGTTAATTAAATGAAAAAGTTCTGTCTCATTGATTTCACCTGTATCAATATCCTCTATTAAAAATGATCTGCCTAAAGAAGCCATAGTAACAGCCTGATCAAGTTCATTGTGCTGAATCCTGAAAGCATCTGCTTTTTGGAGCCATATATTAGAAAAATGCGTTTTTCCAGATCCTTCTTTACCAACCAAAACTGCAATAGGTAAGCTCCAATTGGGCCAGTGATCAATAAGCTGAAAAGCCATACGATTGCTTTCCGTTACCACTAAATCCTCAAATTGAAAAATCGGATCATAAGGAAAATTTAAAGATAATTGCGTTTCACGCCCATTCATTTTAGCGGCTCCGAATTTCCGCTTCGCGAATACATCTGAGAACTCAGATAAGTATGAAGAGCAAAACGAACTAAAACGCCAACAGCCGCTGCCGCAGGAACAGCAACAAGCATACCAGTAAAACCAAAGAGTGAAGAAAAAGCAAAAAGTGAAAACATCAACCATACGGGATGTAATCCCACTGATGAACCTACAAGCTTGGGTTGAAGAATATAACCTTCAATAAATTGACCAATTAAAAAAAGTGCCATCACAACAATGATTCCCCCCCAATTATTGGGATAAAACTGGACCCATGCAATACCAACAGAAAGGACCAAACCACTCATTGTGCCGATATAAGGAACAAAGCTAATAAGACCAATAAACATACCAATCAAAAGACTAAAATTGAGTCCTGCAATCGTTAAACCAATAGCATAATAGCCTCCCAATATGAGACAAACTGTTCCTTGTCCACGAACAAAGCCTGCAATAGCTCTATCCATTTCATGAAAAATACTACGAACGGTTTCCAGATGATCCCGCGGTATTAACGAATCGATTGCTGTTACCATACGTGGCCAATCTAATAACATATAAAATGCCACCACAGGTGCCACAACAAATAGGCTAACGATATTAACGATTGATTTTCCTGACTTTAAAAGTGAATTCAAAAGAGACGTGATAAAATCCGAACCTTCTCCCAAAAATCCTTTAATATTATTCCGTAATTCATTTGGATCACTTCCAAAATAGCGCCTTAACCAATCAAAATCATGCTCAACAAAAAAGGTTTGAATACGATTAATGTAAACAGGTAAACCATCACTCATAAATTGCTGTATTTGCCAACTAATAACAGGAATCAAAATAATTAAAGCAGCAACAAAGGTAATAACAATAAATAGGGTGATAAGGACAGTCCCAAACACACGACGAATACCAAATTTTTCAAGTAATTGAACAATGGGATTGAGAAAATAAGCCAACACAATCCCTGCCACAAAAGGAAGCAAAATTGATCCAAAAACAAACATAAAAAGAATGAAAAAAATCAGCGTACCAAGCCAAAAAAAGATTTGTCTTTTCATATTATTCGGCAAAGGTAATTGAGTATACGCTGGCACATAAGTCTTATAACGATCACGAGATGTATTCTCACTCACTTTCTTTCTCATAAGCTGCCAAGAGGACTGTCCGTGATTATCTGATATCTTGCTCATAAAATATCCTAAAAAATTCTTCACAAAAAATTATAAACAACTTCAAAATAAGGTACAAGAAAAGTTGCTTATTTTCTTATCAATATCTCTTGCAGAGAGAACTCTATCATGGCATTGCATAATATCAAAACCTGATTTTCCATTAAAGGAAGGCTCCAATGAGCAATCAAGATCTTACAAATAATAAATCCAAGGCTGGGGATAAATCCAAAGCTGGTCTTACCTACGCAAAAGCCGGTGTAAACATCGATATGGGTAATGCCATGGTAGAAAAAATTAAACCCTTTATACGCGCAACAAAACGAGCCGGAACAGATGCAGAAATTGGCGGTTTTGGTGGACTTTTTGATTTAAAAGCAGCAGGCTTTACGGATCCTATCCTAGTAGCAGCCAATGATGGTGTGGGAACAAAATTAAAAATTGCCATTGAAGTAGGTCACCATAACACTGTAGGTATTGATCTTGTAGCTATGTGTGTCAATGATTTACTCGTACAAGGGGCTGAACCTCTCTTTTTTCTGGATTATTTTGCAACTGGAAAGCTTGACCCTGAACAAGGAGCTGCGATTGTTTCCGGTATTGCAGAAGGATGTAAACAAGCCGGTGCTGCCCTTATTGGAGGAGAAACTGCAGAAATGCCAGGAATGTATGCAGAGGGAGATTATGATCTAGCTGGTTTTGCTGTTGGAGCATGCGAACGTAGCAAGCTACTCCCTTCAAAAGATTTGACAGAAGGTGATATTATATTAGGTCTAAGCGCCTCTGGAATTCATTCCAATGGCTTTTCGCTTGTTCGACGAATCATCCAGCAAAATTATCTCAAATGGAATGACCCTGCCCCTTTTTCCCCCGAAAGCAGCCTTGGTATAGCACTTCTTACACCAACACGCATTTATGTAAAATCGCTTCTTCCCATCATGCGAAAATATGAAGGGATTAAAGCTCTTGCTCATATTACGGGTGGAGGTTTTCCTGAAAATATTCCACGTGTCCTTCCATCCTCTCTCTGCGCTGAAATTAATCTTTCTAGCATCAATGTTCCAGCAGTATTTTCATGGATTGCCAAACAAGGTAAAATAGAAGAAACAGAAATGTTAAGAACATTTAATTGTGGTATTGGCATGATCATTATCGTAGCACAGCATGCAGCTGAAACAATTACACAAGCTCTTGAAAGAAAAGGAGAGACTGTAACTCCCCTTGGCATTTTAACAAAATGCCAAGATCAAAATAAAGGAATACTTTATAAAGGGGTACTGCATTTATGAAAAAACAAATCGTCGTTTTCATTTCTGGTAATGGATCCAATATGGTCGCCCTTGCTCAAGCTAGCCAACAAACGGCATATCCTGCTGAAATCGTCGCGGTTATTTGCGATAATCCGCGTGCCAACGGTATTGAAAAAGCGCAAAACCATAACTTACCTATTCATATTGTTGATCGTAAAATTTACAAAACAAAAGAAGAGCATGAAGAAAATATTTTTACAATTTTAAATCAATATAAACCGGATTTTCTCTGCTTTGCAGGGTATATGCGCCTTATCTCACCACGTTTTGTAAAACTTTATGAAGGACGAATTCTAAATATTCATCCTTCTCTTTTGCCTTCATTTAAAGGCTTAAACACACATGAAAAAGCTTTACAAGCAGGTGTAAAAATCACGGGTTGCACTGTTCACCTTGTTACAGAAGACATGGATGCAGGAAAAATCCTTGCCCAAGCAGCCGTTCCAGTCTATCCCCATGATACTGCTGAGTGCTTAGCACAAAGAGTTCTTAAAGCAGAGCATAAACTCTATCCCGAAGCCTTAAAAGCATTTATTGAAGGGAAGAGCAAAATGGTCGATACGCAACAACAGCTTTTATCTTTTTGAGTGTATCAACAATCTATTAATCAGCATATTTCAATGCTTTACACATAGTTTTTGCTCAGTATCTACAATTGAAAATCTCTATGAAATATTGACATAATAGAGTCCATCTCTTCATAAATTTTTGCACAAAATATGTAATTTTTTGAATTTTAGTTCATTTTTAAAATTTTTCTTCTTTATTCAATTCTATGACATTATCATAAGCTCTATTTATCAAAATACTCTCGTATTTCGCCTAAAAAATCTTAAAATACGCAATTTTCTATTGCATAAATTTTTGTTTATGACGAAAGTGTTTCTTTAACTGTTACAGCTAACTGTTTGAGTGTAAAAGGCTTAGATAAAAAACCAAAAACAGCATCTTGTGGAAGATTTTTAGCAAAGGCATCTTTTGCATATCCAGAAACGAAAAGAAATTTGATATCAGGATAGTTTTTACGGACTTCCTTCAATAAAGTTGGCCCATCCATTTCTGGCATCACCACATCGGAAACAATAATATCAACTTCTCCTTTTTGTTCCTCAAGAATAGAGAGTGCTTCCACCCCACTTGCTGCCTCTAAAACCGTATATCCTCTCATTTGAAGAGCTCTTACCCCCCCCATTCTGACCGCATCTTCATCTTCAACTAATAAAACAGTCGCAGATCCTGTTAAGTCTATATTTTTATCTTTCTCTTCATCTTTTTCAATCTTTTGAGAAATTTCTCCTTTTATATTGGGGATATAACGGGGAAGAAAAATATGAAATGTTGCTCCTTCACCTTCTTTACTTTCACAATAAATATACCCACCGCTCTGCTTGATAATTCCATAAACCATTGATAAACCAAGTCCTGTTCCTTTTCCAACTTCTTTTGTTGTAAAAAATGGCTCAAACATTTTTTCTTGTATAGCAGCAGATATACCAGCCCCTGTATCTGAAATAGTCAATTGCACATACTCGCCAATTGCTAATCCAAGATGATTAAATTCAGCACTTTGTTGCTTTGTAATATTATTTGTCGCAATCGTAACAATACCTCCATCTAACATGGCATCACGCGCATTAATAACCAAATTCATAATAACACGCTGAAAAGATGCTTGATCAACTTCAACGCTCCACAAATCTCTTCCATGGATAATTTTTAACTGAATATTATTCCCCAAAAGTGGTAAAATAAGATTGCGAATGTCTGATAAAAACTCTGTAAAATCAACTTCTTCAGGTCGAAGTGTTTGCTTTCTAGAAAAAGCTAATAATTGTTGTACAAGAGCCGCTGCACGATTAGCATTATTTTTAATATTGATAAGATCAGCATGAGCAGGATCAGAACTACGATGGGTATTTAAAAGAAGATCACATGACATTAAAATTGCTGTTAAAACATTATTAAAATCATGAGCAATACCGCCTGCCAATTGTCCAACAGCTTGCATCTTCTGACTTTGCATCATTTTATCTTCAAGCGTTTTTTGTTCTGTTGTTTCAATGACAGAGAGAATGACCAAATCTTGCAATGCATCACCATGATATGGTGGTACAGACATAACATGGAGACGTAAATGGCGTTCTTCATTTTTTTCTAAAACAGTTTCTAGAGAAACAAAATAATTTTTATTTGTCGCAATTTTCTGAAAGGCACGCTCTAACTGCACACAATCACGACGAGAAATAACATCATAAAAATTGATCGTTTTATCCATGCATCCCGTGAGTGATGAAAAAGCATTATTCATATGAACCAATTGCCCTGCATGATCCACCACGGCTATTGCAAAAGGACTTGCATCAAAATATTCTCCTAATATGCTGGGTAATTTTAATTGATCATCCTCTTCTTTTTGTATTTGTTGTGGAATGATCACAACACGATAAATGGCTTCCTCTTCTAAGAGAGAAGAAACAGATATAAGACAATGGAATATTTTCTCACAAGTCGTGTGTGAATTTAAACATAACGAAAACCTATAAGGTAAAAAGTAACCTGAACTTTGATATCTGTTGGTTTGTAAACAGATATCACTCCATGAGCTCTTAGCGCCAACGCTATCAAATAACGAATCAAAATTATATTGACCAATTGAGAAATTCGCTAAATCAATTGAAAACCATTCGGCAAAAGTCGCATTGGCATAAAGAATAGTTCCTTGTCTATTAACGGATACAAAACCAATAGAAGCTTGATCCAAGTGATTGATAGCCTCTTGAAGGTTCGAGAAAAAAACTTCTCGCGTTTGTTGTAAGTGCGAAATATCAGTAATACGCCAAAATAAAAGCTTTTTTTTCTGTTTTGTGATAGGTTGAACGGAAATATTATACCAAACAGATTTTTTTGGTGTAGAATCGGTAAAAATTGGTTGTTCTACTCTCAATTCCTCTTGCGCTGCAAGATTATTACAGGCTGCAACCTTTAAGCGGTACGAGAGTGCACCAGCTCCTGGAAGATCCGCAATAACCCTATAACAAGACACTTCAGGCTTATAGGTCAGAATTTTTCGATAGTTTTGATTAGAATAATAAACAAAACCAGAAAGATCAGAGATTACAATTGCATCATCGCTCCTATTAAAGATGCTAAAATCAAAATCTTCATGCGACCACACATGATATCTTAAAATTCCCATTCCACACAAAACGAGTGTTGCAACACCGATCATTGCTAGAATCAAAAAAGATATTGATATCGCCTGTTGCAAATAGTTTTGTGGATAAAAAAAACCTAAAATACCCACAATGAAAAGAAAACCTAATACAAAAACAACACCAAAAATCACAACTCTCCGATGAAACGAAGACGCTGATCTTTCATTATTCTCAAAATCTTTATCCATCTCTCTTTGCCTTAGCTTATAGCTATTTCTTATGTCACAAAACTTCCTTTATATTCGTTGTTATGTTGTTATAAAGTATATACTATGATATTATCTAAGATAAGCTCGCTTAATATTCAAAAGTTTATTTCTTACATTATAAGTGAACCTTTTGAGGGTATGTTTATAAATTTATCTCAATAAAAAATAATATTTCCATCCAAAATGGGAGAAAATCTATGTATATCTGGTTATCAGAGCAGATAGGTGTATCTGCTGCAAACATAACGATAAGCTTTTTGCTTTTTATAATAACAATCGCAGCTATTACCGTAATTATCGTGTTTTTACGTCGCTTAAGTACAGGAAGATACAGCATTAATAGAAAAAAAAGTCTATCACGATTAGCATTATGTGAAGTAATTTCTATAGATCGAGCACGCCGCCTTGTTTTAGTCCGTTGCGATAATAAAGAACATTTGCTCCTTATTGGCGGATTAACAGATGTGGTTGTAGAATCCGATATTACTGGTACATCAAAAATACAAAAAAGAGAAACACACACACATCTAAATTCCGCCCCTCCAGAAAGAAACGATGTATCGGATAAAAGTCCCTCTCCTTTTACGAATCAAGCGGTAAAAGATTCAGCCATCACCGCCGAAATTGAGGGGCGGCAAGAACCATCTTTATTCATTCCTACCCCTCAAAAATAAAAATATACAATTTCATCACCACGAATTTCGTTTGTTTATCATCTCAATAACCTTAATCATCGCGATAAACTCTTTCACGTCGTTCGTGACGTTCTTGCGCTTCCAATGACAAAACGGCTATCGGCCGAGCCTCAAGACGCTTGATACTAATGGGTTCGCCGGTTTCTTCACAAAAACCGTATGTTCCATTATCAATGCGCTCTAAAGCAGCATCTATTTTTGAAATAAGTTTCCTCTGACGATCACGAGCACGTAATTCGATTGTACGATCAGTTTCACAAGAAGCCCGATCAGTCAAATCGGGCTGACCAACATTCTCTTCCTGCAAATTTTCCAAAGTCTCACGAGCTTCTTTTAATATATCATTCTTCCAAGAAACCAATTTAGCACGAAAATACGCCTTTTGCCGCTCATTCATAAAAGGCTCATCTTCACTAGGGCGATATTGACCATCAATCTCTTCGCTCATGCAATAAAAAACCTCCACATATGCTATGTGCGGTCTATATATTGTGCAATACCCATCAACACAAGAGTAAAATGTTTTTTCATAACAATCGACGAATATATCTAAATGCACTGTTTAGGTTTGATCGCTTTTTTATGTAGATTGAATTCTTGATCAAATCTCATCCAGAATCATTTTTTTCGCTTATTGAAAAACTTTAAAAAGAAGGAAATCTAATATCAGATATCAGAGCCATCCCTCCCCTACTCTCTACATTGTTTAAAATCTAAATGAAGCAACAATAAATCATTTCATCAATGCAAAAAAATAAAATCTTTATAAAGGCAAAGTGTGATATTCACGTTTCAAATACATCAAAGCATCTTTTTCTTTATTACAGTTGATTGCAACAACCTCACCAATCAAAACACAATGGGTTGCGTGTTCGTGCCAACAAATCAAACGACAATCAAACGACGCTAGAGCGTCTGAAAGACTAGGCGCCCCCGTTTGCAAAGCTCCCCATTGAGCAACATCAAAACGCTCATTTTGTGTAGAATTGCAACGCCTCGAAAAAACATCCGCTAATGAGCGATGTTTTCCTGCCAAGCTATTAACACAAAAATTTCCATTCTCCATAAACACCTGATTCTTTAAATTATGGCGCATGAGACAAACAAGAAGGGTTGGAGGATCATCAGATAAAGAACAACACGCCGAAACAGTCACCCCACGTCTTCCCTTAATACCATTTGTTGTCACAATATGCACAGCTCCTGCAAAAAGACTCATGGCATCTCGATATTCTTGAGAAGAAACCGCAATAGTATGTTTATGTTGAAGTTCAGGCATCAAATATGTTTTATGATTCGACATATCTTTCACTTATAAAGCTTTAAAATTTCAAGCAATCTTTCCATAAAAAGACCTATAATACATATTTTTTCTTTTCCGTCATAACACAAAAAATATTTGTGTATACACAGCGATATGATAAAAACTGCCAATCTAAGGAGATTTTAATGCCTCATTTTCATCTCATTTCGCCTTCTCTCTTGGCTTCTGATTTTTCTAAACTTGGACAAGAAATGTTAGATGTTGTTGATGCTGGTGCAGATTGGCTTCATCTTGATATTATGGATGGGCACTTTGTTCCTAACATCACCTTTGGTCCTGAAATCGTCAAAGCTCTACGCCCATTAACAAAAGCAATATTTGATGTCCACCTGATGATCGCACCAGTAGACCCTTATTTAGAAGCTTTTGCAAAAGCAGGTTCAGATATTATAACTATTCATGCTGAAGCAGGTCCACATCTTCATCGTTCATTACAAACAATCAAAAAAATGGGGAAAAAAGCAGGAATCGCACTCAATCCAAGCACCCCTGAACATGTACTTGAATATTTGCTTGATCAATTAGATCTCATTCTCATCATGACGGTCAATCCCGGTTTTGGTGGACAAAGTTTTATTCCAGAAATAAAAAATAAAATTAAGCGCGTTAAAAACATGATTGCAAACCGCCCTATTGATCTTGAAGTTGATGGTGGTATCACCGTTGATACAATTGGGATAGCTGCAAAAGCTGGTGCAAATGTATTTGTCGCAGGCTCTGCAATTTATAAAGATGGAAATAAAGAGCTTTACAAAACACGTATTAGTGCATTGCGCCAAGCCGCAATCCTCTCACAACAAGGAAAAAAATGATGATCGCACGTTATTCCCGCCCTGCAATGGTAACAATTTGGTCTCCCGAAACAAAATATCGTATTTGGTTTGAAATTGAAGCCCATGCCTGTGATGCCCTTGCTCACTTAGGGATTATTCCGAAAGAAGCCGCCAAAGTCATTTGGGAAAAAGGGGCAGCAGCTAAATTTGATGTCAATCGCATTGATGAAATTGAAGCAATTACCAAACATGATGTTATCGCATTTCTAACCCACCTAGCTGAATTCATTGGACCAGAGGCACGTTTTATCCACCAAGGCATGACATCATCTGATGTTCTCGATACAACGCTGAACATTCAATTGATGCGTGCGAGTGATATTTTGCTAGAGGATATAGATCAACTTCTTGAAGCATTAAAAAGACGTGCTTTTGAGCATAAAGAGACAATCACCATTGGGCGGAGTCATGGCATTCATGCTGAACCGACAACATTTGGAATCAAGTTTGCTCTTGCATACGCTGAATTTTCCCGTTGTCGCAAACGTCTTCTTGCTGCACGAGAAGAAATTTCTACTTGCGCGATTTCAGGAGCTGTAGGAACTTTTGCTAATATCGATCCACGCGTTGAAGAACATGTAGCAAAAGCCTTGAAGATGCGTACTGAACCGGTTTCCACCCAAGTAATACCAAGAGATCGTCATGCTATGTTTTTTGCAACACTTGGTGTTATTGCTTCCTCTATTGAAAGGCTAGCAATAGAAATACGCCACTTACAACGAACAGAAGTTCTTGAAGCAGAGGAACATTTCTCACCTGGGCAAAAAGGTTCATCGGCAATGCCTCATAAACGTAATCCAGTTTTAACAGAAAATTTAACTGGATTAGCCCGTATGGTACGTGCATTTGCACTCCCAGCCATGGAAAATGTAGCTCTTTGGCATGAACGTGATATTTCCCATTCATCTGTTGAGCGTTATATTGCTCCAGATGCGACGATTACACTTGATTTTGCTCTTTCTCGCCTCACATCTGTCATTGAAAATCTCATTGTCTATCCAGAAAATATGCAAAAAAATCTCAATAAATTCCGCGGTCTTGTTCACTCACAACGGGTTCTTTTAGCACTCACACAAGCAGGGATTAGTCGTGAAGATTCTTATCGGATTGTACAACGAAATGCGATGAAAGTTTGGGAACAAGGAAAAGATTTTTTAGAAGAACTCCTCAACGACAAAGATGTTACCAAAGCTTTAAGTGAAGAAGAACTTCGCGAAAAATTTGATCTTTCTTACCACACCAAACATATCAATACGATTTTTAAACGTGTTTTTGAAGAACAATAAAGCGACATAGAAAACCAAAATCCATTCAACCTATGATCAAAAATCTGTTGTAACAAAGAAAACAATTCATGAAAGCAAATCAACTCGATATTCTTATTGTTCCTGGCTACAAAGGATCTGGTCCAGATCATTGGCAAACACGCTGGGAAAAAAAATTGTCGACAGCCAGCCGCATTGAACAACTCCATTGGTCAAAGCCTGTTTGTGAAGAGTGGGTTAACAAAGTTAAAACCGCCATCGCAAAAGCTCAAAGGCCTGTTATGCTTATTGCTCATTCATTAGGAGTTCCCAGTGTTATTCATGCAACTGTACAAAATACAGAAAAAATTTGTGGCGCTTTCTTTGTTGCACCTCCAGATGTCGCCAATGAAAAAATACGTCCCAAACATTTAATGACATTTGGCCCCTATCATCGCCAAAAGCTTCCTTTTCCTTCTATTGTCATAGCCAGTCGCAACGATGAGTTTTGTCAATTTTCAGTAGCAGAAAAAATTGCCAATGATTGGGGATCACTCTTTGTTGATGCTGGGTATTCTGGCCATATTAACGCAGAATCCGGACACGGACCTTGGCCTGAAGGGCTTATGGTCCTCTCTCACTTTCTTGCAAAAATTTGATCCAAAAGAGGTGATCTTCTTTCTCATCGCTTATGTATCTTCACCTTTGGGTAAACGTGTAATGATAAAAATTATAAAAGTATCATAGCAATATCATTGAGAAATTCTATCAATTAGGATAGTATCATTTATCAATGTTATTAAAAACCTCTCAAGATAAATAGAGAATCATGATGAATCGTCGCCACCGTATTTATGAAGGCAAGGCTAAAATTTTATATGAAGGACCTGAACCAGGGACTTACATTCAATTTTTTAAAGATGATGCAACTGCCTTTAATGCAAAAAAACATGAAATTATCGACGGAAAGGGGGTTTTAAACAACCGAATTTCGGAACATATTTTTAGCCATCTTGGACGTTTGGGTATCCCAACACATTTTATCAAACGTATAAACATGCGCGAACAGCTTATTAAAGCGGTGGAAATCATTCCGTTGGAAGTTGTTGTTCGCAATGTTGCTGCCGGCTCTCTTGCTAAGCGTTTAGGACTGGAAGAAGGAACCCCGCTTCCGCAATCCATCATTGAATTCTACTATAAAAATGATTCTCTCGATGATCCTATGGTAACGGAAGAACATATCACAGCTTTTGGGTGGGCTGTCCCACAAGAGATAGAAGATATGATGCAACTTTCAATTCGTATTAATGATTTTCTTTCTGGGCTTTTTGCCGGTGTTAACATCCAATTAATTGATTTTAAAATGGAATTTGGTCGCCTGTGGGAAGATGAAACAATGCGCATTGTTCTTGCTGATGAAATCTCTCCTGATTCTGCACGACTATGGGATATGCACACACAAGAAAAAATGGATAAAGACCGTTTTCGTCGTGATATGGGAGGGCTTATTAATGCCTATCAAGAAGTTGCCAAACGTCTTGGTATTATGAATGAAAACGAACCAACACGACCAAGTGGTCCCGTTCTCGTAAAGTAAAAACAAGGTAAAAAACATCACCTTATACAAACACCCCTCTTCAAAGGAGAGGTTCTTTTAACAAGCAGGAAGCAAAAAATGAAAGCACGCATTACGGTTACTTTAAGAGAAAGCGTTCTTGATCCACAAGGAGAAGCAATTGTCGGTGCTTTAAAAAGTTTGGCTTTCGAAGGCATTCAATCTATTCGTCAAGGAAAGGTTTTTGATATTGTTCTTGATGAACTACCTTCTGAAACTGCAAAGAAAAAACTTGAGCAAATGTGTGAAGAGTTACTCGCAAATACTGTCATTGAAAATTATACAATCGAACTTCTGTAAGTGAAATGCTCATGAAAACTGCCATCATTCAACTTCCTGGATTAAATCGTGATCGAGATATGGTTGCAGCATTACATCATATAACGGGAGTTGAGCCACTAAAAATTTGGCAAACAGAAACAACAATTCCAGATGTAGATGTTATTATTATTCCTGGTGGTTTTTCCTATGGCGACTACTTAAGATGTGGTGCGATTGGAGCGCGAACTCCCGTCTTAAAAGCCATTCGTGAAAAAGCACAAGAAGGTACGACAATTATAGGTATCTGTAATGGATTTCAAATTTTGTTGGAAGCAGGATTATTACCCGGTACTTTAATGCGTAACGCTTCTTTAAAATTTGTTTGTCGTGAAATCAAGCTTGAAGTCGTCAACGCCAAGACAAAATTTTCTCGATATTATTCTAAAGGACAAATTATTCGTTGTCCTGTTGCCCATCATGACGGAAATTATTTTGTTGATAGTGAAACATTGAAACAAATGGAAGACAATGAACAAATTGTTTTTCGCTATGCAGAAAATACAAACCCGAACGGCTCAATGAAAGATATTGCTGGTATTGTTAATAAAGCTGGTAATATTCTTGGTATGATGCCCCATCCTGAAAACTTTATTGAACCCGCCCACGGAGGTACTGACGGTCGTTTACTTTTTCAAAGTGCTTTAGAGTTAGTAAATGGATAATGCTGCAAAAATACTCGCGCTCCATAATTTAAAAAAACAAGGATTTATACCATTTCTCGCATCGTAAATCTATAAACAAAGCTCTTCACAAACAACAATGGATATTATTTTCTAAACACATAATTATTTAAGACCATTTTTAGTCTTAAATCCCACCAAACAAACGGACAAAATCTTCAGCTTACTGTCTATAAATATTTTTATTATTAAACAACATTATTGTTTATAATATAAGCTGCTAGGTTAAAAAAATAAAAATACTAAATTTCGATTAATTTGACGGATAAATACTCATGAAGCCTTGCAATAACATCACTATTACATCAGAACTCATTGCACAACACGGGCTAAAAGAAGATGAATATCAACGTATCCTAACGTTAATTGGTAGAGAACCAACATTTACTGAACTAGGAATTTTTTCTGCAATGTGGAACGAACATTGTTCCTATAAATCATCTAAAAAATGGCTAAAAACTCTTCCGACAGAAGGAAAATGTGTCATCCAAGGACCTGGTGAAAATGCTGGTGTTGCCGATATTGGCGAAGGACAATGTGTTGTTTTCAAAATGGAAAGCCATAACCACCCTTCTTATATTGAACCTTATCAAGGTGCAGCGACAGGTGTTGGTGGTATTTTACGTGATGTCTTTACAATGGGAGCCCGTCCTGTTGCTGCTATGAATGCATTGCGATTTGGTGCTCCTGATCACCCACGAACACGCCATCTTGTTTCTGGTGTTGTTTCTGGAATAGGTGGTTACAGCAATTCTTTTGGTGTTCCAACGGTTGGTGGAGAAGTAAATTTTGATGAGCGTTATAATGGCAATATCCTTGTTAACGCTTTTGTCGCCGGTATTGCAAAGACAGACGCCCTTTTTTATTCTAAAGCACAAGGTATTGGACTCCCTGTTGTTTATCTGGGTGCAAAAACAGGACGTGATGGTGTCGGTGGAGCAACAATGGCTTCTGCTGAATTTGATTCTTCAATCAGTGAAAAACGCCCAACTGTTCAAGTCGGTGATCCTTTTACAGAAAAATGTCTCCTTGAAGCATGTTTAGAGCTCATGGAACTTGGAGCCGTGGTTGCTATTCAAGATATGGGGGCAGCAGGACTCACCTCTTCTGCCGTTGAAATGGGAGCAAAAGGAAATCTGGGGATACAGCTTAATCTTGATACAGTTCCTGTTCGAGAAGAAAACATGACAGCCTATGAAATGATGCTTTCTGAAAGTCAAGAGCGTATGCTCATGGTCCTTAAACCAGAACTAGAAAAGCAAGCAGAAGCAATTTTTCATAAGTGGGGACTACATTTTTCTATCATTGGAAAAACAACCGATGATTTACGTTTTCGTGTATTTCATCAAGGGGAAGAAGTTGTCAATCTTCCCATCAAAGAGCTTGGTGATGAAGCGCCTGTTTATGATCGTCCTTGGAGTGAGCCGGCAAAAAAAACACCCTTGAAAGCAGAAGACGTCAAAAAAGTTGAAAATCTTGGTGATGCGCTTCTGAGCTTATTGAATTCTGCTGATCAAAGTTCTCGGCGATGGGTTTATGAACAATATGATACCCTTATCCAAGGAAATAGCCTTGTTTGTCCAGGAGGTGATGCAGGCGTTATCCGTGTAGGAAACAACAGCAAACGTGCTCTTGCTTTTTCTTCTGATGTAACACCTCGCTATTGTGAAGCAGACCCTTATGAAGGGGGGAAACAAGCTGTCGCAGAATGCTGGCGAAACATTAGTACGACAGGTGCAACACCACTGGCTGCTACAGATAATCTCAATTTTGGTAACCCTGAAAAACCTGAAATTATGGGACAGCTGGTTTTTGCTATTAAAGGTATAGGAGAAGCTTGTAGAATCCTTGATTTTCCTATCGTTTCAGGCAATGTTTCTCTTTACAACGAAACAAATGGGGAAGCCATTCTTCCAACCCCCACAATTGCTGGGGTAGGCCTTCTTAATGATTGGTCTAAAATGGTAACAATAAGTGGTATGCAAAATGGAGATATTCTTGTTTTAGTAGGAAATTGCGGCTCCCATTTAGGACAATCAATCTATGCACGTAACATTTTAAATATTGATGCAGGCCCCCCCCCCCCTGTAGATTTACAACTTGAAAAAAAGCATGGTCAATTTGTTCGAGATGTCATACATCGTGGTTTTATTCACGCCGCCCATGACCTTTCTGACGGAGGATTAGCGATAGCACTTGCTGAAATGGTCATTAAAGCAGGTAAAGGAATCAAAGTAAAATTAAGCAATAAATCACCCCATCATGCAGAACTTTTTGGAGAAGACCAAGGACGTTATCTTTTAGCCGTCAAACCTCACTCTCTTAATAGTCTTAAAGAGCGTGCACAAATCAATACAGTTTCTTTAACAGAGCTAGGTCAAGTCGAGGGTACTTCTCTTAATATAGATGGGATATTAACACTTTCAGTAGACAAACTCACAAAAGCCTATGAAAACTGGTTTCCACAATTTATGGGTGAAGAATAAAAATTGTTTTTTCTCTTAAACAGCCTTTATAAAAAATGAACAACATAGGAGAATAATGATGGCAATGAGTGCCCATGCAATTGAAACGCTTATTCGTGAAGGCATTCCTGATGCTACTGTAAGAATTCGTGATCTTGCTGGAGATGGGGAACATTATGCTGCAGAAGTTATTTCTGAAAGTTTTCGTGGTAAAACCCGTGTTCAACAACATAAAATGGTCTATGATGCCCTTAAAGGCAATATGGGAAATGACCTTCACGCCTTAATGTTGCAAACAAATGTCCCAAAATAATCTAAAATTTCTTCTTGCATTCACACATTTAATACGATTAAAAGCAGTATGAATATAAATTACACACTGATAAAAATCTGAAATATCGAGGGATAAAAATGACCACTGTTCATGATTTTATTGACAACGAAATTAAAACAAACGACGTCATTTTATTCATGAAAGGAACACCTGACGCTCCGCAATGCGGGTTTTCAGGACAAGTTGTTCAAATTCTTGATTATTTAGGATTGAATTATAAAGGGATTAATATCTTAACTTCTAACGAATTGCGTCAAGGGATTAAAGATTACTCAAATTGGCCAACAATTCCACAGCTTTATATCAAAGGTGAATTTATCGGAGGCTGTGATATTGTTAAAGAGATGTTTCAAAACAATGAGTTACAGGAACTTTTGAAAGAAAAAAATATTCCATGTAATCAATCATAGGTATCTTTCATTTTATTCAGACTCTTAAAAAGAGCTGTTTTCAGACGAAATTTTTATTTCAAGGATGCCATATGTCATATTCAGTCGATGAACAAACGCATAGAGATGCGATTAGAAACAAAATTGGCTATAAAGAATTTGTTATTCTTATTGCTTCGCTCATGGCTATTAACGCTATAGCTGTTGATATTATGCTGCCAGCTATGCCCGATATTTTAGACGGCTTAAATGTTCTCAATGAAAATGATCAACATTATATCATTTCGAGTTATCTTATTAGCTATGGTATTGCTCAAATATTTTTCGGTCCAATAAGCGATAGGTATGGACGACGTAAACTTATTCTTCTCGGGCTTGCTTTTTATTCATTTACGGCGATTGGCTGTGCCTTTGTAACTGATTTTTCTCTCTTACTTATTTTACGTATCTTGCAAGGAATTGGAGGGGCTGCTATGCGCGTGCTCACAGTTTCCGTCGTACGTGATCTCTACAGTGGTCGAAAAATGGCAGAAGTTATGTCTATTGTTATGATGGTTTTTCTTGTTGCACCAATGGTTGGTCCCGCAACAGGACAGATCATTTTACTGCTCGGACATTGGCAATATATTTTTATTTTCATGGCAATGATTGGTTTAGGACTGATGATTTGGATTCAACTGCGCTTGCCTGAAACTCTTTATGCGCAACGCTCTCTTTCCTTTTCTTCAGTTAAACACAACTTATGGATTGTAATAACCAATCGCACAACACTTTGCTATACACTTGCAACGTCCATTATTTTAGGCTGTATCTTTACCGCCGTTAATACATCACAACAAACATATGAAGGGATCTATAATCTAGGACTTTGGTTCCCTATTGCTTTCGCAGTTGGTGCTGCATTTCAAGCTCTATCATCATTCTTTAACTCTCAACTCGTTGGACGCCTTGGAATGCGGCGTATTGCTCATACTATGCTTTTGCTCTTTTGTGCCACTTCATGCATTTGGTTTATTGGGTCCATCTTAGCAGGTGGTGTTATCCCTTTTCCTTTTTATATGACGTTATATTGTATATTAATGTTTACCTGCGGTGGTATTATGGCCAATTTCAATACACTCGCTCTTGAACCTGTAGGAGAAATAGCTGGAACAGCTTCTTCTGTATCCGGCTTTCTTCAAACATCTATCGGTGCAGGACTTAGCTTTTTTATTGCCCAACAATTTGATGAAACAACCATCCCAAACTCAGCAGGATTTTTCTTTCTGAGTCTCACTGCCATACTTCTCGTCTTATGGGCTGAACGTGGTCATCTTTTTAGACAATATCATAGTAATCCTAACGAATAAATATTACTACGAAAGATTAATAACATCTCTCTTGAACAATAAGAAAATAAACCTATCAGACAAAATAAAACATCTCCAAATAGAACATTCTTGTGTTAAACATTCACATTGTTTGTTTAAAGGTACAGCTCTCGAAATATCAAATCATTTCACGACAGCACCCATAAATGGTATAATGTAAAAAAACAAACATACTATTGTTGCAACAACTCTTGTCTGTGAAACGGTTTATTAAAAAATATTTTTATTCTTTTCTTCAATAGTTTTTATGAAGACGGGCTGGTCTCTCATCTCATGATAGGCAAACAAACAGTTTTGATTGATTTAACCTGAACAAGATCGAAATAAGAGAAAAACTTACGCTTTAGGTCTTTCGTTCAATATAAAAAATAATAAATTATCTTTATAAATTAATATCTTACATAATCATAAAACCATAGGGAATTTTCCCATTTATAAAATACATTTAATTGATAAATTTTCCTGATTTTGGAAATCCTCTTGGAACCAAACGCCCGACGCCCGCACGCATTCCCATCCATTCAATGAGATCATCAGCTTGACGGTTAAAGATTCGTTCAGCTGTATCTTGCCAACTTAAGCCTTCTGATAAATTAAAAGTCTTGGCATCAACAACACCACCTTCTTTATAACGCTGTAAACGAACACCCTTACCGCGATTCATTTCTGGTATTTGTTCAATAGAAAAAATAAGCATTTTACGGTTTTCACCGACTACAGCAACATGATCACCATTTACCGGAACACAAAGCTTTACCTTATCAGGAGCTTTCACATTCATCACTTGCTTTCCTTTTCGTGTATTGGCGATCACTTCTGCAGAAGAAACAATAAAACCATTACCGTGAGATGAAACCAAGAGAAATTTTTCCTCGGCGTGATGCACAAAAGCTGTGAGAACATCGTGCTCATCATCCATATCAACTAAGAGACGAATAGGTTCACCATGTCCCCGCCCTCCAGGTAAATTATTTGCACCAATAGCAAAAAACTTCCCCCCCGTACTGATCAGCACAATCTTGTCGGTCGTAAATGCTGGAAAGGCTAACTTTAAACTGTCTCCTTCTTTAAAAGAAAGTGCTTTATAATCGTTCAAGTGTCCCTTCAAAGCACGCATCCACCCCTTTTCAGAAATAACAATAGTAATCGGTTCTTTTTCGATCATTGCTTGTTGAATATCATCAAGATCATGTCTTGGTGCCTCTTCAAACGTCGTACGTCTTTTCCCCAAGAGTGTTTCAGGCCCAAAAGTGTTTCGAACTTTTTTGATTTCTTCTGAAATTATTTTCCACTGTTTTATAGGAGAAGCTAACAAATTCTGTAGCTTTTCTTTTTCAGCTTTCAAACTTTCAAATTCTTTACGAATTTCAAATTCCTCAAGCTTACGCAAAGAACGCAAGCGCATATTAAGAATAGCTTCAGCTTGATTTTCTGTTAATTCAAACCGATTAATCAGCTTCTTTTTCGGTTCATCCTCTTCACGAATAATCTGAATGACCTCATCGAGATTTAAATAGGCAATAAGATATCCATGAAGAATTTCCAATCGGCTATCAATTTGATCAAGCCGATAATGAGAGCGACGAATAAGCACTTCTTGACGATGTTCAAGCCATTGCTGCAAACTTTCTCGCAAAGAAAGGACATTGGGTATTTTTCCCAAAGACAAAACATTCAGATTAAGGGGAAATCTTACTTCAAAGTCAGTCAATTTAAAAAGAGACTCCATAAGGAGCTCCGGATCAACCGACCGATTTTTAGGAACCAGCACGATTCTGATATCTTCTGCTGATTCATCTTGGATATCCTCAAGCATTGGCAATCGGCGTGCAAGCAATAACTCTGCTGTTTTTTCAATAAGACGTGACTTTTGAATCTGATAGGGAATTTCAGTTACAACAATCACATAAGAACCACGGCTACCAGATTCCTGATGCCAACGTGAACGCAAGCGAAAGAATCCACGCCCAACACGATAGGATTCCTCAATACTTTTTTTAGGTTCAACTAAAATTCCCCCCGTCGGAAAATCAGGACCAAGAACAAATTGATTTAATTCCTCATCATTTACATCGGGATGCGCAATCAAATGGAGTGCTGCATCACAAAGCTCAGCAACATTATGGGGGGGAATAGATGTTGCCATACCAACAGCAATACCAGAAGAACCATTTGCTAAAAGATTAGGGAAAGCTCCTGGTAAAACAACAGGCTCTTCATCTTCCTCATTATAGGTTAAACGAAAATCAATAGCATTCTCATTAATTCCTTCAAGTAACAATGCAGCCACTTCAGTCATACGTGCTTCCGTATAACGCATGGCAGCAGCATTATCACCATCAATATTACCAAAATTGCCTTGCCCATCAACCAACGGATAACGAACAGCAAAACTTTGAGCCAAGCGCACCAAGGCATCATAAATAGACGCATCCCCATGAGGATGAAATTTTCCCATGACATCACCAACAATCCGCGCACATTTCGCATAAGACTGTCCAGGATTTAGTTTGAGAAGACGCATCGCATGAACAATCCGCCGGTGGACCGGCTTCAATCCATCACGTACATCAGGCAATGCACGGTGTGTAATCGTAGAAAGTGCATAAGCCAAATAACGTTCCTGTAAAGCAGAACGTAATTCTATTGGTTCAATATGTTCTTTATCAAAAGGTAAATTCATTTTATCAGACATAGTATTAAAACAACAATTCCCACAATAATAAGAAATTATTTTATAGGATTTATTTAATGAAATCTTCTATGAGTCGACTTTTTTATTAAAAGTCAATTACATAAAAACAAACGCTGCAATTAGAACATGAACAGAAAATTATATCAATTTGAAAAATTTATACATGTCCTTCCCCCCTTGTCTTAAGTAATTTATTGAAAGCTTTGTCAAATTCGACGATAATTTAACTGCCCACAAAGAGTTATTTCATCTTTTCTGAAATGACAAAAGCACCTTTCAAACATCATCTTTTATTATAAAGATAAATTGTATAACAACCCCATTCAGTTTTTCTACGAAAAACCAAAAAAATGTTCAAAACTTATGAAATTTAAACTTTTCAGAGTAAGTCCATAGAATGGAAAACCACATTATTCTCATAAAAACGAAGAGACACAATTCTCTGCTACAACGTTGTAAAAACTTCAATAAAAAATAAATAATATATTGACATATAAAGATAATTAATTTTTTTCAACTAAAATGAGGCTCCCGAATATTATAGAATTCTTTTATTTCTAATTTATTCATGATCAAGCAATTATAATTATTTCCTCACCTATCACAAGGGGAAAAGCCACTATAGAAACAAGGAATAAAAATGCCTCGTAAAGAATCAACACAATAGCGTTTTGCCTATCTAAATTTCACAAATAGTACACGCACACACCGTTGACTCTTGAAAGGCATCAAAACTTCACTCTACGTAGAAAAAGACGAAAACAATCCATTATCAACTTTATGAGCTATTTTTGTGAGTAGGAGCCATGCGGATTCCTAAATCACGTAATTGTGTAGGAGAAACATCAGACGGAGCGCTCATTAAAAGATCAAGCGCCTGTTGGTTCATAGGGAATAAAGCAACTTCACGCAAATTTTTAACACCTTGTAACAGCATAATAATGCGGTCAATTCCCGCAGCCATGCCACCATGTGGCGGAGCCCCATAATGGAATGCACGATAAAGACCACCGAAACGATCTTTCACAACTTCCTTAGAAAGTCCTACAAGTTCAAAAACTTTAAGCATCATTTCTGGTAAGTGATTACGAATTCCACCTGATGCAATTTCATAACCATTGCAAACAAGATCATATTGAAAAGCTTTAATAGTAAGAGGATCTTGGCAGGCAAGGGCATTTTCTCCCCCTTGGGGCATGGAAAAAGGATTATGTCCAAAATCAATCTTTTTTTCATCTTCATTCCATTCAAAAAATGGAAAATCAACAATCCACGCCAAAGAGAAACTATCTCTATCAAGAAGATCTAATTCTTCCCCTACCCTTGTGCGTGCTGCTCCGGCAAAAGATGAAAACTTTTTTGGATCGCCAGCTACAAAAAAACAGGCATCCCCACTTTCAAGACCAAGCTGTATACGGATTGCTTCAGTCCTCTGTTCACCAATATTTTTGGCGATAGGCCCTGCTCCTTCAAATTTTCCTTCTTCTTCACGCCAGAAAATATAGCCGAGCCCTGGTTGCCCCTCGCCTTGTGCCCATACATTCATACGATCACAAAAAGCACGACTTCCACCCGTTTTAGCTGGAATAGCCCACACTTGTGCATTCTCATCATTCGCTAAAATTTGAGCAAAGACTTTGAAACCAGAATTATAAAAATGCTGAGAAACATCTTCCATAATGATCGGATTACGCAGATCAGGCTTATCAGAACCATATTTTCGCATTGCTTCATCATAGGAAATGCGAGGAAAGCTTTGTGTCACAGTCTTTCCATCTGCAAATTCTTCAAAAATAGAACGCATAATAGGTTCCATAGTTGCTAAAACATCTTCTTGCTCAACAAAACTCATTTCAACATCTAATTGATAAAATTCACCAGGAAGACGGTCGGCCCTTGGATCTTCATCTCTAAAACATGGAGCAATCTGAAAATAACGATCAAAACCTGACATCATCAACAACTGTTTATATTGCTGTGGCGCTTGCGGTAACGCATAAAATTTTCCCTGATGAACACGACTTGGAACCAAAAAATCACGTGCGCCTTCCGGCGATGAAGCTGTCAAAAGTGGCGTCGTAAATTCCGTAAAACCATTATTTTGCATAGCTCGTCTCATAGCCGCAATAATTTCAGTCCGACGCATGATATTTTTGTGCATAGTCTCCCGACGCAAATCAAGAAAACGATATTTTAATCGAATATCTTCTGGATAATCAGGCTCACCAAAAACCGGTAAAGGAAGCTCATCAGATTTTGAAAGAATTTCTACCTCTTGTGCAAAAATTTCAATCTCACCTGTTGGAAGCGTTGCATTAATAACCTCATCAGAACGAGCACATACCTCCCCATCCACACGAATAACCCATTCAGAACGCACTTTTTCAATAACTTTAAAAGCTGGTGAAGCAGGGTCAGCAACAATTTGTGTGATTCCAAAATGATCACGTAAATCCACAAAAAGAATCCCTCCATGATCACGAACACGATGAACCCACCCCGAAAGACGAACTTGTGTTCCTACATCACATCTACGGAGAGCCGCACAATGATGACTGCGATAACGATGCATGTTTTTTGCCTTTGATTATAATATTCACATGCGCTACAAACGCTTTTTAATAACCATTTGTCAAGATATGAGAATAAAAACTCAAAAATAAAGTCAACAAAGGACAAATTTAATTTATCGAATTATAATAAAATGATGAATCTTATTACACAAACAACAGATCTTGAAATTGCACTTAACGCTCTACGTACCTCTGATTTTGTAACAGTCGATACTGAGTTTATCCGCGAAACAACTTTTTGGCCTCAACTGTGTTTAATACAGCTCGCCTCACCAGATGTTACAGTTTTGATTGATCCCATAGCACCAGATATTGATTTACAACCATTTTTTGACCTTATGGTCGATAAAAAAGTTGTAAAAGTTTTTCATGCTGCGCGCCAAGATATTGAAACAATTTATCACCTTGGAGGTGTTATTCCTTCCCCTCTCTTTGATACGCAAATAGCAGGATCCATTTGTGGATTTGGTGATTCTATCTCCTATGATCAAATTGTACAACGCTGTACAGGGCATCATCTTGATAAATCCTCCCGCTTTACAGACTGGAGTTACCGCCCTTTGTCTGAAAAACAACTGCTCTATGCACTTTCCGATGTAACTTACTTAAGAGATGTTTACTTGTTATTGAAAAAAAGGTTAGAGAAAAATCAACGAGCTCACTGGATGGATGATGAAATAACAATCCTTTTAAATCCTAAAACCTATGATATGCCAGAAGATGAAGCATGGAAAAAAGTGAAAGGAAAAATTAAAAAGCCACGTGAACTTGCTGTATTACAAAAGATAGCAGCTTGGCGGGAACGTGAAGCACGAAAATACAATATGCCACGTCGTCATATCATAAAAGATGAATGTCTTATAGAAATAGCAACCCAACAACCAAAAGATGAATCTGCATTAAAACGGTTGCGCAGTCTTAATAAGAACTGGGATAAACTCTCAATTGCTCAATCATTAATCAAAGCTGTCCACGAAGGATTAGAGGTGGATCTTTCTACTTTACCCCCCATTCCTAAACATAATCCACTCAATGATACGACAGCCGCTGTTATCGATCTGCTCAAAGTGTTATTAAAAATTGTTGCAAATGAAAACAGCATTGCCCCTAAAATTATTGCAACATCTAATGATTTAGAAAAAATTGCCAATGGAGGAATAAAGAAAAATATTCCCGCTATGAATGGCTGGCGCTATGAAATATTTGGTAAAAAAGCCGAACAACTGCTAAAGGGCCAGATAGGGTTTTACTTTAACGATGGAAAAATAAGCACAAAACAGCTTTAATTTACATTTTCATTTTGAAAAATCCATTACGCTACTCATTATCTACATCAATTGGTATGCCCTATAGGCCAACGCAAACAGGATAAATAAAGCCTACTTCTGACAAAGTTAAAAAATTAAATAGTAAACTCTTATTAAAATGATAGCTAAATCTTTATCAGGTCAATTAAATAGAAATCCCATTAAAAATAATCTAAAAAAACAGACAGTTCCTTATTTAAAAGTTTTGAAAAAAAAGTTCTGATAATAAAAGCGCATTCATTACAAAAATAGCAGCCTAGAAATAGGAACAAACAAAGATATAATGCCTCACGTCACCATATCGTATTAAAAACTACCAAGATTGCAATCTAACAATCAAAAACGAGCCAGCATAACAACTAAAATACCTAACAAAAGCAATATATTGATTTCTAACGATAATCTAGCGTTATTTATATTGAATTAGACCTCCGAATATCGTAAGATTCTCTCATTCCATCTCAATAAGACTCATAAAGTTTCACATAAGAAATTATATGATAAAGCGCTGTTTTTTATAAATTAAACACCTTTCAAAGGATTCGAAAATCATGGTTAATAAATAGTTGTGATTTATTTCTATTTTTTATAGTGAAAGGATTTTATAATGACTGAAATGATATTCTTTTGACAGACCGTGAAAGTGCAAAACTGTTTCATATGAGTATTTCAACATTCCAGCGTCATGTAACCAATGGATCTCTCCCAAAATCTTTAAAACTTGTTTTTTATCGCGTTGGTTACAATCGTAATCTTATCAAGATAATCGAGCAAGCTAAACAGAAACGTTATAACGACGCAGCATAAAAAGAAAACCTTTTCACGTAAAAATGGACAAAACTTTTCATTTTCACATGAAGCTTATGAAGTGAAAAATCCATCCTGTGATGCAAGTAACAGAATAAAAAATTATGTTTTCTTTTATGAATGCTCAGGCATTACAAATGCTTTGCGTGGTGTCTAGCATGGGCGTTATGGAACAAGTCCTATTGTCCAGCTCATGATGATAGGCTACCTAGTTTATCCCTCGTCAATGGCCCTATTATTAAGACATAAAACACGAATAAATTAGGAAAAAAATCAAAAAATTTCAAAAGCGAGAGGTTGTTTTATTATTTTTGATAACTTCTGTAATCGTCCAAGAGGACGTTCTCCTAATAACCCAGCGTAATTCTTTGGGATCTGCAGGATAATATGATCTGCTTTTTTATGCCACAATAAATGAGGTAAAATTCCTGCAACAGAAGCACTAAAAAGATGAGCAATACGCATAGTTTCGCCAAGAATACGTGCTTTTTCAATTATATTTTGAGTTGCTAATTGAAAAATGGGAAGAGATTCTTTATCAACCAATAAACTCGTATTGCGAAAAAAAACAGCAAGTGCCGCATAAAGGCGCCCTTCATGAGAAATTCCTGGATAAGATCCTAAAGCTATTTGATTTGCTGCTTCATTGCCTCGATAATCTGGATGTATACGCCAACCAATATCCGCAAGAAGACAAGCGGCTTGACGATAACGGCATTCATTTTCGGTTTCTGAAATTCCAAAAACTTCAAAAGCATTCGTCGTAAAATCAATGAGTTCTTCTGCTTGTTTTGGTGAACGTGCCCGTAAAATAGCCATTTCTGTGCATGCTGCAATGAGAGGATCTGAAAGCCGAATCGCCTGCGGCAAACGTGAATAAAGAAAACCTTCACGAACGCCAGCACCAGAAAAGATTATCTTTTCAAACTCCATACACTGAATGAGTTCAATAAGAACTATTGCCCCATAAGATAAAAGTTTTCGACGATTCTGAGAAACCGCTGCAATCCCTCTCATATTATCAATATTGCCACGTGCTACAAGACGTAAAAAGTTCTCCATTTCAACGGCATCAACTTCATAGCCATGCATAACAGGGAGCCGATAGTGTTTCATTGCCATATGGAGTTTTGCCAAATTACGCCATGTCCCCCCTACTGCATAAAAATAACGTGCTATACCTTTACGAGTACGAACAACAGACGATTTATAAAATTGCTCATGTACAATTTTTGTAGCTACAGCACTATCATTATTTGACATATACTGTAGCCTTAAACCACCCAATGGGAGCGTTATCCCTTCACCAACATCAGAATGATCAATATCAATCAGCTCAAGACTTCCACCACCAAGATCCCCAGAAATACCTTTTGGTTGATAAAAAGTAGACACAACTCCATATGCTGAATACATAGCTTCTTCACTTCCTGAAAGAAGATATATTTTATTTTGCAAAATATCTTCAGCATGCTGAATAAATGCTACGCCATTCTGTGCATCTCGTGCTGCTGCTGTTGCTAAAGTATAGACCTCATCTGCCCCAATCTGTCGACAAAGCGTACGAAACCGTTTCAGTGTTTGCAACGCCATTTTCATCGATTTTTCTTCTAAAAATCCTGTTTTCGCCACACCATGACCGAGACCACAAAGAATCTTTTCATTAAATAAAACTGTTGGTGATCGAACAAGCCCCTCATAAATAACCAACCGAACAGAATTTGAGCCAATGTCAATAACAGCAACAGGCTTACGCCCTTTTAACCGACCTTGAGCATCTCTATATGTCATTGGATTTTAGTCTTTATGTATTTCGGCTTGTTGCCGATGCAACGCAACCAAGCGCGAAACAGAAGACTCAAAAGACTCATTTTCCCCCGCAAAACTTGTATTGGCCATAAAATACTCCTGCGCATTAAATAGACTTTCACCTATCTGCGGTGTAATACGTTTTGATGTTCCATCCTTAAGTATATCAAAGCTTTGTTGATTATCAATGATATTAGCTAACATAATCTGTAAAAGAATTTTTTGACGCACTATTTTATTAAAAACCGGAACCAATATTTCAATACGATAGTCCAAATTACGAGGCATCATATCAGCAGAGCCTAAGTAAACGAGTGCATTTTCATTAGGCAAATCTTGACCATTCCCAAAACAAAAAATGCGACTATGTTCAAGAAAACGCCCGACAATTGATTTTACACGAATATTATCCGAAATTCCTAGAATACCAGGACGTAAACAACATATCCCCCGCACAACCAAATCAATTTGCACCCCTGCTTGACTGGCACGATATAAAGCATCAATAATTTCAGGATCAACCAATGCATTAACTTTCATCCAAATAGCAGCAAACCTTCCCTGTTGTGCATGAACAATTTCTCCCTCAATATGCTCTAAGATACGACCACGCAGTGTTAAGGGTGAAAAAGCAATCTTCATTGTTTCATTTGGACGCTCATATTGCGCAATATAATTGAATAATAACGCAACATCATGAGCGATATCATCATCCGTGGAAAAAAAAGAAAGATCGGTATAAGTTTTAGCATTAATGGGATGATAATTTCCTGTTCCAAGATGAACATAAGAGCGAAGACGTTTTCCCTCACGTCTCACAACTAATGACATCTTAGCATGCGTTTTTAATGCAATAAAACCAAAAATAACTTGAACCCCAGCACATTCAAGATCCCGGGCCCAACGAATATTTGCTTCCTCATCAAAACGTGCTTTAAGTTCTACCAAAGCAGTCACAGACTTTCCCTGTTCAGCTGCTTCAATCAAAGCGCCAACAATTGGACTATCATTTGATGTACGATAAAGTGTTTGTTTTATTTCTACAACATCAGGATCGCAAGCAGCTTGACGTAAAAATTGGACAACAACATCAAATGTCTCATAGGGGTGATGAATCACAATATCATTTTCACGAATAGCCGCAAAACAATCCCCTTTATGTTTACGAATACATTCTGGAACACGAGAAATATAAGGAATAAATTTAAGATCATCGCGGGGAATAGAAACAATTTCTGATACCGTATTAAGCGCTAAAAATCCGTCAAGGACATTAATACAATTATCAGGAACAGCGAGACTATTCGCTATAAATTGGCGTAAACTCTCTGGCATTTTTGCGTCAAACTCAACTCGAATAACCTGCCCACGGCGCCGCCTTTTAAGAGCAGTTTCAAAAAAATGAACAAGATCCTCAGCTTCTTCTTCTACTTCAATATCGCTATCTCGGATTATTCTAAATGTACCAATTCCTTTAACCTCATAGTTAGGAAATACATGTTTAATAAAAAGGCAAATAACATCTTCAGATGCGATAAAACGAAAATGATTACCTTCTTGAGGAAGAAGAACGAAACGCCTTAAAAGCATTGAAATAGACAACAACACTGTGTGTGAATTCTGATCAGTTTCTCCAGACAATTGAAGCCCAATAGAAAGCCCTAAATTAGGAATAAATGGAAAAGGATGAGTAGAATCAACAGGTAAAGGTTTTAAAACAGGAAAAATTGTCTCAAGAAAATATTTTTCAAGCCATGATTTTTCAATTTCTGAAAGATCATCAGAACAAATAATTTCAATATCATTCTTTTTTAATTCATCACGTAAAACATTCAATTCTCGTAGTTGGTGAGCCTGCAGCTTTGAAATCTCAGCTAATACAATATCAAGTTGTTCCTGTGGAGTGTGCCCATCTGCACTGCACGCTGTAACGCGAGCACGAATTTGAGCTGCTAGTCCTGCAACACGAACCATAAAAAACTCATCAAGATTTGCAGCTGAAATAGAAAAAAATTGTAGACGTTCTAATAAAGGATGTTTCGAATTAGCCGCTTCCATCAAAACACGATTATTAAATTGTAGCCATGAAAACTCTCGATTAATAAATCGTACCGGATTTTTCATTGTTATATTCGATATAGAAATTTTATCTACCACCCTCTGTTCCATATATCCTAAATAATTTTCTTTTATATTTTCTAAAATCCTTGACGAAATATCTCACATAACATTTGATAATATGTTATCATCATAATAATATATCAATGCCTAACTTCCCTCATCATTTTTCCATTTAATATTTAAAAGTACTTGGAATTATTGCTATGCGCAAAGCACTAAAAGTAAGACAACTATTCTAATATAGCATAAAAGAAGAGAAATTTGTCTTAAAAAGCATCTTGCATTATTATACGCTTTATTACAAACTCACGCCTATAAAATAGAAGAGCCCAATCATAGCTGATGAGAAAATTTATTCTGGAGTTTGTATGCCATGGCTGATCACAATATTCCTCATTTCCAAAATGACCTTGGATATAAAACAATCGAAATTGGTGTGAAAGAATTTATGTGTGTAGGCGCTACACACCCATTCGATCATCCTCATATCTTTATCGATATGGGAGCAGCAGATGAGAAAATTTGCCCTTACTGCTCAACCCTTTATCGTTATGTTCCCTCGCTATCATACGATCAAACAAACCCAACAGGATGCTTATATCATCCAGAAAAGCTATTATAATTGCGTTTTTTGGCTTTCTTAATAACCCCTCTTTTAATTCTGCTTGTTTAATATGAAATCATTTGTGGAACAATCACCCATCATCGTTGGAGGAGGAATTGCTGGTTTAAGCACTGCTTTAGCACTCGCTCATAAAGGAATTGCAAGCACCATTATCGAAAAGTGTAAGCAACTTGAAACGATAGGCGCTGGTATTCAACTGACACCAAATGCAACATCTATTCTTGCTCGCTGGAAACTTCTTAACAAACTCACTAAAGTCGCGACAATCCCATATTTTCTTGAGTTAAAAGATGGATTATCTTTAAAAATACATCTACGGGCTCATCTTATTAATCTAACAGAAAAATATTGGAAAGCCCCTTATATGACGATTCACCGCGCGGCTTTACAAAAAATTTTATATAATGCAGTGATTGAAAATCCTTTGATCAAATACAAAGCAGGCGAAACGATTGTATCTTCTACCCAATCGGCAACCAACATTAAAATCACGACAATAAAAACAGATACGGCAACAGAACAGCTTTATTCAACGCCCCTCTTGATCGGATGTGATGGCATTTGGTCAACATTACGGCAACAATCTCCTTTTCATGAAAAAGCAAATTTTAGTGGCTTTATTGCTTGGCGTGCAACAACAACATCTGATAATCTTCCTCAAAACTTTCGTTCTTCATTGCAAAATATGAAGACAATTACGGCTTGGATGGGACCAAAAAATCATCTTGTTGTCTACCCCATTCAATCGTCAGAAAAAATTTTTAATTTTGTCGCCATTACGCATGGAGAAAGTTCAAAAGAAGGATGGGCCCATAAAGGAGATAAAGAAAAACTCAAATCTCTTTTTAAAGATTGGAATTCAAAAATCTTACAAATCTTCGATCATATTGATGAATGGAGTTATTGGCCACTTTTTCAAATGAAACAAAATCGTTTTATCGGTTTAGAGAGACAAGTATTTGTTGGCGATTGCGCACATGCTGCCTTACCTTTTGCAGCACAAGGTGCCGCTATGGCAATCGAAGATGCCGCCACATTAGCAAAAGCACTTTCATTGAAAGATTTTTCATTAACGAAAGCACTTTCGCTTTACGAAACAACACGCACCCCGCGTATTGCAGCAGTAAAAAAACGCGGAGATTTCAATAGATTAGCCTATCACGCAACCGGTCCCATAGCAATTGCACGCAATCTCATGATGAAAATTCGTACACCAGAGAGCATTATGTCAGATCTCAATTGGCTTTACATGTATGATGCGATGAATTCTATAAAAAATAATGATAAAAACTTATAAAATTCTTCCGGCACTTTGAATATTACGAAAGAACGAGATTTTTTTAATTTTATGACACTAAAAAATATCATAATTTACTCTAATAAAAGCAATATTTTTCGAAACCTACAATCCGATTTTAAAAGCTCCATTTTTAGCTCTCCTAAAAACAAAAACACCACTCAAAATCAGCTCCCATCTTTAATCTTTCTTTAACTCAATTCTACATCAACAACACCCTGAATTAATTTCATAGCATTTGCGACATGTGAATTTACCTTATATCGCTTAGGAAGTGCAATTTCGACTTCTCGCAATCCATCCTCTTGAATTAAAATAAGCCCAACCTCTCCATTCCCCCCAAGATTTAAATTTTGTTCAATTTGTGGAAGCATATCAACTGTTTTTATAAAGAGACGCATCATTTTATGCTGTTGTAATGATTCATTTTCCAAAGACTGAATTGTTTCAATTCGCAAACTAACTCCTTCAGAACGATTTTCTGCGCTCACCGTAATAATAAAAGATTTTCCGGGTTCTAGCATCTCTTCATAATCCGAGAGTGCCTCAGAAAAGAGAACTGCTTCATATTGTCCACTTGTATCAGAAAAATGAATAATTCCCATTTTTTTACCAGATTTTGTTTTGCGCACGTTTTTTGCCACAACAGTTCCAGCAAGCCGTGCAGCCGTTGCTCCCCCTTTAACGGCATTGGCAAAATTACCCCAAGTCTGAATGCGTTTTTTGTTCAGAATAGCTTGATACTCCTCCAAAGGATGCGCAGAAAAGTAAAAACCTATAGCTTGAAATTCTCGATAAAGTTTCTCAGCCGGCAACCAAGGGGTTGTTTGCGATAAAATCAATGGTTCTTTTAATCCGCCTGCCATTCCAAATATATCAACCTGCCCGCTAGAATTGTCATCGAGAATACGAAGTGCACGCGCATGAAGGGTTCCAAGATTGGCTAATAAAACCTCACGTGCAATGTTAAAACAATCAAAAGCACCAGCACAAACTAAACTTTCCATCGCACGCTTATTAACAATACGAGGATCAACACGCGCACAAAAATCTTCCAAATCCTTAAAAATCTTACTCCCACGACAAGAAACAATATGATCTACAACAGTTTCTCCCACACCTTTAATGGCAGCAAGAGAATAATAAATACAATTATCACCAACCTCAAAAACACGATGAGATGTTTGTATAGAAGGTGCAATAACTTCAATACCCAACCTTAATGCTTCACGCCGAAAATCATTGAGCTTATCTGTATTCGTCATATCATATGTCATTGAAGCAGCTAAAAACTCAACGGGATAGTTTGCTTTCATATAAGCCGTTTGGTAAGAAACAATTGCATAAGCAGCAGCGTGCGATTTATTAAAACCATAATCGGCAAATTTTGCTAAAAGATCAAAGATAATATCAGCTTGATCTTTATCCACGCCACCTGCAACAGCTCCATTGACAAAACGCGTACGCTGTTTTTGCATTTCAGCATGAATTTTTTTCCCCATAGCACGACGTAGTAAATCAGCTTCTCCAAGCGAATAGCCAGCAAGAACCTGAGCAATCTGCATCACCTGTTCTTGATAGACAATAACACCTTGTGTTTCTTTGATCAGATGATCTATCTTAGGATGAATAGAAGCAATTTCCTCTTCCCCATGTTTGCGTGCATTATAGGTTGGAATATTCTCCATTGGACCTGGACGATAAAGTGCAACCAGCGCAATAATATCTTCAATACGGTCTGGCTTCATTCCAATCAACGCCTTGCGCATACCAGAACTTTCCACCTGAAACACGCCAACCGTTTCACCACGTGCCATCATAGCGTAGGTTGCTTCATCATTCAGAGGAATATTTGATAAATCTATTTTAATCCCCTTTCTGGCAACAAAATCGACTGCCATTTTCAAAACAGTAAGCGTTTTTAATCCAAGAAAATCAAATTTTACCAGCCCCGCTTGTTCAACATATTTCATGTTAAATTGTGTAACAGGCATATCAGAACGAGGATCACGATACATCGGGACAAGCTCCCAAAGTGGACGATCTCCGATAACAATCCCAGCAGCATGAGTTGAAGCATGACGATAAAGTCCCTCCAACTGAAGCGCTATATCTAATGCGCGTCCAACAACGGGATCTTTTTTCTTTTCTTCTTCAAATTTAGGTTCATCCTTAATAGCATCTGCTAATTCTACCTGACTTCCTGGGGTGGCAGGAATTAATTTTGTAAGATAATCCACCTGACGATAAGGAACTTCTAAAACACGCCCCACATCACGCAAAACTGCACGTGCCTGTAACTTACCAAAAGTAATAATTTGAGCAACTTGATCACGTCCATATTTTTTTTGAACATATTGAATAACTTCTTCGCGCCGCTCTTGACAAAAGTCGATATCAAAATCTGGCATCGAAACACGATCTGGATTCAGAAAACGTTCAAAGAGAAGAGAAAACCGCAAGGGATCCACATCAGTAATCGTCAATGCATAAGCAACAAGTGAACCAGCACCAGAACCCCGGCCTGGTCCAACGGGAATGTCATGAACCTTTGCCCATTTTATGAAATCTGAAACGATAAGAAAATATCCAGAAAATTGCATACGCGTAATAACTGAAATTTCATAATCAAGCCGCTGTTCATAATCTGCAATCGTATACCCTTCAGCCAACCCTATTGTTTCAAGCCGAATCTTCAAACCATCTTTAGCCTGATTTAATAACTCACTATCTTCTATTTCTAAAGTAGTTTCTGAATTAACAGATTGTTCTATAAAACGAGGCAATATCGGTTTTCGAAGAGGCGAGGCAATATGACAACGCAATGCAATTTCAACACTATTTTCCAAAGCTTCTGGAAGATCAGAAAACAGTGTAACCATTTCATCTTGTGACTTCAAATAATGATCTGGTGTCACACGTTTGCGATCTGGATTAGAGACAATTTGTCCTTCTGAAACAGCCATCAGCGCATCATGCGCTTCATACCCTTCTCTTTGCAGAAAAAAAGCTTCATTCGTTGCTACAAGAGGAATTTCATGCGCATAAGCCAATTCAATAAGATCAGCTTCTACTCTCCGGTCATAAGAGCCATGCCGTTGTAACTCCACATAAAGACGATCAGCAAAAGATTTTTTCAAATAAATTAAGCGCTCAACAGCATGTTCTTTTTTCTCTTCTGCCAAAGAAAGATTAATAGGTCCTCCCTTTCCACCCGTTAAAGCGATTATGCCTTCACTGTGTTCTGACAACCAATCAGCTTTAATATGAGGAGGATCAGTATCACACTTATCAAGATAAGCACGGCTCACAAGACGAACCAAATGAGCATAACCGGTTTCGCTAGCAGCCAAAAGAACAATAGAGCAAAAATCAGAAGGATTACGCCATTTAGCCAAACGTGAATGATCATTTTCATCACAAAAATCAACAGTAAGCTGACAACCAATAATAGGTTGGACCCCATGAGAAAGACAATGCTGTGAAAATTCCAAAGCACCAAATAAATTATTGGTATCGGTAATAGCAACCGCTGGTGCATGATCTAAAATCGTCTGTTGAATAATTTGGGGGATTTTTAAAGCCCCTTCGAGCAAGGAATAAGCTGAATGCACTCTCAAATGAATAAAGCGAGGAAGAGAATTTTTGTTCTCTTGCATTTGCATTTTATTTTTTACCACTCTCACAATTTCCCACTACAAAATAAATGCTAAACAGCACCCCTTATAAAAGAAAAAACTTCTGTTCATCATCAAACTTTAAAGCTATAAATTCATCATCCTACATAGGAGAAATATCCCAATTTTATTAATATTTATAAGAGAGTTCTATCAAGAAAATGCTTCTATTCACAGCAAATAAACACCTAAAATAAAAAGAAAAACAATATACCTCATCTAAGTACTTTAATTTTTGACCATTTAATTGTATTTTTCTTTAAATATTAATTTCTCTTCCTAAAGTTCAATGTGTAAATAAAGCAACCTTGTCTTTATGACTTTATCCCCAAAAAGCTCTTCTAAAGGTCTAGAAAAAACAAAAAGGGCAGGTTAAATTTGCTCATGCCTCCAAGTCTTCTTACCCCACTTTTTAATTCTATCCGAACTCTTTCTGGTATTACACCTAAAGTCTATGGTTTATTGACCAAACTCTTAGATGTTAATCCCACACAACGCGAAGCAACCCTTATTGACCTTCTTCAATTAATGCCCCATTCCGTTATAGACCGCAGAATGCGTCCCAACATTGCTTCTGCAAAAGAAGGAGATACTGTTACGCTCGAAATTATCATCGATCAACATCAACCACCACCCCGTGGTCACAACCGAATTCCCTATCGTGTTATTGCCCATGATCACACAGGAAAAATAAATTTAGTCTTTTTTCATGCTCAACCTCTTTGGCTAAAAAAACAACTCCCCGAAGGAAAAAAAGTCATTATATCAGGAAAAGTTGAATGGTTTAATGGACAGCTTTCAATGGCGCATCCAGACTATATTGCCCCAAGCGAACAATCAAATCAGATACCTCTGATCGAACCTGTCTATCCCTCTACTGCAGGACTAACTGTAAAGACACTAAGACGCGCCATACAAAACACTCTTGATTTTATTCCTCTCCTCCCAGAATGGATAGATGAAAATGTAAAAAAGCAGCAAAATTTTCCTTCTTTTTCTGTTGCTTTACGCCGTATCCATGCGCCCATTAACCCCAATGATCTATCCTTAGAAAGTACAGCACGCAAACGTCTTGCCTATGATGAATTGCTCGCTTGTCAATTGGCACTAGGACTCGTGCGTTTGAAAACTAAATCTCTTGTTGGCACTTCTCGACCATCAACAGGAATTTATACTAAAAAATTGCTTAATATCCTCCCCTTTCAACTCACAACCGGACAAAAAAAAGCAGTAGAAGATATCGCAAATGATCTTGCTTCACCAGAACCGATGCTAAGACTACTTCAAGGTGATGTAGGCGCAGGAAAAACTGTTGTTGCATTGATGGCAATGGCACAAATTGCTGAAAATTCAGGACAATCAGCTTTAATGGCACCAACTGAAGTGCTTGCTAGGCAACATTTTGCCACCATCGCTCCTCTTGCCGAAAAGGTCGGATTACAAACAACGCTTTTAACAGGACGAGAAAAAGGGAAATTGCGGACAAATATCGTGAATGATATTCTGTCAGGTCAAGTTTCTATTGTCATCGGAACCCATGCTCTCATACAAAACAGTGTTACTTATAATAATCTCGCTTTAACCATTATCGATGAACAACACCGTTTTGGTGTCCATCAACGTATCGCTCTCACAGAAAAAGGCAATAAAGCTGATCTGCTGGTTATGACCGCCACGCCCATTCCGCGCACACTTGTCTTAACAGCTTTTGGTGATATGGATGTCTCTAAAATTACCGAAAAACCAATGGGACGACAACCCATTACAACAGCAACGCTTTCTTTGAAACGTCTTCATGAACTTATAGAGAGAATCGCAATTGCATTAGAAAAAGGAGAAAAGCTCTATTGGATTTGTCCTTTAGTAGAGGAATCGACAGCTCTTGATCTCACTTCAATTGAAAACCGCTTTGCATTTCTCCATGAGCGCTTTGGAGCACACGTTGGTATGATCCATGGAAAAATGTCTACAGCAGAAAAAGAAGCCGCTATGGCATCTTTTAAATGTGGAAATACACGTATTTTAGTTGCAACCACAGTCATTGAAGTGGGAGTAGATATTCCAGATGCTTCGATCATTATCATCGAACACGCGGAACATTTTGGCCTTTCACAATTGCACCAATTACGTGGACGTGTAGGACGAGGCGATAAAAAGTCTTCCTGCATTTTGCTCTATAAAGATCCACTGACTAAAACAGCAGCAACACGCCTTAATATTATCCGCAATACAGAAGATGGTTTTGAAATTGCTGAAGAAGATTGGCGCCTACGAGGCGAAGGAGAGCTTTTAGGTACAAAACAATCTGGAGTCCCTGAATTTCATATAGCAAACCTTGCAATTCATAGCGATCTTTTGTCAATGGCAAGAAAAGATGCTCGTTTATTTTTACAACGCGATCCTCATCTTTCTTCTGAGCAAGGACAAGCTTTACGGTTGCTCCTTTATCTTTTCGGACACAACGATGCTGCACGCCTCTTACGAGCAGGATAACAAAAACCCTCTAATAAAAAACTTAAATACCTCTCTGTTCAAATATGATTTTCTCTTAGAATTACCCATAAATGATCTACGCAGTCTCTTACCATCTTTATGCTTCATGAACGAATAACAAATCAACTGCATTAAAACAGTAGAAGCAATATTGCGTCTTTTTTTACCATTATATTCACATAACTGATCTATTTTTTGATAGGTAAGAAAATATTTTTCGTTTTATCGTAAAGGATTTAGGAATAAAAAACCTTTCTTCAGTATTCTCGTTCAACAGAGAAAAATGAAAAAATAAGTTTCATTATAAATCAATTTCTTACACTTGATTATTCTCCAAAAGATTCAGAAATATACTTTTATTCAACCGTGACTGATTTTGCTAAATTACGGGGTTGATCAACATCTGTTCCTAATAAAACAGCCGTATGATAAGCGATTAACTGAACAGGGAGTGCATAAATAATAGGAGAAATAAATTCTGGAACATCTGGCAAAGTGATCGTTGATAAAGTCTTAAGACAAGCTACTTCTGCTCCCTTTTTATCGGTTATTAAAATAATACGACCATTACGCGCTACCACTTCTTGCATATTAGAAAAAGTTTTTTCAAACCACCGATCATAAGGTGCAACAACAATAACGGGTATTGTCTCATCCACCAGAGCAATTGGTCCATGCTTTAATTCACCTGCCGCATAACCTTCAGCATGAATATAAGAAAGCTCTTTCAGTTTAAGAGCTCCCTCCAAAGCAATCGGATAAGAAGTTCCACGTCCCAGATAAAGAACACTTTTTGCATTCACCAAATCACGACAAATACATTCAATTTTTCTCTCTAATTTTAAGACCTCATTTAAAATACGTGGAACTTCTGCCAACTGTTGAACCAGTTGCTTTTCTATTTGAGCCGAGAGATAGCCACGTTGTTTAGCCGCACTAAGAGCGAGTGAAGCAAGCGTTGCCAATTGACAGGTAAAAGCTTTTGTTGAAGCAACACCTATTTCCGGTCCGGCAAGTGTTGGGAGAATAAAATCAGCCTCCCTTGCCATTGTTGATTGCTCTACATTCACAATTGTTGCTGTTTTTACACCCCGCTCACGACAATAACGCAAAGAAGCCAATGTATCAGCTGTCTCACCAGATTGAGAAACAAACAGCGATAACACATCAGACGTTATAGGAGGTTCACGATAACGAAACTCGGAAGCAACATCATTATCAACACTTAAAGCGGCAAATTTCTCAAACCAATAGCGCGCAACTAAGGTTGAATAATATGCCGTTCCACAACTCGCAAAAAGAAGCCGATGAATATTTTTCCAATCAATCAAATTCTCAAGCGGTCGAACCGCATAATTTCCAAGATCAAGATAATGCGCCAAATTATGAGAAATCACTTCAGGTTGTTCAAACATTTCCTTGTGCATAAAATGACGATGATTACCCTTAGAAATCAATAAAGCCCCTTCGAGTAATGTCGTCACAGGACGTTTTACCGGTTGGTTGTTAGCATCATAAATTGTAACACCTTCCCGTGTGAGAACAGCCCAATCCCCATCTTCCATATAGCTAATATAATCAACGAATGGTGCCAAAGCAATCGCATCTGACCCCACAAAAAATTCATCTTTTCCATAACCAATTGCCAGAGGTGGACCAGAACAAGCCGCAATCATAAGGTTATCTTCACCTTCGAAAATAAGAGCAATAGCAAAAGCCCCCTGCAGCCTTTTCCAACTGGTACGTATGGCTTCTTGCGGAGAAAGACCATCTTTTAATGCACGCGTTATTAAATGTGCAATAACTTCCGTATCCGTCTCTGTTTCAAAGATACAACCATCCTCTATGAGTTCCTTTTGCAGTTCTACAAAATTTTCAATAATACCATTATGAACAATCGCAAGCTTTTCAGTCACATGGGGATGCGCATTGCGTTCAACAGCAATTCCATGCGTAGCCCAACGGGTATGACCAATCCCTAAACTTCCCTCCAGAGGTGTTTTTTTTAATTTTTCTTCTAAATGAACAAGCTTCCCCTCAGCACGTACACGATAAAGATGCCCATTATGGACCGTTGCCACCCCAGATGAATCATACCCTCTATATTCAAGACGTTTTAACCCCTCAACCAAAGAGGACGTAACACACCTCTTTCCAAGAACTCCAATAATTCCACACATTAAAAAGCTCCAACCCACATCTTAAGATTCAAATTTTACAAAACAATCCAACAGCCTTTATTTAAAACTATAAATAATAAAAATAATTCAAACATGGAATACGGCAATCTTTAAGAATAAATCTTCCATCCATCGTTAGATTAACACGAAACAAAAGAATAAGCTGAAAATAATCATTTTTTCTGTTTGTTTTCTAACAAACGCTCTCGAAATTTTGTCGCATAGCCCTCTTTTATAACCTGTCGTGCACGCCCAAAAGCCATACTGTTCATAGGAATATTTTCAGTAATAACACTTCCTGAAGCAACATAAGAGCCATCCCCTATTACCAATGGGGAAACAAGTGCCGTATTAGACCCAACAAAAGCATGATCACCAATCATGGTTTTATATTTGTTAAATCCATCATAATTGCAAGTAATCGTACCGGCTCCAATATTGGTATGTGCACCAATTTCGGCATCACCAATATAACTTAAATGATTGATTTTAGAAGATTCTCCTACCTTAGCTTGTTTGACTTCACAAAAATTTCCAATCTTTACGGACTTTGCCAACTCTGTTCCAGGACGCAAACGTGCATAGGGACCAATCTGTGCATCTCTACCAACCACAGCACCTTCGAGATAACTAAATGCATGAATAACCGCACCAGATTGTACTTTTACGTTTAACCCAAAATAAACATTTGGTTCTATCACCACCCCTGGTGCAATTTCTGTATCATAAGAAAAATAGAGTGTTTCTGGCTTTAAGAGTGTAACACCCGATAACATTAAATCGCGCGCTTTACGTTTTTGCCAGAAAGAATCAGCCTCAGAAAGCTCAAAACCGTTGTTAATTCCTACAATATCTTCAAAAGGAACTTCAACAACACGCACATCTAATCCTTCGCGTGTTGCAAGAGAAGCAATATCTGTTAAGTAATATTCTTTTTTCACATTATTATTACCAACTTTCTCTAAAAGAGAAAGTGCATGTTTTCCACGCATAGCGAGTATTCCACCGTTACAAAAAGAAATCTTTTTTTCTTCATCGCTAGCGTCTTTTTCTTCTACAATTGCAATCAATTGACCATTTTTCTCGAGAAGACGCCCATAACCTGTTGGATGTTTGGTATGAAAACCTGCAAAAACAACATCTGCTCCATCAGCAAGCTGTGCACGCATTTGGTGCAATGAATCTTGCTGAATGAGAGGAGTATCCCCAAAAACAATGAGCACATCATCCACCTCCTTTTGCAAAGCTAAACGAGCAGACAAAACAGCATGGGCAGTTCCTAAACGCTCTTTTTGTTCAAAAATCATTACATCTTTTACAAATGACTGAACAACGTGCATAACCTCCTTAGCACCATATCCCACAACAACCGCTAATTGTGAAGAGCCTGCCAATTCTATTTGTTTTAGAACATGGCATATAAGAGGCAATCCAGCAATTTTATGAAGTACCTTAGGCAGAGACGATTTCATGCGCGTCCCCTCACCTGCGGCAAGAACAATAGAAAGACAACTTCTAACCATAAAAACACATAAGACTAACGAGAAAATCCAAAAAAATTCATAATACTGTGCCAACGAATATCTTCAATATAACTCAACGAAGGATAATGTTCTAAAAGCCAAAATGAAAGATCCTGCATAGAACCTGTTAAAAACAAAATCCCTGTAAGAATAAGAAAAACACCAATGATTTTTTCAACTTTTCCTAAATGAATACGAAAAGCTCCTAAAAATCGCATAAAACTGCTCGAAAATAAAGCTGCTAACATAAAAGGAATAGCAAGACCTAATGCATAAACCGCTAAGAGAACAGCTCCCTCTCCCACAGTTTCTTTTGTTCCAGCAAGCGTTATAATAGGACCTAAAATAGGGCCAATACACGGTGTCCAACCAAAGGCAAAAGCTAAACCGATAATATACGCGCCTAAAGGACCAGCAGGTGTTTTTTTGGTCTGAAAACGCGCCTCACGAAATAAAAAAGCGATCTTGAAAATCCCCAAAAAATTTAAACCAAAAATAATAATGACAATTCCAGCAGCAAGAGCAAACCAATCATGATAATAACCGATGAATTTCCCAATTGTACTAGCACTGGCACCTAAAGCAACAAAAACAGTCGTAAACCCAAGAACAAAAGCAATAACAGAAGATAATAAAGCCCACCGGATAAAGACTTTCTCATCAGGCTTTTCTGAACGAAAATCATCAATACCAACCCCTGCCATATAGCACAAATAAGGAGGAACTAACGGCAAAACGCATGGTGACAAAAAAGAGAGTGCCCCAGCAAAAAACACACCAACTGTTGAAATTTCAATCAAAATTCATACCCCGTCTTTCATCATAGTTTACCCCCCCATGAACAACAATCAATCCACATCTTCATCAACTCGCTGCATATTTTCTTCATTCGCTATCACACTTATATCTTCATCATGACCAGAAACGACTGAAAAAACTTTTTGATAGATTTTATCTTTATTTTTAGCAATTGCAATATACTCTCCCTCCGCTAACACGAGTGAAACATACGCACCTACTGTTTCATAAACGATATCACCAGAATCATTGGCAAGAGACCAACTTGTATCTGCAAGCGCTTCTCCTCTTTCTTGTCGCACCAGCTTTAAGACAATCTGAGCGGCCTGATGTTCAAGAGTAACTTCTGTTATTTTACCCGCATCCACTTGAATATCCGAACGAGCCGTCGCATTAATAGAACCATAATGGGAAGCAACATGGTAGCGGCCAGCTTTTAAACGCACAACTGATTGGGGTTTAACATTTGATATAATTACTCCCGTATCATCATTTTCTTTTTCATCCTCATAAATGGTAAAACGGAGTTCCTTTTCATTCATTACGCCATTGAGCAGTGTTGCATTTAAAATGACACCACCAGCCTCAAGATTAAAGTTTTTTACAAGACTCTGCCCATTTTCTAAACGAATATGGCGCACAGCACTCATATGACCAAATGAGACATGAACAAGATAATTTCCTGGTTCGAGATCAAAACGTGCACTTCCCCCCTTATAGGTTGCCACTAATGGTAACTTATTATCAATCCCTAGAATAGGAGCATAAACCCGCCAGACAAGCCCTTTTTCAATATCCGGATGACTATTTGTTAATCGAGCATTCAAAATGAGTTGTGTTTGAGATGCTAAGTTTTCGTTCTCCTGCTCTTGAGTCTTTACAATAAAACTCCTTGATTGTCTCTGCTGCTGATCTTGCCCTTCTCCTGCTTCAGAAAAAGCACAGTGGCTCCAAGTCAATAAAGAAAGCGCCACGCACAACCATACACATCGGTGCACTATTTTTATAAGAATACCCATTTTTGCATTGTTGACCAACATGATCTTTTTTTCAAGAAACAATATCACACAGCCATCATTTTAAATTGAGAAACTTACACCACAACCACATGATGAAACAGCATTGGGATTGTGGATTTGAAAAGACTGCCCCATAAGATCATCAACAAAATCAATCTCAGCTCCTTCCATAAAAGGAAGTGATAGTAAATCAATAAACACAACTGCCCCGTCTTTTTTGAGAACGAGGTCATCTTCACACATTTCAGAAACCAAGTCATATTTATAAGAAAAACCAGAACACCCACCACCTTCAACAGAAATACGTAATGCTATTTTATCGGGTTCACGCAAAAGTATCTGTGCAATTTTTTTGGCAGCAACATCTGAAATTTTCACATTCATTTTATATATCCTTGCATTAAACCATCAAGAAAGAGTATCCTACACTCAAAGAGCAGTTTATTTCTCATAAACCACTCTCAATTTTAAGATGATAATAGACAGCTTGCAATGGATATAGGCAATATCAACTTCAATTACCAATCTCGAGCAGTATACAGTGCTCATCCACAAACAAGCCGTGGTCGATTATACCATGAAACGATGAGCACCACACGCTCACCTTTTCAACGAGATAGAGATCGTATTATCCATTCTAATGCATTTCGACGTCTTAAACATAAAACGCAAGTGTTTATTGCTGATGAAAGCGATCATTACCGTACTCGCCTAACCCATTCCATAGAGGTTTCTCAAATTGCAAGAACATTAGCCCGTGCCCTGTGTCTTGATGAAGACCTTGCCGAAGCCATTGCCCTTGTTCACGACTTTGGACACACACCCTTTGGCCATGCAGGAGAAGATGCTCTTAATGAAGCCATGGTACATTATGGCGGCTTTGATCATAATGCACAAGCATTACGCATTGTAACAAAACTAGAACAGCGCTATGCAAATTTTGATGGACTTAACCTTACATGGGAAACCCTCGAAGGACTTGTAAAGCATAATGGTCCCCTTTTAGGTCCTCACGCAAAGAATAAGGAGGTTCCTATCGATATTTTACAATACAATGCAAAGCAAGACCTTGCACTCGATTGTTTTGCAGGGCTAGAAGCGCAATGTGCTGCTATTGCAGATGATATCGCATACAATGCGCATGATATTGATGATGGTCTACGTTCGCAATTTTTAACACTCGATCAATTTGAACATGTTCCACTAACAGCAGCAATATTAAAAGATATAACAGATGAGCATCCCCACCTCGACCAAGCGCGTCGCGGTTACACACTTGTACGAAGACAAATAACAACCATGGTTGAAGATGTTATCAAACAATCACAAGAAAATTTAGCACGCATCAAACCAACAAGCATAAACGATATTCACCAAGCAAAACAAACCATTGTCACCTTTTCACCGACAATGACCGTTTATGAAAAAGAACTAAAAAACTTTTTATTTAAAAATCTTTACTACCATGAACAAGTTCTTAGTCGTCGCAATGCAGCAAAATGCATTGTACAAAAATTATTCAATTGTTATTATGAAAATCCAAATACAATGCCTGAAAGTTGGCAGAGCAAAACAGTGCACTTAAAAAATCAAGAGTTAGCACGTTTGATTGCTGACTTTCTTTCAGGCATGACGGATCACTACGCTCTACGTGAATATCAGCGTTTATTTGACCATACAGATAATTTCGTTTAATGGCTTTTGGCATCATCATGGAAGCTAAATATGAATATCTTTAAAAACTTCGAAAAAAAAATTAAGAGATCAATTGAATTATCTGATATAAAAGGAAAAAATGGAGAAGATCTAGATTTATCAAAAATCACTGTTGATCCTCCGCGTGATTCCTCCCACGGTCATTTATCAACCAATGCTGCTATGGTGCTTGCAAAATCTATTGGAATCAATCCACGTGCACTTGCAGATAAAATCATAGAACTTCTTAAAAATGATTCCTCTATCGAAAATATAGATGTTGCCGGTTCTGGTTTTATAAACATAAAGCTTACAAAATTATTTTGGCAAGATGCTATAAAATCTATGCTTGAATTAGGCACTTCTTATGGTCGTATTCCAATGGGACAAGGAAAATGCGTCAATGTTGAATATGTCTCAGCAAATCCCACTGGACCAATGCATGTAGGACACTGCCGCGGAGCAGTTGTTGGGGATGTTCTCTCCAATTTGCTACAATTTACGGGCTATAACATTACAAAAGAGTATTATATCAATGATGCGGGTCAACAAATCGAAGTCCTCGCCCATTCGGTACTATTGCGCTATCGTGAAGCTCTTGGGCAAGAAATTAATGAAATTCCAGAAGGACTCTATCCTGGAGAATACTTGATACCATTGGGTCAATCGCTTGCTCAAGAGTTTGGTGACCAACTCCTCACGATGGATAAAGATGAAGCCTTATCTCTTGTGAAAGAACGTGCAATTCATGCAATGATGTCCATGATTCGCGAAGATTTGGCTGCTCTTAATATTTATCATGATATCTTTTTCTCTGAGCGAATGCTTTATGCAGATAATGCACGCGCCATTCGTAACACCATCAACGACCTCACTTTAAATGGTTATATCTACAAAGGAAAACTCCCCCCTCCCAAAGGACAAAATACAGAAGACTGGGAACCAAGCGAACAAACTTTGTTCCGTTCAACAAATGTCGGTGATGACCAAGACCGTGTTTTAGTCAAATCTGACGGTTCTTACACTTATTTTGCTGCTGATGTTGCTTATTTTCGGGATAAATTTAATCGTCATTTTGATGAAATGATTTATATTCTAGGCGCAGACCATGCGGGCTATGTAAAGCGGCTAGAGGCAATGGCAAAAGCAATTTCTGGGGATAAAGCTAAATTAAGTGTCTTCTTGTGTCAATTGGTAAAACTTTTTCGCAACGGTCATCCTGTACGCATGTCAAAAAGAGCAGGATCTTTTGTCACTCTACGGGATGTTGTCGAAGAGGTTGGGCGTGATCCTGTGCGTTTTATGATGCTATACCGTAAGTGTGAAGCACCTCTTGATTTTGATTTTGCAAAAGTAACAGAACAATCAAAAGATAACCCCATCTTTTACGTACAATATGCAAGTGCACGTTGTCACTCAGTCTTTCGTCAAGCACAAGAAGCGCTTCATATTAAAAGCTTTTCAAATAATACATTGATTGCCCATCTTCATCGATTAACAGATGACCATGAAATATTGTTAATACGCAAACTTTCTGAATATCCACGTATCATTGAACAGGCCGTAATTCATAAAGAACCGCATCGATTAGCGTTTTACCTTTATGACCTTGCCTCCAGCTTTCACACCCATTGGAATAAAGGGAGTGAAAATCTCAATTTACGCTTTATTCAACCTGATGATAAAGAGTTATCCTTTGCAAGATTAGGATTGATACAAGCTGTTATCAATATTTTATCATCAGGGCTTACCATCATAGGAGTCGAAGCACCCATAGAAATGCGTTGAAAAAGTTCTATAAATACATACAATAGGTACTCTATTGATAAACTTTTTCATGTATCCTTGCATGAGAGGGGGAAAATTTATAATTTTAATATAACAAATCAAAATCAACCATTGATTGCACGTAAGTGCAAACCATCATGTGAGAAAAGCTATGAGCGATAACGATCGCAAAAATCTACACGAAACAAAACACGATCATGAACACCATGATCCTTTAGAAAGGCTTACGCGCATTTTTAATCCGCACAAACAAAGCGGAAACCAAAATGAGCAATCGTCTTTAAAAACAGAACGATCAACATCTCACCCCGAAACATCATCCCATGATGATGATTTTGATTTCTCCTTTCTAGAAGAGGAACTTGAAAAAAATTTAGCACATGACTTACCGTTTGATGATCAAAAAAAACAATGGGACTTGCATGCAACCAGCAACGCAACAGCCTCAGATATTGCACAATCTTCTTCTTTCAACCATTCAAAACAAAATAATTTATCTGAAGAGAAATATTCTTCACCTAGCAGTCATGATGAAGAACAAATTTTAGATGAGCTTTCTCCATTACCAATCCCAAAGAATCAATCACATCAACAGAAAAAAACAGCAACCAATGCTGATCCTTTTCTTGAAAAAAGTAATCTTATGTCACAATCAGAATCAGAAAATTTCTTTTTTGATAAATCTGAAAGGCACGAAAATAAGAGAGAGACGCCAGAAGATGTTGAACAAACCAATCGTTTTTCACAAATAAATTCACAACAACCTGAGACTACGAATATACAAAAAACTTATGAGGACAATCAAAACCTCTATGACACTCCTATAAACCATCCCTATAAAATTTCAGCTGATCAAGAAAATTGGATTAAAAAAGATTATCCTGATGTCTCCTCTTCTACAGAGGAAAATGAGTTTTTCTCATCTTCTAATCTTGTGTCAGAAAGACAAAACACTGCAAGAAATCAAACAACAAGTACCTTCTCCTCACCTTTAGATTCTCCACCAGTTGATAGACAATCTTATTTAAAGGGAGCTTCACAAGAAGATCATACAACCAATTATCCCCATTTTTTTGCAGCCCCCCCCTCACAACAAGAAACTTATGGCGAAAAAGTTCCGATATATGATGAGGCTCGAGCCCAATACATCAATAACGCCGAAGGTGCCTCTAACCCAAATAGAGAAATTTCATATAATGAAAATAATTTAGATGAGTTTCTTTCCTCATCCCCCTCTTTAAATACAAAACAAACGGATGGCTTTTTTGCCCATAACTATACGCACAGAGATACTCCCCCTCCCAATGTTGATACTTATAAATTTTCAGAGGAAATCGTAGAAAAAACTGGTCCTATTATGGTTCCAGAAGTCCCGTATGAAGCGCCAGAATATGATGTGCCAACTAATGGTGGTTTAGAAGAAGAATTTGCTGATGTACTCAATGTAGGGAATGTCCCAACGGATAATTTTTCTCAAAAAAAACAGAAAAACGAGGTTTTTAGTGAAGTTTTTCATCAGTCTATGCAAAATTCAAAAGAAGGTGTTTATATAAACTCTAAAGAACAAAATTCCGACTATTTTTCTTCTGCCAATATGGAATATAATTTTCCCTCTTTTAGCGAGAATTCATCATACACAAACTCAGATGAGGTTCCCACACCTCCATCAGCTCCTCCTCCCTTAAAAAGTTTTATTTTTGGTAAAACTTTCATTAAAGGTTTTTTTATACTTATTTTAATAGGACTTGGGTTTGCTGGTTATTCTCATTTTTTTATGCCATCACAAAAAAATGAAGAAACGGTCATTATCCACGCTGATAATACGCCTTTTAAATTCAAACCAGAAACAACTGAAACGAAAAATGATGTTGCACATAATTTAGATATTTATAAACAAACAACTGAACAAAATGAGAAACAAGAAAATACACAACAATTTCTTATTGATAACTCTGAACAACCTGAAAATTTAAAAGAATTAAACCCTGAAGAATCTTCAAGCGTTTCCTCATCGTCTTTAAATGAATCTGATGTTGAAGATGCAGTCACAGAAGCCATAAATCATACTATTCCAATGCGAGAAGTACAAACTGTTATTGTCAATCAAGATGGTACAGTTACACTAGCCCCCGCGCATCAAACAAACAGCAAAACTGCTGCTCAATCTGAAGAAAGCATTGATCAAACTTCTAATGAACTTCAAGATTCGTCCCTTGTTTCGTCGCATGATTCTGATATAAACGACCAAGAAAGAGATCATGATCTCAAAAATAATATTGATAAAATAATCGCAGAAAATAATTCTAGCTCAAATATTGAAGAAAAATTTATCCCTATCCCTTCCCATGCAGAAAGAAATACACAAGTTGAAACACCAGCCGCGTCTCGCCCCATATCACCAAACAGAGTCGCAGCACAAAATTCAGAAAGTTATTACGTACAACTTGCATCTCAACCAACGTATGAGCTCGCTAGAAATTCTTTAAAAAATATGAAATCTAAATTTGGATTCCTTATCGGTGCCCGTTCTTTAAATATTCAATCCGCTTTTATACCAGGAAAAGGTACTTATTACCGTGTTCGGATTCAAGCGCAAGACCGTAATGAAGCCATAATCCTTTGTGAATCCATTAAAAGTTCTGGTGGAAGCTGCTTCATCACACGCTAAACCAATAATGCAACGGTTTTAACAACCGTTGCATTATTTATTTCCATACCATTTAATTACTTATCAAAAACTTCAGAAATTAAAATCATTCCTCTCTTTTTTATGTCTTTGTGCTGACTTTATTCCTTAATCTACGTCGATTTTCGCCCTATCTAAAAGATTATATTTACGAAAAAATTACTCCGTACCCTTATAGGTATAAGGTACAGGAGGAAGCGAATTTAAATCTTTTTTGGGCGTTGTTACACTTTGGCTTGTTTCTGGGGTATTATAACGCGAACTATGTTCAGGAGATTTTGCAAAAAAAGATCCTAAAAAACCAAAAATAAACCAGATAATAACCATCGCAAGAAGAATAGCAAAAATACCCTTAGCGATTGAAACAGGTTGTTCATGACCTCTTCTTTCTGCGGCCATACGTTCTTCATATGTGTGATAATTTTTATCAATCATAGTGGATTCCTTTTCTCAATTCCCTTACCTTTAAATTTCTAGAAAATATGCATATATGCAATTATTCAGATACTTATTGTGAGAAAACGATAATTATAAACAAAAGTTCCAGTTTACTTCATAAAGTTGAGAAAAAGAAGCGAGGATAGAATTAAAATATCTACCCTACTCTAGCCTTTGAATTCTATAATAAACCCCTTTGTATTCTATAATAAAACATTGACACAAAGGTTTTGTTAATAATAGAGTTATAATCAAAATATTTCATTATTTTTATTAATAAAAATGAAACATACTCAAAAGGTTTTTTATGAAATCTCCCATATCATCGCTTCCCTTTAAAATAGAAAAACACCCATCTCCTCTGTCAGAAGAAAAATATGAAGAAATTTTAAAAAGTCCCGGTTTTGGTCAATTTTTTACAGACCACATGTGTACTATTCAATGGACTGAAGACAAAGGCTGGCACAATGCCGTCATTTCTCAATACAAAGCTTTAGAAATTAACCCTGCAAGTACCGTTTTACATTACGGACAGGAAATTTTTGAGGGTTTAAAAGCATATCGTGCAAAAGATGGACGCATCTTGCTCTTCCGTCCTGATGCCAATGCACAACGCTTTATAGAATCAGCACAACGTTTAGCTATGCCAGAATTGCCAAAAGATATTTTTCTGGATGCCGTTCATCAATTAGTAAAGATTGATCAAAAATGGGTTTCTGATCAGCCCAACGCTAGCCTCTATATCCGTCCATTTATGTTTGGCAATGAAAACTTTTTGGGAGTCCGCCCTTCTCAAGAATATCTTTTTTGTGTCATAGCCTCTCCAGTTGAATCCTATTTCAAAGGAGAAGAAAAATCTGTCAGCGTCTGGATTGAAACAGATTATAGTCGTGCCGGTCCAAGAGGAACAGGGGCTGCCAAATGTGGTGGAAACTATGCAGCAAGCTTACTGGCACAAAAAACTGCAACTGAAAATAATTGTAGCCAAGTACTCTTCCTTGATATGATTGAACATAAATGGATTGAAGAACTTGGTGGTATGAATGTCTGCTTTATTATGGACAATAATACACTTGTAACCCCCCCACTTAATGGAACTATCCTTCCAGGGATAACCCGTGATTCAATCTTAAGGTTAGCTCAACAAATGGGATTAAAAATAGAAGAGCGTCCTTATTCTTTTACAGCGCTTCAAGAAGATGCAAAGAGTGGACACCTTAAAGAAGCCTTTGCTTGTGGTACAGCTGCCGTTATCACATCAATTGGTCGTTTTAGATATAAAGGGGGAGAATTTATTATTGGAAATGAAACAGTTGGAGAAGTTACAAAGCAGCTTCGTACACAATTGGTTGGCATTCAAAAAGGGAACATAGAAGATAAAAATGGCTGGGTACATTCTGTCCAGATCTCATAATATTTAAGGTATTCTCATATCTATAAACGCTTCCATGAAAGTAGATTCATGGAAGCGTTTTTCCTAGAAAAACTCCCTCTATTTTTAGTGACAAAAAAGAAAGCATTAATCAAATTTCGAATGATTTCTATGCTTTGCTTTAATATTACGGACTGTACCCGTATGGGAGCGCATTACGAGAGTTTCCGTTTGAATGTAACGAGATGTAAATTTAACACCAGAAAGCATATTGCCATCTGTCACCCCTGTTGCTGAAAACAAAACATCACCCTTTGCCATTTCTTCCATTGTATAAACCTTATTGGGATCACTAATCCCCATTTTAGCTGCACGAGCAATTTTCTCTTCTGTATCAAGCAGCAAACGACCTTGCATCTGTCCTCCAATGCAGCGCAAAGCAGCAGAAGCTAAGACACCTTCAGGTGCTCCACCAATCCCCATATAGATATCAATACCTGTTTCTTCTGGATCAGTTGTATCAATAACAGCAGCCACATCTCCATCCCCAATCAAGCGAATCGACGCCCCTGTCGCTCGTACTTCATTAACCAATTTTTCATGACGAGGTCTATCCATAATACAAACAACAATCTGATTAACAGTCACTCCTTTAGCCTTCGCAAGAGCATGTATATTATCGGTAGGACAAGCATCTATATCGACTACTCCCTTTGGATAACCAGGACCAATAGCAATTTTGTTCATATAAACATCAGGGGCATAAAGGAGATTACCCTTTTCAGCAATTGCAACTACTGCCAAAGAATTGGCAATATTTTTAGCACAAAGTGTTGTACCCTCTAGTGGATCAAGTGCAATATCGATCGCCAATCCACTTTGAAGACCTACTTTTTCTCCAATATAAAGCATAGGCGCTTCATCCCGCTCACCTTCACCAATCACCACTGTACCATCAATAGGCAATCGATTAAGTTCCTGCCGCATTGCATCTACAGCAGCTTGATCCGCTGCCTTTTCATCGCCACGTCCGCGCCAGCGTGCAGCAGCAACAGCAGCACGTTCAGTAACACGTACCAATTCAAGCGTCAAAATACGATCAAGTCCATTTAAAATCTTCTGAGTTGTGGGCATATGAAAAAATCCTACCGAATGAATACCAGAAAAAATATGAGTCCTTATTAAATACTAAGAATAAAGTTTTTTGGCAAAGATGAAAATTTTCCACAAGAGATAAAAGAACTCAAGCGTGCTTTTTTTATTATCAAGAAAGTTATCAATTCTTTGCCATAGGTTCAATACGAATAAATTGAGATTTTGCAACAAGATGTCCATCTTTTTCAATTTCTGCAAGTGCCTGTCGTACATTCACCTCTGTTGTTTCGTGCGTAATTAAAATAATTGTTTTTTCAATTTGATCTTCTACAAAAGATCTTTGAACAATCGACTCCAATGAGATGTGATTATCAGCCATATGCCTTGCGACCTCGGCAAAAACGCCAGTACGATCATGAACATTTAAACGAATAAAATAACCACCTGCATGATGCGAAATACGTGCTTTTTTATGAGGAGCAAGTTCTAATGCTGGACGTCTTAAAACAGGTGCATACTGAAAACCAGAACGTGCTTTTGCTATATCAGCCAAATCACCAATAACGGCTGATGCTGTTGCCTTTCCTCCGGCGCCAGGACCAGAAAACAGTAATTCACCTAATAAATCACTTTGAATAGAAAGAGCATTGGTTACACCATTTATCTGTGCAATCATTGAGGATGTTGGTACCATTGTTGGATGAACGCGTTGCTCTATTCCAGAATCCGTTTTTAATGCAACCCCTAAAAGCTTAATCCGATACCCCAATTCATCAGCTGCTCGAATATCAATTTGCGAAATATTATGAATTCCTTCAACATAAACATCATCTAACGAAACAGCAGTTCCAAATGCCAAGCTTGTCAACAAAGCTAATTTATGAGCAGTATCATTTCCCTCAATATCAAAACTTGGATCTGCTTCAGCATACCCAAGTCTCTGTGCATCTGCTAAACAATCTTTAAATGAAAGACCTTCCGTAAACATACGTGTTAATATATAATTACAGGTTCCATTGAGAATACCATAAATTCGCGATATGCGATTACTAACAAGTGATTCTCTCATCGCTTTGATAACAGGAATCCCCCCTGCAACAGCTGCTTCAAAATGAAGAAAAACACCTTTTTTTTCTGCAATTATAGCCAGCTCTACTCCATGTCGAGCAAGAAGAGCTTTATTGGCTGTTACAACATGATGTCCCGCCTCAAGCGCTCTCTTAACAGCGGTATACACCACATCCAATTCACCACCAATTAACTCTACAAAAACATCAATCTCATCAGAAGCAGCCAACTCCACAGGTGAATCAAACCATTTTATACCACTAAGATCAATTCCACGATTGCGACCTTTATCACGCGCACTAACAGCAACAACTTTGATGAATCGCCCACATTGACAAGCTAAACTATTCGCTTTTTCAAATAGAGTTCGAACAACTGAAGTACCAACTGTACCAAGTCCCGCAACGCCAACTTTTAAAGCTTCTGCCATATTCTAACCACTGATCCCTATCTTCATTGAAGAATCGTTTAAATGATGTGCCAATCAACACAAAGAATATCTATATCCATAAGAACAAAAGAAATATCCCGCTCTATTCACTTTATTTTCTCCAATAGAATTATCCCCGCTTATTCAATCAACATTCCTAAAAATATAATATTTATTGTCTTCAAAGATTTCAGAATCTTATAAAATATTTAATTCAGAATGAAAATCTGTAAAACTGATAAATGCAAGTTGCCATAAAGAAAAGTTCTAAAAAATAATCAATAACAAGTTAAAGAATATTGAAGACTTAGTAAGAAAGAATAAAAATATCTCTTCTAAATCGACAAATATGGAACAAAAAACATTCTTTCATATGATAAATTAAGAGAATGGATAAAATAAAGTAGTTCAGTCAATAATAACACATTCCTTCCTACCATTCCATAGCTTAAACTATAAATCTTTAATGCAAAAATCTTAACGCATTCATATATCAAAATAGAACCTTACATTAAAGTAAAACACAAGACTTAATATGCACACACCATAATTCTAAAATATTATAAATATGGAAAATAAATTTGCAAAATTCGAATATTTTATCTCAACTTATTGCCACCTCTTTAAAAAACTAGCGAATTGAAATGACAAAAATCTCAATCTGCCCTTTACCCAAACTAATTCATTTCCAAATAAATAACCTTCCCAATATGTGAGGGAACAAATGAAGGGGTTTTAATTTTAAATTTCTTACAAACCTGTAAAAGTAAAGATAAGAAAAGTATTTTTAATATATTCTGTAAAATTTGCTTAATATTCTTATTATAAAGAATCTTTTTATATTTTGTTAAACTGAAAGGAATTTGTGGCTTGCTCCTCAAAAAAACTTTTGTATAATTGGTATTATTTGTTAATTTTGTAATAAATATTATCTTTCTACTTCATAAATTATACAGTTTTTGCTTTATGATAAGCTCAAATGAGAAGTTTTTCTGTATAAAGGCTCTTTCAAGCAAGTTAAATAATATTCTCATGTGGTGAGCAAAGATAACAAGCGATAAAATATGCAAAAAATAAATACATTAAAAATGCTGTTTTTGATCATTTTTGCCTACTCCTCAAACTGAAAATATCATTCCCTGAGATGATACCCACATCAAAATTTTCTATCAATCATGATAACTTTATATTTTTTCTACAAAAAATCTTAGAAAATAAAATGATCTAAACAGGAAGCGCTCAAAAATTATTCAATAAAACACACTTTTTTCAAAAAAAATGACACAGAGGGCTTGCGAAGTAAAAAGATCCTCTCTATAAGCCTCATCATTGGTTTGCGCCCATCGTCTAGCGGTTAGGACATCGCCCTTTCACGGCGGAAACAGGGGTTCGATTCCCCTTGGGCGTACCATGTTTCTTTTTTCTATGTGTAATATATTCATTTTATTTGTGTTTTTAAAAATGAGGGATGCATAAATAAAAATGAGGGAATAAGATTTTAAAAGGAATCTCTTCGTAAAAAGGATACAAGAATCATTAGGTGATTAATTTCTTTGTTGCATTTCGAGGATAGTGCTTTACTGCGCATAGTTAATAACAATAAGAATCGATAAAACATAAGAATTAGAAGATTCTAGCTCGCGATACGGTAATTTTATAAGTCATATTCTTGCGTATGCTGTTAATTTTTAAATTAAAACCAGCCGCATCATTTATACGTTTTTTTCAACCTTCAAAATTGAAGTTTATCTCAAACGCATTTTATATGAAGCATTTCTAATTACAGTGCCTTTGTTATCACATTAAACTTTTTATAAACAAACAGACCATAAGCTTAGAATTGAAATAGCAATATAAAAATAGTTTCTTATTCACCTAACACAACAAATCAAGAAACTATAATTCAGAATACGATCAACTTATTAAATGGAATCTCTGATAATAAAAACGCATAATCCCTATCCCCCGGTGATCTAACTACCTTATCTATTAAACAGATTCTTCATCAATCATCGAATAATTATAGATTTGCAAACACATCACTTCTTTTCAAAAATTAAACCCTCCAACAAAATTTTACACTCTATTGATAATATATTCTAAAAGCTCATATTTGAATGCTTTTTTCCCTTGTTTTTACTTTTCATTATAAACTTGAAAGTGTTATACAAGTAGTATCGCTTAAAAGAAAAAGGATTTCTAATGGTAAAGATCAAAGTAGAAAACCCCGTTGTTGAACTTGATGGGGATGAGATGACCCGCATCATCTGGAAATATATCAAAGATAAATTAATCCATCCCTACCTCGACATTGATCTAAAATATTATGATCTTTCCGTCGTAAATCGTGATGCAACCAATGATCAGGTAACTATCGATTCTGCCAATGCTATCAAAAAATATGGGGTTGGTATAAAATGCGCAACCATCACACCTGATGAGGCACGCGTTAAAGAATTTAACCTAAAAAAAATGTGGAAATCACCTAATGGCACAATCCGCAATATTTTAGGAGGAGTCATTTTTCGCGAACCCATTATCTGTAAAAATGTCCCTCGCCTTGTTCCTAACTGGACAAAGCCAATTATTATCGGACGTCACGCTTTTGGTGATCAATACAAGGCAACAGATTTTAAATTTCCAGGAAAAGGGAAATTAAGTATTAAATTTGTCGGTGATGATAATCAAGTTATTGAACATAATGTTTTTGATGCTCCAAGCGCAGGGGTTGCCATGGCTATGTATAACCTTGATGAGTCAATTCGTGATTTTGCCCGCGCATCCTTTAATTATGGACTACAACGGAATGTTCCAGTTTATCTTTCAACAAAAAATACCATTCTAAAAACTTACGATGGTCGTTTTAAAGATATCTTTCAAGAAATATTCGATACGGAATTTAAAACTGAATTTGAAAACCGTAAATTATATTACGAACACCGTCTTATTGATGATATGGTTGCTTCTGCATTAAAGTGGTCAGGTGGATACGTATGGGCATGTAAAAACTATGATGGCGATGTCCAATCTGATATTGTTGCCCAAGGCTTTGGTTCTCTGGGTCTCATGACTTCTGTTCTCATGACACCTGACGGCAAAATTGTTGAAGCAGAGGCAGCACACGGCACCGTAACACGCCATTATCGTCAGCATCAAAAGAATGAAGAAACATCAACGAACTCTATTGCATCTATTTTTGCATGGACGCGTGGACTAGCGCACCGTGCTAAACTAGATAACAATGAGAAGTTAAAAAACTTTTCCACGACATTGGAAGAAGTTTGTATTAAAACCGTCGAAGAAGGTTTTATGACCAAAGATCTCGCACTTTTGATTGGGCCTAAACAAAAGTGGCTTTCTACAACAGGTTTCCTCGATAAAATTGATGAGAATCTCAAAAAAGCAATGGGCAATTAAGTTATTACTTAAATTAAAATTCAAAGCTCTAAACAGAGCTTTGAATTTCTCTTGGCAAATTCAAAGAAGTACCTTATAAGTAAAAAGAGGATAGATTTTTATTAAATAGCAAACAACAGTGAAAAAACAGGGCTGGTCTGCGCTTTTATTGGGTAAAAATGGTCTTTGCTTTTTAACGTTTACAGGTGGAGTTGTGTTACACGCCACCAACGTTTATATTGTTATTACTATTTTACCCTCTCTTATGAATCATATTGGCAGTGAAATATATTATTCTTGGGTGGCTACTGTCTTTATTACAGCTTCACTCGTGGGTACTTCACTTGCAACAAAAATATTAGGGAAATTAGGTCCTCGCAATGCGTATGTTATTTCTGGACTTATCTTCACCCTAGGCACTTTTATGTGCAGCATTTCTTCATCTATGCCATTGTTTTTAATAGGACGCTTTATTCAAGGATTTGGAAGTGGTTCTTTGTTATCCCTATCCTATTCCATGGTACGGATTGTTTTCAGCCCATCTTTATGGTCACATGCATTAAGTATTATCTCTGGAATGTGGGGAATATCAACCTTGTTAGGACCAGCAATCGGGGGGCTTTCTGTATATTATGGCCTATGGCGAGCATCCTTTTTGATCATTGGCGTATTAGCTATATTTTTCTCACTCATCGCCTTTAAATTTTTACCAAAAAAGAATGAAAACGATGTTCCAACACCCCCTCTTCCTCTTCTCCAGCTTTTCACACTCAGCTTATTGATTTTTATTATTTCTGTTGGAGGGGCTATGGAGTCTACAATAGCAAAAATTTGCGGATTAGTTATCGGACTTAGTCTTCTTTTTGTTCTAGCAAAAATCGAATCATCTACCCCTCATCCTATGTTGCCCCGCAAATCCTTTTCTTTCTCTTCTGAAATCTTTTCTGTTTACGCATTGATACTCGTTATGACAACAGTCGTATACAGTATAGAACTTTATTTTCCACTTTTTCTTCAAGAGCTTCATGGGCAAGCTCCACTTATTGCTGGTTATATAGCAGCACTTATGAGCCTAGGGTGGACATGTGGAGCCATCTCAAGTGCTGGTCTCTCCACAAAAAAAATTCGCAACATCATTGTATACTCGCCCCTATTAAAACTGTTAGGCATAATGATTCTTTTATGGCTCATCCCAACAGAAGTTTCCGCGCTTGAATATATTTTTATTATTTGCTTAGCACTGTTTTCTATTGGAATCAGTGCGGGCATAGCATGGCCACATTTGCTCACAAGGATCTTACAATGTGCAAATGATGAAGATGCTCTCCGTGCCAGTGAATCCCTTACCTCTGTACAACTATTTTCAGCGGCCTTAAGTGCAACTCTAGCAGGAGTCATCACCAATCTTGCAGGCCTCTTTAATCCTGGAGGAACAATAGGAATGATCTTAGCAGCAAAAACTCTTCTTATAGTGCTCATGGGTCTTTTATTTTGTCTTGCTATTCCATTAGCACTGCGCATTTCTTACTTCATATTGAAAAACCCAACAGGACATTCCAATAACTAAAAATAAATATAAAAATTCCTTCTTCATTTAAAAAATGAAAAATATTAAGCATGCTTCTCCATATACCATGAGACGCAAAAAACCATTAATCCACACAAAGTTAGAACACTTCCTAAAACAGCTGTATATTCATAATTATAGCCCAATTTTAAAACTAATGCTCCAGATTCTGCACCAAGAGCGTTGGCAATATTAAAAGCAGACTGCATTAATGCTCCTGCCAAAATCTGTCCCTGTAGTGCAACATCCATAATTTTTGTTTGTATAGAAGGCATAGCAGCAAAAGAAGTTCCAACAAAAAAGCATCCTATTGCCGCTGTTAACGGAGCATAGGATAAAAAGAAAAAAAGAAAAAAAACAAATACGCTCCAAAGCATAGAGAAAAATATCATCGGTGAAATGCCAATTTTAACAGCTAATTTAGGCCCCAAGAGATTTCCTATCACCATTCCCAATCCAACTAACGGCATAATAAATGGTACCCACTCAAGTGAAACACCAGAAATATGCATTAATGTTGGCTTGATATAAGTGAAAACAGAAAATAATCCTGACGCTCCCACCGAAACCATCAACAAAAGAAGCCACACCTGCTTTTGCTTTAATACACCCATTTCTTGCAAAGGATTCGTTTTTGGAAAACTTGAATCACAAGGAAAAAAATTCCAAATAAGCAAACAACATAATAAAGCGATCATCCCCACAAGGACAAAAGCAATCTGCCAACCAATAAGTTGACCAATCCAAGTAGCACTGGGTGCTCCCAAAACGGTTGCAATTGTTAAGCCAAGCATAACATATCCAACAGCTTTAGAACGTTCTTTCATTTCTACCATTGAAGAGGCAACCATAGCCGCAAGTCCAAAATAGATTCCATGGGGAAGTCCACTGAGAAAGCGTAATACTACTAATATGCTAAAATCAGAAAAAAAGGCACTAGCAATATTTGCTAAGGCATAAAAAAGCATTAATCCCATCAAAACAGTTTTGCGTGATACCTGAGCTGTTGCCACAGCTAAAAGAGGTGCTCCAATCACAACTCCTAATGCATAAGCAGAAATATATTGACCAGCGGTAGGAATATCAACATAGGAACTTCGTGCCATCTCTGGCAGTAGCCCCATTGCGACAAACTCTGCAGTACCAATAGCAAAACTCCCCACGGCAAGAGCTAAAATTATTAAACGCCGTATTCTCGAATCAATTCCCAACGCAAGAACCTTTTGTTGATAAAAATCCTTCATACTATCACTTCTGGATAGAAGTTTTAACTGTAAATATCTGTAATACACACAAATAAAAATTCAAAACATTGTTATACGCATGCCCAATAGTCCCAAATAAAGTTTTAGAAATATTTTGATATATAAAGCATTTTATGGAGTTTTAAGTAAGATTCTTTAATGAAAAACCTTTGAAAACCTCAAGGTCACAGACGTATTCACCTATTTTTATCAGATCTGCCAGATAATAAACTTTGTCTCCTCTTTTCAGCCATTGTAATTTTACAGTGAAAACTTTATTTTGCAACGATATACTATATCCTATAAATAATTCTAAAATTTGCCGAAGAATGCATTTCAAACAAGTGAATAATATCTCATCATTATCTTGATACAAAGATAAAACTTCTCCCCCAAAATTATTGTTGCTTTATTTTGCTACCTGAATACAGATCCCCCAAATCGATAAGCTATAATTTCAACTTTAGGCCATTCTTATAAATTATTATAGAGTCTTTTAAAAATTCTCATGATAATAGTGCTTGGTTTCTAGATTTATTAAATACCCTCTTTTAGACATCTTTACCCCTCCCTCATCTAACAGAGGAATCGCATCAAATATCTAACTCACTATCTGTAAATTAAAATATTCACGTAAATATATTATGATTATTTTCAGATAAATTCTATAAACAAAGCAAAAAACAAATATAATAAATTTTGTATAAGTATGTTTATTGCTATTTTATAAATATGACAATTACCGTGATTAATATTTAATTTATTATGACATAATATCTATAGTTTTATTATATAAATAATATTACATAAATCTATTTTAAAAAATATTTATATATAAAAACTTAAAAAATAAAATTATAATATTTTAAATGTTGTAATTTTATTTTAGTTTTATTTTAATTTTCTAAAAATTTATCTGTTCGATTGTATATAATCCATTCTTTACCTTTAGTAATAAAAAACACAAAGTAGCTCATAAAAATACAATTTTCATACTTCTTTAAGAGTTCGCTAACGCCTCATTAACATTGTTGCTGTAAACAGTCATCAGAAACAGAAAAACTGTTTTTCTCCGGATCAGGTAGCGCGTACCGGAGTAACAGTTTCTGTTTTTATATAGTAATTAGAAAAAGAATATGTGCCCTTATAAAACCGCACTGTTATATCTTAAGATAGTGGAATTTTATAATTTTGGAAGATGTTTCTAATTTCATATTTTTAGCTAAATTTGTAAGTGCGAGAATAAATTCAATAAAAAAATGAGGAGCTATATTACGATTAATATTTTAGCGCCCTTGTGCCCATAGAGCACGCGTTTCAGCGCAAAAATCGGCATAACAGCCTTCCTCAATGGCATCACGAATTCCCTGCATAAGTTGTTGATAATAAAAAAGATTATTCCAAGTCAACAACATCCCCCCAAGAGATTCACCAGATTTAATCAAATGATGCAAATAAGCACAACTATAATCATGTGCTGCTGGACAAAGTGACTGTGGATCAAGAGGAAGTGGATCTTCTGCATAACGCGCATTACGCAAATTAATTCTACCAAAGCGGGTAAAAGCTAAACCATGACGTCCTGCACGCGTCGGCATAACACAATCAAACATATCAACACCACGAGCAACACTTTGTAAAATATCATCGGGTGTCCCTACTCCCATAAGATAGCGTGGTTTATCCTCTGGTAAAATCGGACAAGTAGTATCCAATACTGCTGTCATAACACTCTGCGGCTCACCAACAGCAAGCCCTCCAATAGCGTAACCTTTTAAATCTATTTCTTTTAATGCTTGAGCAGAACGTTCACGCAGTTTCATATTATCACCACCTTGAACAATCCCAAACAATGCTTTATCTGGCTGATCTCCAAAAGCTGTTTTACAACGCAGCGCCCACCGCAATGAAAGTTCCATAGCTTCTTCCATTTCTTTTTCAGTTGCGGGTAATGCAATACATTGATCCAACTGCATCTGGATATCCGCACCAAGAAGTTCTTGAATTTCGATAGAACGCTCTGGACTCATTTCATAGTAGGCTCCATTAATGTAAGAACGAAAAATCACACCTTGTTCAGTAATTTTACGGATTCCCGCCAATGACATAACCTGAAAGCCACCAGAATCGGTTAAAATAGGTCCGCTCCAGCGTGAAAATTCATGTAATCCTCCTAAACGCGCAACACGTTCAGCTCCTGGACGTAACATTAAATGATAAGTATTCCCCAAAATGATATCTGCACCAAGATCACGAATTTGATCCATATACATAGCCTTAACGGTTCCTGCCGTCCCAACAGGCATAAATGCGGGTGTACGAACACATCCTCGCCCCGTTATAATTTCGCCTCGACGTGCATACCCATCTTGAGCAATTTTTCTATAATGAAATGTCTTTATCATAACTCTCGTCTTTTTGATTCCATCAATGCATATCTCTATAGAAAGAAAAAAGATATCCCCTTACGAGCATTGTCAAAAGCTTTATGAATTAATTTTTGATTCGCTTAATATTGTAACCAGCATCAAAAATTAAACGAGATAAAAGAACATTTCTTGTTAAGAAATCACCATAATAAAAGTGATAATCTAACTCTAGAAAAATAGTAAAATCCTTATAATATCATACCTCAAAATACCTACGCTTATCCTTAACAGAACTGCAAAATTATTATCACAAGAATTTCATCTTCACATACTTCCATAAGCAGTAACTTTGTACCCATAGAAGAAAATTTTGAACGCATTGTACAGCTTACATATTCTTTAACTTTTACAGATAAAAATTTTTCATCTACTGGGCACAGCGATCCTCACGCTTAATAAAAGCGCAAATGAGCATAATCACTTATCCACTCACAATTGAGATAGCTCTTGGCACTTAAGATAATTCACAAAAGAAATTAACGTGTAAATAAAAATACTTTAAAAAACTAAAAATGCTTTTTGTAAAGATTCTCAAATACCAAAAGCTCTATCGTACCATTAGAGACTGAAAAAGCCGTATGATGGTACCCGCTTGCTCCTTCATAAGCTTTAAAGAAGGTGGTGCATAATAGATTTTATACTATTTATAGCTTTAAAACTATACATGCCATGAATGTCATCGTGGAAGTGAACGTTGATATGTACTAAGAAATGCTTCTTAAAAAACACGTAAATACGCAACACAAGTGTATTCCGTTTGGAGTATTCCTCTATTAAAAAACGAGAAAAATAAAAGCGTAAGTCCATACATAATCTTCATTATTTAAAAGATATTGCATTAGATACTTTTAAAAAAGTAAAGTTGAATTAAGAAGGAGATGGCAAGACTAGCCATTTGTTTCACTTCTGCGCCTTTATTATATTCTTCTAAGATTAAACTGTCTTCTTATTTTAAAGATTACGCCAATATATATAAATGCTGGTTTTCCACCTTGCTAGGAAAACTGGATGAGCTAGTAAAGCTCTTATCCATCTTAATATGTGTTTCAAACATGCTTCTGCATTAGGATGGGATGTTGATTTACGAGCAGAAACAAAAGCACACGCTCTCTTAGGAAAGTAACATCATAAAACCATTAAGACCGACAATGGATTGAAGAGAAATGCCGAATTTTTTATAAAACACTTTGCCAAACAACAACCATAATACAACAGACTTTGCGTTTTCTTATTCTGACAGGTGTTTGTACAAATCCGTTGCGTTATATTCTTCAGGAAGATCCGATTAAAGAAAATATATGGACAATGCTTAGCTCGAAATTATAAAAGGTAAGCGTGATACTACAAAAGAGTTTCGTGTGCCTTTATTGATCAGACAAGAGTATTTTTTCTTAGAAACTTACAATTGAAATCAGTATAGTTTATACTATTCTACATCCGCAGCAATAATGGCTTTGGTAATTGAATCTGGATCTGCAACAGGTTCACCACGTTTAATTTTATCAACATTTTCCATACCTTCAACAACCTGCCCCCATATGGAATATTGACGATCAAGCCACGGAGCATCTGCAAAACAAATAAAAAACTGAGAGTTAGCAGAATTTGGATTCTGACTCCGTGCCATAGAAACTGTACCACGCTTATGAGAAAGATTTGAAAACTCTGCTGTTAAATTTGGTTTTTCTGCCCCCCCCATACCAGCACGTGATAAATTGAATTTTTCACTATCCTTCTTTCCAAATTGCACATCCCCTGTTTGCGCCATAAAACCATCAATAACGCGATGGAAAATAACATTATCATAAGCACCTTCCCGTACCAGTTCTTTAATACGTGTAACATGACAAGGTGCCAAATCAGCAAAAAGCTCAATAACAACTCTGCCCTTTGTTGTTTCAAGAATTAAAGTATTCTCTGGATTTTTATTCTCAGCCATATGGAAAGCTCCCTTGATTCATTTCTCAACTTGTAAAGTAGCAGCATTAATAACATCAGGATTTTTTACAGATCCATTATTACTTGTCGTACCTTTTTTTATTTTATCAACAACATCCATCCCCTTTATAACCTCTCCAACAACCGTATACTGACCGTTTAAAAAATCAGCATCATCAAAACAAATGAAGAATTGAGAATTCGCGGAATCCGGATCTTGTGATCGTGCCATCCCAACTGTGCCACGCTTAAACGGCTGTTTTGAAAACTCCGCCGGTATATTGGGATAATTTGAACTACCCATACCAACGCGTTTCAGATCAAAATCTCTACTGCCTTTTTTTCCAAATTCTACATCACCAGTTTGCGCCATGAAATTAGGAATAACGCGATGAAACACAACATTATTATAGGCCCCCTCCTCTGTTAATCTTTTGATTTGCGCAACATGCTTTGGCGCCAAATCAGGACGCAGACGAATAATGACATCACCATCTTTGAGAGATAAAACAAGAAGGCTTGCATCACTTGCTGGGCTAGGATTACCAGCGACTGCAGACAATGAAAAAAAACAAAACACACATATCAAAACAGCAAAAATTCTACGAGACACACTTATTCTCCTTTAAAGACTGGAATTTCGAGCGCAAAGCTTGTGCAACATTGGGCGGTACAAATGGTGTCACATCACCTCCCATAGAGGCAATTTGGCGTACCAATGTAGACGTTATCGCGCGCCCAGAAACACTTGCCGGCAAAAAAACAGTTTGCAATTCAGGAGCCATAACACCATTCATTCCTGCCATTTGCATTTCATAATCAAGATCAGTACCATCACGCAATCCACGAATGAGAAATGAAGCACCAACTTCACGCGCCTTCTCAATGAGAAGGTTGCTAAATGAAAGAACCTGCAATCGATTAGAATCTGCACCAAATAAGTCTTTCCCGACCTGCGTAATGAAATCAACACGCTCTTCGAAGCTAAAGAGTGTTTTTTTGTCAGCCTGTATCCCTATAGCGACGACCACCTTATCAGCTAACACAAAACACCCTTTCAAAACATCAAGATGACCATTTGTAAGAGGATCAAAAGAACCCGCGTAAAGAGCAATTTTCATGACTTTACTCCTTCCTCTTAAAAATTATTTTTCTTCGCTCATATCAACTGTATCAGAATGCTTCTCACCTTCATCATCTAATGAACTCGTATCATCTTCAGGTTCAGAAATACGTTCAACCGATACGACTCTTTCACCTTTGGCTGTATTAAAAATTGTGACTCCCTTAGTTGAGCGCCCAGCCGTACGAATTCCCTCAACAGGGACACGAATAAGCTGCCCCCCATCTGATACCAACATAATTTGATCTTGCGCCTTCACCGGAAAAGCCGCTACTAATTTACCAATTTCAGCTGTTTTAGATGGATCTGTTGCGCGAATCCCTTTTCCGCCACGTCCCGAAATCCGGAACTCATAGGAAGAAGAGCGTTTACCATAACCAAACTCACTCACCGTCAAAAGCATTTGTTCACGTGCATGAAGTTCTGCATAACGTTCATCTGTTAACTCTGTTTCAGCCCCCCCATCCTCATCATCCAGAATGACAATATCTTCAACATCAGCATCTGCACCAGAAGCACGCCGTTCATTCATTACACGTTTAATATAAGCAGAACGCTCAATGGACGTCGCCTCGACATGCTCTAAAATTGTCATCGAAATGACTTTATCGCCTTTAGCTAAATTGATACCACGAACTCCCACAGAATTACGCCCAGCAAAGACCCGAACATCAACAACTGGAAAACGGATACATTGTCCATTGGCTGTTGTTAGAACAACATCATCATGTTCTGTACAGGTTTCAACAGAAAGAATTTCATCTTCTTCATCAAGTTTCATCGCAATTTTACCATTACGATTAACCTGAACGAAATCTGATAATTTATTACGACGCACAGTTCCACGTGTTGTCGCAAACATAATATCTAATGCACTCCAGCTCGCTTCATCTTCAGGCAAAGGCATAATCGTTGTAATACGCTCACCTTGTTGTAAAGGAAGCATATTGATCAAAGCCCGCCCACGCGATTGGGGTGTCCCCAGCGGCAGCCGCCAAACTTTTTCCTTATAAACAATCCCACGTGATGAAAAGAAAAGAACCGGAGTATGCGTATTGGCAACAAACAACCGCGTTACAAAATCCTCATCCTTCGTGGACATACCAGAACGCCCCTTACCACCACGTCGCTGTGCACGATAGGTATTAAGAGGCACACGCTTAATATAGCCACTATGGCTTACCGTTACCACCATATCCTCTGGTGCGATCAGATCTTCACTCTCCATCTCAGCGCTACCAAAACCAAATACGGTACGTCGCGGCGTTGCAAATTCCTCACGAAGAGCACTCAACTCATCCTTAACAATAGACATAATGCGTACGCGTGATGCCAAGATCTCAAGATAGTCAGCGATATCCACGCCAATTTTATTCAATTCATCAGCGATTTCATCACGCCCAAGGGCTGTCAATCGTTGCAAACGCAATTCTAAAATAGCACGTGCCTGTTCTTCAGAGAGATTATAAGTACCATCCTCGTGGATAATATGACGAGGATCATCAATAAGTTTAATCAAAGGCGCGACATCCATCGCTGGCCAGCGTCGTTCCATTAATTGTGTACGTGCTGTCTGTGGATCAGGAGCTTTGCGAATAAGCGCTATAATTTCATCAATATTGGCAACTGCAAGGGCAAGACCAACCAAAACATGGGCCCGCTCACGCGCTTTACGCAAAAGATATTTTGTTCGCCGACTGACAACTTCTTCCCGAAAAGAAACAAATGCACGAAGCATATCAAGCAACGTCATCTGTTCGGGTTTTCCCCCATTCAACGCAACCATATTACAACCAAAGGAAGTTTGCAGCGGCGTATAACGATATAATTGGTTTAAAACAACTTCCGCAACAACATCTTTTTTCAACTCAATAACAACGCGATATCCATCACGATCCGATTCGTCACGCAAATCAGAGATTCCCTCAATGCGTTTATCGCGCACCAATTCGGCCATCTTCTCAATCATTGTGGCCTTATTAACTTGATAAGGGATCTCACTCACAATAATTGCCTGCCGACCACTACGAATTTCTTCAATATCAACTTTAGCACGCATAATAATTGAACCCCGCCCTGTTTCATAAGCTGAACGGACACCAGAGTGGCCAAGGATAATACCCCCTGTAGGAAAATCCGGACCAGGAATAATTTCAATTATTTTATCGAGTGTGATATCGGGATTATCAATCAAAGCGATACAACCATCAACGACTTCACCAAGATTATGGGGAGGAATATTGGTTGCCATTCCCACAGCAATCCCCCCTGACCCATTAACCAAAAGATTGGGAAAACGCGCTGGCAAGACAACCGGTTCACGCTCACGCCCATCGTAATTATCCTGAAAATCAACAGTATCTTTATCAATATCAGCTAAAAGTTCTTCTGAAACTTTTTCTAAACGACACTCAGTATAGCGCATAGCCGCGGGTGGATCACCATCAACGGAACCAAAATTTCCCTGACCATCAATTAATGGATTTCTTAAAGAAAAGTCCTGCGCCATACGCACTAATGCATCGTAAATTGAAGCATCACCATGGGGATGAAATTTCCCCATAACCTCACCAACAACACCAGCAGATTTACGATACGACTTATTGAAAGAAAGCCCCATCTCATTCATAGCATGAAGGATACGTCGATGAACAGGCTTAAGACCATCACGGACATCAGGGAGTGCACGTGAAACAATCACGCTCATCGCATAATCGAGATAGGAGCGTTGCATTTCATCAATAATACTGATTGGTTCAATACCGGTTAGCACATCACGTTCTGGGTGTGGAGTAAGATCGGTCACAATTTCAAAACTTTCAAAAAAGAATCATTTCACTTTATTTATAGCGAAAAATACACAAAAATGCTAATTTCTCTCCCATGACAAAAAAGAAATTTAACAATATTTTTCAAAATGTTATTAATTATATTTTAAATTACCAATAATAATTAACAATTTTCACTTCGCTAAACTTCAAAAATCTGAACAAGCAAACCATAAAATGATCATAATACTGCAATTTAAAGACTCTTAAAAAGGGACGTCATCATCTAATTTGTGTGAAAAACTTTCTCCCAATTGATTATTATTTTGACCAAAAGCATTTCTCTGATTTGAGTGACTATCGGCAAAGCCACCACTATAACTCCCCCCTTGACTTGCTCCTTGCTCCCCGCTCGCAGCTCCCCGCCCATCAAGCATTTGTAATTCGCCACGGTACTTTTGCAAAACAATCTCTGTTGTATAACGGTCATTTCCATTTTGATCTTGCCATTTTCGTGTCTGTAACTGCCCCTCAATATAAATTTTGCTGCCTTTTTTTAAATATTGCTCTGCAACTTTGACAAGGTTTTCATTAAAAATAACAATACTATGCCACTCAGTGCGTTCTTTTCGCTCATTTGTATTCCGATCGCGCCAACTTTCTGAAGTAGCAATACGCAGATTTGCCACTTGATCACCAGAATTCAAACGGCGGATTTCAGGATCCGCACCAAGATTACCAATCAAAATAACTTTATTAAGGCTACCAGCCATCGCATAAACTCCAAAATTTTAATTTGTAAAATACTCTGTTCTATAACAGTTATAACCCTCTTGACCTTCAATTTACATGTCGCAATTGACCATCAATATGGGTATTGCTATCCTTTACCAATATTGTATTCAGTGTAATTATAACAAAAGATGATAAAAACGCATAGTTTATTCCACCACGAGAGAATAAAAAGCTGCTCATTTGTATTTTTTTCACAAAACTTATACCTTCCTTTTGCATTAAAGCAGTTAAACACATTATAATTCTAAAAAAACAGTTTTATTCCATTTTAGGTGCTCAATTTTTGCCACATATGCCAAGGATAAAGTATGACTCATCAAAAATATATCTCCATTCGCGGTGCACGTGAGCATAATCTTAAAAATATTGATCTCGATCTGCCTCGTGATAAACTCATTGTTATAACAGGACTTTCTGGATCAGGGAAATCATCCTTAGCGTTTGATACAATTTACGCTGAAGGACAACGCCGCTATGTCGAAAGCCTTTCAGCCTATGCACGCCAATTTTTGGAAGTCATGCAAAAACCCGATGTCGACCGCATAGACGGTCTCTCTCCAGCTATCTCCATTGAACAAAAAACAACCAGTCGCAATCCTCGTTCAACAGTAGGTACCGTTACTGAAATCCACGATTACATGCGTCTTCTCTTTGCACGTATTGGTATTCCTCATTCTCCTGTGACAGGACTTCCTATTGAAAGCCAGACAGTAAGCCAAATGGTGGATCAAATTATGGCCTTACCAGAAGGAACGCGAATTTTTATTATGGCCCCTTTGGTGCGAGGACGAAAGGGAGAATATAAAAAAGAGCTAACAGAACTTTTAAAAAGAGGATTTCAACGCGCTAAAGTTGATGGCAAGTTTTATGAAATCCCTGATATTCCACCTCTGGATAAAAAATATAAACACGACATCGATGTCGTGGTAGACCGCATTGTTGTACAGAAGGATATCACCTCTCGCTTGGCTGATAGTATAGAAACCTGTTTACAGCTAGCAAATGGGCTTGCCATTGCTGAAATGGCAGACCACCCCTTAGCACAAAAAGAAACGACAAAGGAATCTGCTCATAAATCAAAAAATGATACACACAAACGGCTCATTTTTTCAGAAAAGTTTTCCTGCCCTGTATCGGGTTTTTCTATTCCTGAAATTGAACCACGCCTTTTTTCGTTCAATAATCCTTTTGGCGCCTGTCCTCTCTGCGATGGACTGGGCATAAAAAAAGCAATGGATCCACTGAAAATTGTGCCCAATAAAAATCTTACCCTCAAGAATGGCGCCATTGCCCCTTGGGCTAAGTCAGATTCACTTTACTATAAACAAACCTTAGAAGCATTAGGAAAAGCTTACGGTTTCAAACTCACAGATCAATGGTGTGAACTCTCTAATGAAGCACAACAGGCTATTCTCTACGGTACAAAAAGAGATGAAATTTCTTTTATCTATAAAAATAATTCTGGTTCGCATAAAACGACCCAACCCTTTGAAGGAATCATCCCTAATATGGAGAGACGCTGGAAAGAAACCGATTCTGCTTGGTCTCGAGAAGAAATCGAACGTTATATGTCTTCTTCGCCCTGCCCAGCTTGTCACGGTTATCGTTTAAAACCAGAGGCACTTGCTGTAAAAATAAACGGAATGCATATTGGGCAAATATCAGATCTTTCTATTCTAAAGGCAGATGATTGGTTTGCCAATGTTCATCAATATCTCACAAAAAAACAACGTAATATCGCCGTACGTATTTTAAAAGAAATTCGTGAACGCTTGGCTTTTTTAAATCATGTAGGATTGGAATATCTTACCTTGTCTCGAAATTCAGGAACGCTTTCAGGGGGAGAAAGCCAACGCATTCGGTTGGCATCCCAAATTGGTTCTGGTCTTACAGGCGTTCTTTATATTTTAGATGAACCATCTATCGGTTTACACCAACGCGATAATGAACGCCTGTTGGAAATGCTGCGCCATTTGCGTAATCTTGGCAATACAGTTATTGTTGTTGAACATGATGAAGATGCTATTCTCACAGCAGACTATGTTGTCGATATGGGGCCTGCCGCAGGCGTTCATGGTGGAGAAATCATAGCGCAAGGAACACCGCAGGAAATTATAGAAAATTCAGCCTCTCTCACAGGCCAATACCTTTCAGGAAAAATGGCTGTTAAAATGCCGACAGAGCGACGCAAAATATCAAAAACGAAAACACTTAAAATCATCGGCGCCAAAGGCAATAACCTCAAAAATATCAATGCGAATATTCCTCTTGGAACCTTCACATGCATAACTGGTGTTTCTGGAGGAGGAAAATCAACATTTCTTATTGAAACGCTTTTCAAAGCAGCATCACATCATATCATGGGCTCTCATCACAGCCCTGCCAGCTATGACAAAATTGAAGGATTAGAATTTCTTGATAAAGTCATCGATATCAACCAGTCTCCTATTGGACGCACCCCACGCTCTAATCCCGCAACCTATACAGGTGCTTTTACACCGATTCGTGAGTGGTTTGCCGATCTTCCAGAATCAAAAGCCCGCGGTTACAAAGCTGGGCGTTTTTCATTTAATGTTAAAGGAGGACGGTGCGAAGCATGTCAAGGTGATGGAGTCATCAAAATTGAAATGCACTTTTTACCTGATGTCTATGTTACTTGCGATGTCTGTAAAGGAAAACGCTATAACCGAGAAACACTAGAAATAAAATTCAAAGGACAGTCTATAGCCGATATTTTGGATATGACAATTGAAAAGGCAGAGGAATTTTTCCAAGCTATTCCCGCTATTCATAATAAAATGGAAACTCTCATTAAAGTAGGATTGGGTTACATAAAAGTAGGACAGCAAGCAACCACACTTTCTGGTGGGGAAGCACAACGTGTAAAACTTGCGAAAGAACTTTCTCGTAAAACAACGGGACGTACACTCTATATTTTGGATGAACCGACAACAGGTTTACATTTTCATGATATTTCCAAACTTCTTGAAGTGCTTCACGAACTAGTCGAGCAAGGCAACACAGTTATAGTCATTGAACATAACCTTGATGTTATAAAGACAGCCGACTGGATTATTGATTTAGGACCAGAAGGTGGAGATCGCGGTGGTGAAATTGTTGCAATTGGACGCCCTGAAGACATCATTAAGGTTCCCGCTTCCTATACGGGAAAATTTCTAAAACATGTTTTACTGCGCCCATCTCTCTATAATTCCAATTCTTAGAAACGCTTTCTATTGTAAAATACAGCATACTAACAAAGCCTGTACTTTTATTATTACCTGTAAACCAACACCTAATTCCAGTGGTGCAACACGTTTGAAGCAAAGACTAAAAACAATTTAGCGCTTTATAAGCTGTTTCAGTTGTCGTATTGCCAAATAGGAACGCGCACATAATTGCGTATTTATTCTCTGTTTTGTTTATACCTGAAACGACCAGACAACCTAAACTGGGAAGAATATGAAGTTTTAAGGGTATAAATAAATTTCTATATTTCCATTTCCTTTTAATTTATCTTTATGATTTTCCAAGGCATCCACAGCAATATCTTATAATGAAGATTGCCATTGCTTCACACTTTTATTTATCGCGTTCCTTAATGAAGATCACATTCCTCACGAAGGAACAAAACGCCCCAAACGGAATATATTTGCGTTGCCAATTCCCACATCTGTTTTAAAGAAACATTTCTCAATGCTCTCAAGCCCATTTCACAACGGCTCCTATGAATGCTATAATGATAAACTCATTATTATACACCACCATCTTTACATTTATGAATCGGCATCATCACACTCTTTTCCAATATTTGTCTTCCCTACTCCCTAATATTGTAAAGCCTTTAATTATCGAAAGCTTTCATAAAAAGCATTTTATTTCTTTTTTCAAATGTTGTTATCCACACACTCATAACTATTTATGATATATAAAAGTATCGTTTTGATTGATTGACGATAAAAAGATCTAAAATGAGAAAATCTTACGCTATTAGAGTTTCTCATTCAATGTGGAGAGCGTCTAATTATCCTTATAAGTCAAGATATTATCTAATAAAAAAGAAACAAAACTCTTTTATTATATTATTTGAATTCTGTATAAGAATTGTAAGTTTTTTTCCCAAAAAACAGTATTTGGCTGTATTCTACAAAAGAAACTCTCCTAACAGAGCATAGAGTGTCATTATTTTCGACTTTTTGTGCACAAAGTATCTGTTGGACATCTTACAGTTGTCAATATAATGTGATGCAGTCTAAAAAGACAAAATAACGTTGGAGATAATTTCAGCATGAAAAAAATTGAAGCCATTATAAAACCTTTCAAACTTGATGAAGTGAAAGAAGCGCTTCAAAAAATTGGGTTACATGGTATTACAGTAACAGAAGCGAAAGGTTTTGGTCGTCAAAGGGAACATACAGAACTTTATCGTGGTACGAAATATGTTGTTGACTTTCTACCTAAAGTAAAGATTGAAATTGTTGTGTCCGATGAAAAACTGGAACAAACTGTTGATGCAATACGTAAAGCAGCTCAAACCAAACATATAGGGGATGGAAAGATATTTGTCTTTTCCATTGATGATGCAATTCGTATAGGCACAGACGAAACCGGTATCGATGCCCTTTAATAAATAACAGGAAAATTCACTTTTTTATCCACCTCAACGCCATATTAAGGAAATTGAATATGACAACCGCATCAGATATTATCAAACAGATTACAGACAACGAAATCCGTTTTGTTGATTTACGTTTTACTGATCCACGAGGAAAATTGCATCACATTACAATGGATATCGCAGAGATCAGCGAGGATACTTTTAGTGATGGTGTCATGTTTGATGGTTCTTCAATTGCTGGTTGGAAAACAATTAATGAATCTGACATGGTTTTAATGCCAGATCCAGCAACAGCACATATTGATCCTTTTTTTGCTCAATCTACTTTGGTCATATTTTGTGATGTACTTGATCCTGTCTCTGGTGAGTTTTATCGTAGAGATCCTCGTTCTATCGCCAAAAGGGCTGAGGTGTATATGAAATCTTTAAACATTGGAGATACAATCAATGTGGGTCCAGAAGCAGAGTTTTTTATCTTTGATGATGTGCGCTATAAAACGGACCCTTACAACACAGGGTTTAAACTCGATTCAAGTGAACTTCCCTCTAATGATGATACGGAATATGAAACAGGAAATCTAGGGCATCGCCCACGAATAAAGGGAGGCTACCTTCCTGTTCCGCCGATTGATTCCTGCCAAGATATGCGTTCTGAAATGCTCACAGCACTCAAGGATATGGGCGTACAGGTCGAAAAACACCATCACGAAGTAGCAGCAGGCCAACATGAATTGGGTATTCGTTTTGATACACTTGTTCGCGAGGCTGACAAGATGCAAATTTTTAAATATGTTGTACATCAAATAGCAAACAGTTATGGGAAAACAGCAACCTTCATGCCAAAACCAGTTTTTGGTGATAACGGCTCTGGAATGCATGTCCACATTTCCATTTGGAAAGATGGCAAACCCATTTTTGCAGGAAATGAATATGCTGGACTATCAGAAACCTGTCTGTTTTTTATCGGTGGTGTTATTAAGCACGCAAAAGCAATAAATGCTTTTACCAACCCATCCACAAACTCCTATAAACGTTTGGTTCCTGGTTATGAAGCTCCTGTTCTTCTTGCCTATTCAGCACGTAATCGTTCTGCATCTTGCCGTATTCCTATGAGCTCCTCACCAAATTCAAAACGCGTAGAAGTTCGTTTTCCAGACCCAACAGCAAATCCCTATTTGGCATTTGCAGCCCTTTTAATGGCTGGTCTTGACGGTATCAAAAACAAAATTCATCCCGGACATGCTATGGATAAAGATCTTTATGATCTTCCCTTAAAGGAACTTAAAGAAATCCCTACTGTTTCAGGAAGCCTGCGTGAAGCGCTTGAAGCACTTGACAAAGATCGTGGATTTCTTAAAGCTGGCGACGTTTTTGATGATGATCAGATTAATTCCTTCATTCAAGTAAAGATGCAAGAAGTCTTGCGCTACGAAACAACACCTCATCCTGTTGAATTTGATATGTACTATTCTGTTTAAACAATCAATACGCATTCTTTTGATTTTGAAAATGGAGGCAAAAGCTTCCATTTTTGTGGATATTCTTCTCATGCAAAAGCGCAAGAGGCTTTTTGCTCATCCGCTTTTCCTTTATAATGTGTTGAATCTCTTCAAATGAATTAACAAAGGTTTCTAATGCCGCGAATTTGTTTTCTCGTTTCCGTTCTTTTATGCATTGTCTTTATCACATCAACAACTAAAGCACATACAATAACCAACCAAAAACTTACAACTCTTGAAAAAGCAACATCTGCTTATAGTAAAGCACTTAAAAATGCCGATGCAAATGCCATCTTAAATGCTATTCCTCCCCAAGTCATCAACCGCTTAACCGCCCAAAAAAATCTTAATCAATCACAATTTCTACAAATCATGAAAAGCCAAATAGAACGGTTGGCAGAAAGTTACAAGATTGAAACGATCAACATTGATCAAAAACAAAAACGTGAAGGTACCCTTGATAATGGTACCCCTTATTTTGTTATACCCGTGGAGCTTGTAACCACAACAAATGCTGGAAAAAAATGCTCTATTCAAACTGAAATTATTGCCCTACTTCACGATAACCAATGGTATTTTATCCGTGGTAATGACGAAGCGCTCTTAACCATAACCAATGAACTATTTCCTGGACTTGATAAAGTAAAAACCAATCCTCAAAAAGTCACAAAAATACTCTGAGCGAAAAGAATGCACGTAAATAAAAGATTTTCCCCTATAAACAAGTTGTAACAATTGTAGCAGCAGCCTTAAATTCAACTTTTTTATGAGAACGGCGTGCTATTGTTTCTTTATCCGTTCCCCATTGCTCCATCATCCAATCTTCATCTAAATAGGCAATAGACCAAGCATGATCAGCATCAATGTTTCCCGCTGCAACAGCAAGAGCAATGAGAGCAGATCCCGTTAATGTTGTCATCATATGAAGTGCAGCAAGCATATAAGCAGACTCAACTCTACGTAAATAATTACTGACTGCTTGAAGTGCTTCTGGTGATTGTTCCACATGCATCAGCCCTTCTGTCAAATAAAACCTTGCACCCAGTTTTTTTTCTGCCCAATCTAATAAAGGATCCCATTGCTCAGATTGTTTTTGCACCAACTCTTTAGGTGTTTGTGCACGATAAAAGATCATATCACATGCAACGAAACGCAATAAATCTTCGAAAACCGCCTGCATATCATCAGCGATACCATCAATAACAGTATTAACCAAACGCGTCATCGGCATTTTTGCAGGATCAACAACGTGCTTTTGGTTCTCAAATTCCTGAGCAACATATTCAGCAAACACTTCTGTTGGCACATGAAAATGACGCCTTGCGGGCGTTTTTACAGGACGTTCATCCAACAAAATCGTAAAGCCGCCCTCCTCACAAGCGATCTTCACTTGCTTATAAAACCGTTTTGGGTGTGATTGGAATGAAAGATTTTGAACCTTTTGAACAGAACTCTTCTTATTCAATGGCATATCAACATGATCCAAAATCTCACGCATATTTGTTTACCTCTGATCTTTTCAAAAAAAACGACTGTTTCTTTAGGTTCTGTAGCTTGAATAAGGTTTAATCTGACCTTCTTAACGATTCCAAAGAAGAAAAAAATCTTACCAATCTCAATCTGATTTAAGAGTTATATTTCATGTTTCTTTTACAAACAAGACAATGATGATTGCCTTTTATATATTTAATACAATCATAATAGTAAAACAATTTCTAAAAGTATTATCTTAATTAAGAAGTTAAACATATTGAGTTTTATGGCAAAGATGTTCATGCCTTACCAATTTGCTTATTATTCACCTACAATAGTATTATCAATATGAACAGATTCAAAAACGCTGCTCATCCAAAAAATGATAGAGCAGTACGGTTTACGTGTCATTCACCTTCGCTTAACCATTTCAATAATTCTCTAACATATCCAATAAATACCCTGCATAGAATTTTTCTGCTCAATTACTCCCCTAAAAGACGCTGTTTTACGGCATGATAGAATAATGAACAGACAAAATTATAATTGTAAATTTTCTTTCATATATACATTATTTTATAAAGCACTAAATTACTTAACGCATTGTTCTTGATATACTCTATCATATCACACTAATTTAAATTTAGTCGCATAATTAAAAGAATAGAGATTATGTAATCTGAAAATAATGCTTTTATCTATACACTTGGCCCTGCAGATACTAACTGTGCAGCAGCAACACAGTGGTGGCTTGACAATCACAATAAAAATATTTTGTCCACTGACTCGAGATCCCGTATTATATAATACGCAACTCTTGAAGAAGCATTTAATGAACTTGCTCAAAAAAAAGATGCTTATCTCTTAAGTTGTGCTGCTTACCCTGATTTGCATACACTCATATTTACCCGTTTAGGTGATATGCAATTATTTGACAGCTTTATCATGCCTACTCACTCTATGGTTTTAGCTAAACGCAATAACGCTGATGAAATTAAAACCATAGCGTCTCATCCTGCCCCGCAATCTCTGGTAGCTCATCAATATGACAAAGTATTTGCCAACAGCAATGCTGATGCAGCCGTTCTTTGTAAGGCTGAAAAAGCAGATGCTTGTATCACAACATCGGTTGCGGCAAATCGCTATAGGCTGAGTATTGTCGAAAATTTTGGACAAGTGCCAATGGCCTTTTTGCTCCACTCACTAAAGTCAACTCATCATGAAAAAATCTGAAGCGCTTCTTTCCATTGTTAACTTGGTTGACAAATTCCGTATGCGCCAAGAACGAGATGGGAGCATTAAAGAACCAACTTCAGCAGATAATAATATGATCAATGAATTGATCACTCTGCTGAACCACCATGCCAATATTCTTGACGGATTATCTCCAAAACTTTTAGCGACCACTTCTGATGATCTTCATCAGTGGATGATCAGCGGTTTAACGACCCCTCCTAAATTTGATAACACTTTGGCTGCTTTCAAAGCCCCATTACCAGATGCGCCCTTGTTTTTCTTGGCTCCAATGCGTGCAACAAATGGACCTGATCCAGAAGGATTCCGGCTGGAATTAGTTACAGGATATCGTCATGAAACGGCCTATCTTGCTGACGCCTCAAAATATACAAATAATTATGTATCACCATTTCAATGTATAAAAATGGGAATAGCATCAAGAGGTTTTTTAGAAGGCAATTGCATTGTTCTATTCCCAGAATCTGTAGCAGCTGCTCAAAAAATTGATAAGCAAGCATTTGCTTTGTTTTTTTTCAGTAAATTCTTTGATATTTACAACAAGCAAACAATTGTGGAAGCTGAACGTTTACTCGGTCGAGATAGTAAATTCCTGTTCGGTCAATTGCATAGTCGTAACTTATCTAAAGAAGACATTTACGATGCTCGCTGTTTGTGGGGCTATTATCATGACTATGCACATCATACCGGACCGCGGCCATTGGATAAAAATCTGTATATAAAATTAAATTGGTTTACAGGTCTTCTAGAAGAAACTAAAGTTGATTTAATTACAGTGCGTATTATGCTACAAAATCATCCAAAATTTTGGAAAGAAATAACTGAATTTATCCTATTAGAACGCATATTTCGTTATCCAAAAGATTCTGATCAGCATATGACATTCGATGCTGGTACAGGGATCTTGCTTTTTGAAATATTGATGCGGAACAAAGCATTGATTGAAACAAATCAAGGTTATCTTCAATTTGATTTGGAGCGTCTTGAAAAAGTAATAATATTGATGATAGCAGATATAGAAGCACTTGAAGCATTAGATGATGACGCTTATTTGGCAGGAGCTAAAGATTATATCCAAAATAATCTTGGTAAGCCGCAAACTTCACAGTCACGATTTAATTTTTCAACATCATCTTATGCACAGCGAGTGATTAGAGGATTAAATCATTGAGTTTTATAAAAGGACGATTATTATTATTTACTTTTGCCATTCTAGCATTGTTTTCCATAAGTTGGTTATTATCTAAGAATTTGGTTAGCAATATACCCGTCATGCATGCGGTTGGACTTAGGTTGTTTGCCACCGCTGCCACCTTATGGCTGATTGCAATATTTCGTGAGAAAGCTGTTTTCAGATCCCTACCATTGCTTTCCATGATACCTTCTTTTTTAATTCTCTCAGTGTTAGGATTTTCGCTGTATTTTGTATGCAGCTTTGGTGCATTAAAATCGCTCAAAGCCAGTGATTTAACCATGGTTCTCGCTACTATTCCAGGAATTACTTATATATTAGGTGCATTGACAAATGTCCTTAAATTCTCATGGCTGAAGCTTAGTGGAGTGATAATTGTCAGTGTAGCAGCTGTAGTATTCAATATAAATAGTGGAGAAGGTGGATATTATAACCTGATAGGAGTAGTGCTTGCCTTAACAGCAGCACTTTCTTATTCTGCTTATGGCTTATTGTCTAAACGTTATCTTAAAAATCTACCTTTGCTCACCTCACTGGCTTGGATCACGACAATTTCTGCAGCATCATTTATGCCATTATTTATTTTTGATCCTGCCCCACTCTTCTATCTTAAGTTAGAAGATATATTTAAAATATTGATTTTAGGAACTGTTTGCTCGGCACCAGTTTACGTATTATATCAAAAAGTTTTAGCCGAAGGAGGCGTATTATACGCCAACACTATCGGCGTATTATCCCCTTTTGCAGTGATTGCATGTGAATGGATAATCGGCTCGAGCCCTTCTCTCAATATGATCAAAATAATTGCTATGATTGTAGTTGTTATAGGGATGACACTCTTATTTATAGATGCATAAAAGGTATCTACATGGCAACATAAACGCCATTCTCAAAACTCCAAATTTAATGAGGAAACAAAATGAAAAAACTCGCGTTAGTTTGCCAGCGCAATGCAAAATTACCATTTATATTTGAAGCAGCACAAGCAGCTAATATCGAATTAGTAATGATCTATGATACCGCTGAAAGCGTTCCCTCTCAACACCCCGCAGCAGTAACTTCAACTTGGCAACTTCCTGTTTTTGATAACCCAGAGGCAGCTCTAGACACTTTTGCAACGGAAGCAAAAGAACGCAATATTTCTGGGGTTATGACCCTTCGCGAAGAAGCCATCCTATGGACAGCTTTGGCTGCAAAAAAAATCAATACTCCAAGTATTGAACCAGAAGTAGCAGCATTAACCAGAAATAAATATCTCATGCGTCAAGCTTTCGCTAAAGCAGGCTTAAGAACACCAGGATTCTTTTATATAGATCATCCAGAAGACCTATCACAAACACAAGCCTTGGATTATCCACTCGTTATTAAACCCGTCTCTGGATGGGCAAGTACAGGCGTAATGTTAGCTAAAAATTCCGCCGAACTTCCTGATCTCATTAAAGCCGTATGGAATGTTCAGCATAAAGACATGGCACGTTTTAATGATAAAAATAAACCTGTAGGTTTAGTAGTAGAACAGTATTTGCCAGGAAAAGAGTTTGTCGTAGAATGCTTTGTTGATACAGCAGGTGTACACGTTCTGGCCATTGGAGACAAGGGACAGCCTGAGGGACCATGGTTTGAAGAAACAATTTATCGTCAACGCTGTGATATAGATGATCCTTTAATTATTGCTTTATGTGAGGCTGCATGCTCTGGAGTTAAAGCTCTTGGTATAAATATAGGTGCTGCCCATGTAGAGCTACGCCTAGATGCTCATAATTTACCTTATATCATTGAGATTGGCGCTCGTATAGGTGGATCGGGTGTCTCCCATTTTATTGTTGAGCAAGGTACAGGGATTTCATTTGCAAAACTATGTATGAATGCCGCTTTAGCTGAAAAAAACTTAGACCTTCCCGATATACTCCCAGCTGAAAAAGTGGCGGCAAATTATATTATTCCTCTTCGTGGTCATGGACGGTTTTCTGGATTTTTAGGTCTCGATAAGGTTGCACAGCATCCTCAAACCGCCAGAACTATCATTTTCTTTGAAACCAATCATCTTTCACCACCTCCACCAGCATTTGGTGGATATCCTGGTTTTATTTTCTCTGTTCATAACTCAAACGAAGAAGCACGCAATTACCACAAATGGCTCGATGATACCTTAAGCATCATATGGCAAAACATTGATTTATAATGATAATTTATCTTTATTCATATTGAATAAAAACCCCGATATTGTAGGATTTTCTCATTTTAATCTGTTTATCAGATGGACAAATTTTTTAAAACATTTGAGAAATGCTATAGTAGATAAAAATAAATCAACATGATATTTTCATATTTATTAAAGCACATGGTACCATTATTAAAAAATTCTGCACAAACAATGGTTTTAATTCCGATAGTAGAACAAGACTTCGAAAATCACATTTATTATTTTTAAAAAGATTGCTTAAAAATGATAGCGCAATCCACCAGAAAAACGAACTCCAGAAAAACCAGCCTTGGTTAACCTATGCTGATAGCTAAGATCACTGTGAAGTGTAACTTTAGAAGAAAACTGTGAATTGACACCCAAGCCAACTTCTAAGGAAGAACCAAAAGAACTCAACTGAAAAACATCTTTAAAATGAACAAATTGTTCTTTACCAAAACAATGAGCAAGATGAATATTTCCATAAAAAGAAATGATACGATCCTTTTCAGAGGCTGTAAATGTTTTACTTAAACGCCCACCAACACGCATAAACCATTGATCTATTTTTTTCATCTCAACATCAAATCCATCAATATCACGAAACTTATCAAATTGAAGATGTTGATAAATAAGCTGAAGTTGCGGATCAAAAATAAGATCTTTATATCCTGTCATAGACACTTTACCAGCAGAAAACGACACGTTCAAAGGATTTGCTTTTAATGTCGCCGTCTTACCCCAAACACGGCTACGCACATCCCCTTTAAACAAACCATAAGATAAAAGACCGTCTACGTAAAAATCAGTGTAATGTTTCACACTAGCATATGCCGTAAATGACCATTTATTAAATGTACTCTTTTGACTTTGTTCCACGTTATGAGGTTGTAAGGAAAGCTTTCCATAGGTTCCCATAATCCCAAAAGATGTCGTACTATATGCACGCTCTATTGTTTTGAGCAAAATATCTGTTTTTATAGCGTTATAATCAACATGACCATCGTACCCATATTTAAGTGTAGAAAGATCTGAGACATAACGATAACTCCCACCATAACCGTGGACAGATAAAGCAAAGTTCCCTTCAACTTTTAATAATTTACGAGGAATAGACCGCCTAACTTGCAACTGCTTTTGTTGATGACTCATATCCATGAGCCCAACATGAAACAAAGCATTTGGTAACAAAAGATAGGTCGGAACTTGTGGAACAACCTCTCTGACCTTTAACTCAGAAGGGGGAATAGCAGACACCTCTAAAACAGGCTGAATATATTTACTTTCAAGGCGAAAATCCCAAAAATCTCCATCTCCTTCAACCAATCTTTGAGAAGTTTGTGCATTTCCAAGAGCAGAAGCTGGACCATAAGCATGAAGATAATATTGGTAAGGCAAACCCTCTAATGCGATATAAGCACGATTTAACTGAAAAGAATCCTCTGCCGCTTTTCCAGAAACCTGAATAAGTGAAATACTATGAGCATTTTCACCGGTTGCTATCTCACCCTGATTTCCTGCAACAAATTGCACATAAACTGTTGTTTTTCCAGAAACATCACCATGTATTAAAAGCCGATCAGTTTTTGTATTATCGAGCAAACCATCACTACTGAGATGCGTATTGAGATAAATATCTGCCCTATCTTGCGCACTATAAACTTCTTTTTCTCCCTTCCCAATATGAAGTGTCTGATACTCCTGAAACATTGGAGTCTCAAAAGCAATAAAACTATCAGAAACTTTCACAAATGAAATAGACGAACTTGTACGGTTTGCAACTTGCAAATCGATCTCTCTTCTTTTTGTCAAAAACCATTTTGATCCCCCTGTTAAATAAAGCTCAGCAATAGAATCATCGGCAACACGAGTCCCTCCTATCAATGAAGAAGAATTAGCCAAAATCGCTACACTTCCCCCTTTTTCAGCTGTTAATAATAAGTCACCAAAAATTTTTGTACCTTCTGTTACTCCAATATAAATACGACTGTTATGACTATGAACAGCTGTCCCATCTGGAACCTCAAAAATCGTCCTTTTCAAAAAGACAAGCCCCTGTTCATACGCATCATTTTCCTCATCCCTCTCAAAATACATACCATGTTTGTTACCTATTGCTTTAATTGTTGAATCTTCAATATTAACCCGCGAAATTAAAATATTTCCTTCCCTGCCGTTATTGGATGGCGTGTTAGAATCTTGTCCAACTGTTAAAACATGAACATCCGTAGAAATAATATTCGTATTTTTTACATAAACAGAACCCTGATGTTTTACATTGAAAACTGTATGTGTAATTTTTTCATTTGTATTTTCTTTGTCTTCTGTTTTTTGATATTTTGAAGCAATGGTAACACCATCTAAAGTCGCACTCCCCCCTCTCCCCACATAAAGCGCAGCAGCATCATTCACATCAATAAATCCACTTTTCATCTGAATACCCGCATCAGCACTAACGAAAAGAGCACTCTCTTGACCGATACCCAAACCTTCCACTTTAATTTTTGTATTCGTTAACGTAACAGATGCTCCTCGCTTCTCTGCATAAGCAGCAATCTGAAAAGCCTCAATTGTTCCACGATCAACCTCAATCATTCCATTATCAGCTTTAAGACCTATTGATACATTTTTAAAAGCTGAATCGCTCAAAACAATTTTTCCCCCTCGTGATACAAAAACACCATAAATATCTTCTATACCCGCAGTCCCTTCAACCTCTACACGCGTTGCCTGAATAACTGTATTTGGCTCCTGCACTACTATAGCAGCAGGTAACATGAGAGAACGACCCTCCCCATTCGTTTCTTTAACAGGCGCCGTGAATTTATATACTTTATCACTAATTGTATGCTTTGAACCATCACTGCATTCATAAGGTAATTTGTTTTTGTCACATGACAGTGATGTATATGAATGAGAATGTGCCTCAATATTTATATTTAACAAAAAAGAAAAAATAGCTGCTGTAAAAACGCACGAATACAAGTGATTGTTAGATACCTTGATTATCATTGTTTTTCAAAACTTTCTTTTTTCAACAAAAACAAAAAATGCTGGCAAAAAAATAAACCACAAATTAAACACAACAAGAATAAAACAAACAAAATTATTTTATTTTTTATGATAAAATCATAGTATTCAAATAATATGTTTTGTGTTTTATGTAAAGAAAGAACAAAAAGTTTAAAAATACCATTCAGGATGAAAATCCCTTTAAAGAATGCATCTCAAAAACCGCTGGAAACTGTAATTACAAAAGGCCAAAAAACCAATCTTAAAAAAACGTAAAAAAATGCGAATTTTGAAGAGATATAATATTCAATTTATCTCACCACCAAAAAATAAAAATACAACAAAATGAGAATAACTTTTAAGATTAAACGATTAAAACGTTTTAATAAAACACAGAACAAAAAGATACAGTATACGAAATCTATAACCGCATCATCTCTTCAACTACAACAAAAAAACAAGAAATTGCACACTAATGTATAAGCTAATGTACACAATTTCTATATTAAAAATGCTAGATATCTAACAAAGAAATTTGAATAAATAAAAAACTTCTCCTAATACCCTATCATCAATGATTTGAATTAATAAATGTAATATTTTAGATCTTTTGATAAAATCTAAAATACAGTAAAACACTCACCATTCTGAACTTAAAAAACACCAAAATAAAATTTCATCAAAATTAGCTCTATGAAAGCTATCTGTTTATTATCGTTAAAGAAGATATTTTAGCAAAGCTATTATTTGCCATTCTTTATATTGAATAAATTTCTCTAAACAACAACTCACTATCCTCCGCTAGCATCATCTGACAACAACACTATTGCCAATCTCGTAGCTGATGAATATAACTACATTAGAGACAAAAGAGCTATATTTCTCTCTTCTCCCGTTTAATATTTTTATTTAATTATTGCTTTAAAAATTAACGTTCTACTGTTGATGATCACTTGTGCAAAGCTTTTTTTATTTTCTGGCGCTTTTTATCATTTTCAAAACGTAACATCAAATTTCGCTCTTGTTGTGTCGAATTGGTTACACCAAAAGTATCATTGTCCATAACCTGCTGATACCCTGCTACCATTAAATTGACTAAAAATGAATCACTTCGCGGCGTTGATGAAAAATAGATTCCCTTTGAATCTTGTAATTTGTACCGATAACCTGCTTTAGTCATGCACTCATAAACTGCTGCAAAATCACTTGCACGAGAATCCATATTTTCAGAAGAAGCGTAGATTGGTTTCCAACCACATTTTGACAGTGCTTGTTGGACCATAGACTTACTGACACCAAACTTTTCCCATAATTCTAACGTCGATGGGGGAGGTTTGCTAATACACCCAGCAGAGCTTAATAAAATTATAGCACTCAATAATTTCAATGTTTTTTTCATTTCCCCCTCCGTCAATATTTACGATAGAAAGACTGATAAGTCTTCTAATATTTACTCACACGCAAGATGACTTTTGTTAGCATATAGATATTGAAGAAACAATCCCACCCCCCATGCAAAAACAAGAATGGAAGGATTTTTGATTACAGCAGCCTCAATACTTAAGGTTGACATTCAGGTTGTTCTTTATGCTCTTCACAATGAGGACTATTCAAACGCCTCTCGACACTTCGCTGAGGAATAACTGCATCAGGCTGACAAATTGGAAGATTTTTATATTTCTCACACCACTTCATTCTTCCCAATTTATCTTGGAAACCTGCTTGGATCATACATGCATTCACAGACTCCTCAGCATTGAATTTCTCATCAGTACTTGTTTCTGTATCAAGACGACCATCAAGATGCTGTATTCCACATTCTAACAGAGCTTTTTTGATCTCAAGCTGATCAGCACCTGATTTTTCCCATGCATCTACAGCTGTTCGAGAAGGCTGCTCAGGGTAGCATCCAGCCATAACAAATAAGGTTATCCCGCTTAATAATTTTAAAATCTGCTTCATTTTCCTATCCTTGAGTAATTTTGAGATTACGAAACAATCTATAAATTATTTTACATGCTGTTTTTTATTTCCAAAACAATGATGAACATTATCAACCTATATTATTTTTATCTTTCCGAAGATTATGCCATAATTATTATATCAAAAATACGGTAAAATTATTACTAAAATCATCTATCTATCAACGATATGCTTATAATTATTATCAATATTTTGATTATAACCAAAATAGATATTTCATATTATTGCGCCAACAGTTGTGGTACCCATAAATAAATAGCATTGACATGCTGAATTAAGCCCCCCGCGTACGGGTATGAGAAACATGAAGGTAGGGATTGTGATCGTCACAAACAGCAAGACTTAAGGTTTGCATTCAGGTGCATTTTTATATTTTTTACAAAAAGGGCTGTTCAAGCGCTTCTTGACACTGCGCCTCGGGATGACAGCGCCTGAACGACAAATCGGCAAGTTTTCGGCTCTAAAAGTATAACATGGTCCACCCGCTCTTGCTACCTCTTCATCTTTATAGCGGAAACCTGATTGAAGCATGCAAGCATAAGTTGTTGCTTTTGCATTGATGCTCTGCTTTCTGTTTTCTGGATCGACATCATAAGGAGTTGGCATACCACATTCTAACAAGCCTTTTCCTATCTCTGTAAAATCTGCTCCTGGTTTTTCCCAAGCAGTCAAATATCCTGAAGGAGGCTTATTAAACTGACATCCAGCTATACTTAACAAAGTTACAGCACTTAATAATTTTACGATGTGTTTCATTTTTTACTCCATGATCTAATTCAAGGCTTTTGTTCTAAATGAGATGTGCCATAAAATTTTTGGCATTTTGGACCCGCATCTCCAAGACAGGTATGGGGATTTATGGGATTTGTAGCCACTCTCTACCATTCTATCCAAACGTTACTGCCAGCAGGTATCGTTTCGTAGGTATAGCCATTACCGCCAATAATTCTGCTTACAAAGTCAAATTTATTCCCATCAAAACCTGTTTCATGCGTCTGTGAATGGCTGCTATGATGGTCTGTCATGCCAACAATCGTCATACTTTCCCCCATTACATTGATATCTTGACCAGAAATCAGATGAGAAGCAATAATCGTAGCATCTCATTGTACATCCATATCAACATTGCCTGTTGCCTCAAGGATAGAGAGAATTGTTGTTGTGTGTGTTCAGAGCTATTGGAAGATTTCTCGTGTAAAAAGCCACTTTCCGATGATTTTTTTGCTGGTTGTAGTGTTCTTGAGCGCCTTTTATGGTAATACCGAATAATTTTGCACCGAAATACAGTTGCGGAGTGCATTTTGTCCGCCTCCACTTGTGATAAAAATTACTCTTGTATCAATATTAAAAAAATAAGTTTGATCCTTCCTCTTGTGAGAGCAATAAGAATCGTAAAACTGTCACACGTTCATTGTTCTCTTTAATTTACTCTTCTATGAGATTTTATTGTAATACCTTGCTGCTGTTTATTAAAGTTTTTGTAAAAACAATGATACAATGCCTCATGTAACTTTGTTATCCACTATTTTCTACCAACGCCAATCCTCTTTGAGAAAAAATACATAAAGAACTTTATCTTCGCTTCTAAAAGCAATAGTAATTTTCTAAACAACAAAATTTAAACAACCAATTTTTTAAAGAGCTAAAAAACAATTCTTACAATAACTTCTTTCGTGAAACAGAACTTCATTAATACGTTTAGAAAAAGATATCTGCCTATAATCATGTATCTGGTAAAATCTATTTGCACTGTTAGGCATTTTAACCTGAAAGACTTATATTGATGGCACAGCTCACCATCAAAAAAACGCCTAATATTTATATGATTTTGTCGTTACCGTAAACAATGGTTCACAAAAACTTCCAAAGCAAAATAATAACGAGCAGATTTTTTCAATCTAGATTGTTCTAACCTTTAGAGAAAACAATCAAACACCTGTTCTCCTGATGACATCAGCTATTTGTTTTGAGTTTTTTCTCTATTCACATTTTATTCAGCTTCTTTTGCTTAAAATTATAAAGTTTAAGTGCATAGAAACAAATAACAAGCCAAGCAATCCAAATAACACCTATAATTAAAACTGGTCGTGTCTCATCAAAATACCATAGGAGAATAAAAATAAAAACCATAAATAAAATAGAAAAAATCGATCCTATTGGCCAAAATGGAATGGGAAATTTTAAACCATTCTGAGCTTCTTTAGGCATCTTAATTCGCATAAAAAATTGTGAAAGTAGAATCATCATCCAAACAAAAACTGTCGCAAATGTTGCCATTACAGCAATAAGAAAAAAAAGCTTTTCATGATAAAAATAATTAAGGACAGCACCAAGAAGAAAAATACCGAAGATCATCAAAATAACAAAAACTGGTATACCGTTTTTTGATAAATATTGAAACTTTTTTAAAGCATAACCTTCCTGCGATAAACCATGGATCATACGACAAGCACCATACATTCCACTATTCATTGCTGAAATAGCCGCTGTAACAACAACAATATTTAAAATATTTGCTGCATATGAAATCCCAAGATTTTCAAAAATGGATACAAAAGGGCTATCCATGAGACCAATCTCATTCCAAGGATAAAGAGACATTAAAATAGCTAACGTCATGACGTAAAAAAGCAAAATACGAACTGGAGTAGAATTAATTGCCTTTGAAATCGTTTGATGAGGGTTTTGAACTTCCATAACTGCCATGCCAATGATTTCTATGCCACCAAAAGCAAAAACAACAACACTAAAGCAAGCTAAAAAACCAAACCAACCATTGGGAAAAAGTCCACCATTTTTCCATAAATTATGAACAGTAACGGTAGAAAAATCTGCACCTTCACCCCACCCCCAAAAAATAATTGCTATTCCTAAAATAATCATCGCAATGATAGCGATAACTTTAATAGAAGATAGCCAAAACTCTAGTTCACCATAGACTTCTACAGCCGCTAAATTAATACCTGTGATGATTAATGTAATACTCAGTGCCCATACCCAAGGAGCAACATCAGGATACCAAAACCCCATATAAGTCGCAAAAGCTGTAATATCAGCCAAACCAACAAGAATCATCTCAAATACATATGTCCATCCCGTTAAAAAACCTGCTAATGGTGATATATAATTTGCCGCATAACGAGCAAAAGAACCAGGCAATGGATTATGAAGTATCATCTCTCCTAGAGCCCGCATAACCATAAAAATAGCTAAACCAGCAATACAATAGGCAATCAAAACACTGGGACCCGCAAGCTTAATTGCCTGTGCAGACCCATAAAAAAGACCTGTTCCAATAGCAGAACCAAGAGCTAAAAAAATAACTTGGCGCTTACTCATCCCTCTTTTCAGTTCATTTATTGCCATTTCTTTCCTTACTTTTTGAAATGCTGACAATCCACACCACGATAACAGCTCTATGAGAAATAAAGCCTCATGTTTCTTTCACAAATATATTTCAAAAAACATCGAAGACCAGCCAGTCCAACACTTTGCTCTAAACAATGAAAAAATACTTTTATTGCGAATTATTCAGCTTTTATAGCCTACAATTTCGTATTATTTTATTCAAATAAAGTGATAATGAATTTTTTCATAATTGTCATTTAATTCATTTCGTATTCTCTAGTTTTTTACAGAGAAAATTAACCTTAATGTAATCTAAACTTTTAGGCTTCTATTTCAGTGCACTGAAATAGAAGCCTAAAAATTCATAACAAACACATTAACTATGCATACAATTAATTTTTTGTTACTTTAAGCCAACTCTCTTTGAGCTTATAAAAAAACTTTTTACGCCAATTGAATAGCTCAATTAATGATAATACGAATCTCGCAAGTTTTCAAAAGTATGAGAAAGTGTATCTACAACCCATCTTTTAAGGACTCCAGCTGCCTTAACGACAAGCTTTCCAATGAAAAAAAAATATACGGTAAAAAGAGCATCTTTGATTGTTGGTCCGATGATAGCGTTCTCCTTACCTCTGGGAATTTGCCCTGATATAGCAATAAAATCTTTGTTTTTCGCTGAAATAAGAGGCTCTTTCTCTTGGGCCACTATCATAATGAAAACTTCCTCTGGAAAGCTACCTCTCCTAAAATTTGCATGAATCTCAAGAATTTGAGAGAAAAAAAGAACTGTTATTGAAACACATAATTTAGCACTTTTAAACATTCCTTTCTCCTTTTTTATTTTAAATATCAAAAATAAACTATAAAATTCATAAAGTATTAACAAATAAGAATAATATAAAATAAAACTTTTATTTTTACTCGATACAATACATATATTATAATTTATATTTATAGAAATATAATATCACGAATATATAATTCGTGGATATTATTTAACTTATATTAAAATTTCTGATATAAATCAGAAAATATAGGTGCTTTAAGTTTATAGTTTCTATAAAATAACATAATATCTAGTTAACTACAAAAATCAGATATATACAGTAATAAATATATGATTTATTAAATAATTCAAATATTGTATCGCTCCTCTATATTTTCATATGAGAAAGTTTTAAAATTCAATATCCGCCCTTCAGCATTGACCTTCAAACAAATACTATTGAAAACTTAATGAAGGAAAAATTGTTTCTGGTAAAACAGATAATAAGTGCCCTTCACGCACAAGTATATGTGCTTGATGAAGATCTGGAGCCAGATAGCGATCTTCCTTAAGAGAAGCAACATTTTTTCGTAGACATTCCATAACGGATTGCAAAAAAGTACTTGTTTTTAAAGGTGCACGATATTCAATTCCTTGTGCTGCAACAAGCGTTTCAATGCCAATAAGTGTAAAAAGATTTTCGCTCATTACCAATAACCGACGCGCTCCATGGCAAGCCATTGAAACATGATCTTCTTGATTGGCAGAAGTTGGGGTTGAATCAACGGAAGCAGGATGGGCCATTTGCTTATTTTCAGACATTAAAGCTGCCGCTGTTACTTCAGCAATCATAAAACCTGAATTAAGACCCGCATTATGCGCTAAAAAAGCTGGAAGTCCATAAGAAACTGCTGGATCAACCATAAGAGCAATACGCCGTTGAGAAATAGATCCTATTTCACATAAAGCAAGAGCAATCTGATCAGCAGCAAACGCTACAGGTTCAGCATGAAAATTCCCACCTGATACAACTTCACCATTCCTTAAAATCAATGGATTATCTGTAACAGCATTTGCTTCAATAATCAGTGTTTTTGCTGCTGCCAGCAAAATATCAAAACATGCCCCCATGACCTGTGGCTGGCAACGTATACAATAAGGATCTTGTACACGCTCATCCCCCCGTAAATGTGCTGCACGAATTTCTGAATCCTCTACAAGCTTTTCTAATGTTTTCGATACAGCAATCTGCCCATAATGTCCTCGTAAAATATGGATATCAGGATGAAATGGCGCCGTTGATCCCATGATAGCATCTGTCGTCAAAGCCCCTGCCAACAATCCACCACACAATGCCCGATAACCTCGAAAAAGACCAGCAAGTGCAAGGGCTGTTGATGTTTGAGTTCCATTAATAAGAGCTAGACCTTCCTTTGCCTCTAAAATAATAGGGGACAATCCCGCTTTCTCTAATGCAACCGCCCCACTCATACGAATATTTTGAAAAAATGCTTCTCCTTCTCCCATCATAACAGCCGCCATGTGAGCAAGTGGAGCTAGATCACCTGAAGCACCAACAGACCCTTTTTCAGGGATGACAGGAATGACGCCCTTTGCAAGCATATTTTCCAGCAAATTTACCAATTCTAGACGAACTCCTGAAGCCCCTCTTCCTAAAGAGATAAGCTTTAAGCTCATTATCAAACGCACAATATTTTCAGCTAAAGGCTCTCCTACCCCACAACAATGGGACAAAATAAGGTTTCTCTGTAAAACAGCGACATCGTCCGCATCAATTTTAATGGAAGCCAACTTCCCAAAACCAGTATTAATACCGTACACAGGCTCACTTCCAGCAGCAATTTCAGCAATGCGCTGAGCCCCTTTCTCGATAGCTAAATGCGTGTCATTATGAAGTTTACTCACTTCACCATTAAAATAAATAGCTGCAAGCTCACTAAGCGTCACCTCGCTCGGTTTCAGTATAATAGTCATAATCTACTTTCTTTTTTTTATCAAAGTATAACGTTTAGCATTATTGATCCTTCTATAAAACAAAAAAAACTATAACGACTCTTTAAAGCGAGAATGCTTTCTTAAAGGTATTCCTTACAATGGAGTTATTATCCAAAAGTAGAATAGTTTACGATAAATGAAAATGAAATATTGACAAACACAACCAAGTCATGGATTTCAAAAATAGATAAAGCTTTAATTTATAATCATAATCTAGCATGCTTCATATTAAATGAGAGAGCTGAATATCTTAAAACTCTCTCATTCCAAATCTGTGTATGTTGAATAAATCAAAACCATTCGCTTGCACGTAATAAGCGAGATTGGCGTATGGATAAAACTGTAAAAAAGGACTAAAAACTCCTCTTATGAACCGTGTCAAGGGCTGTCGCAACATTGGGAGATGAAAGTGTGGATGGTGCAGGCTTATTCTTTTATGAAGCGTAAAGATGAAAAAATCAATGGATTTATTATCAAGCTATTCTTACTAAACTTATAAAAACCTTAAATAGATAGCTGTCACAATCTATCATGATTGCAAAAATCAAACTCTATAGAAAATTAAAAAACTTATTCAACACATCACAACAGAGAAGAAATTGAGCTTATTTGCGACTTCTAAAATTGTATTTAAAGCGCCAGATTAAACCTTGAAAAACACATCTTCAATAAAACCACATAAGAATCGGCCTAACCCGTTATTTAAAATAGAAAATAAAAGAAGTTTTCTTATATCAAAAAAAATAATTAATATATTGTTTTATATTATATCTTTTAAACAGAGAAATGCTTCATATAGCATATTTATATTTTACTTTTTTGTTATATTGAATCTGAATTTAGAGATAATTTCAAAATGAGTTGTTTTTTAAAGGTGCTTCCAAGCCATTACCTTTTTTACTACAAATTTCTGATTATGATAATTTTTTGTACTTTTTCAGTTGTTTTTGTCAAAATTTATTAAAAACACTCTCATTTAATAACAAAAAACAATCATAAAAACAAAGAATTATCAAATATTTCTATTCAATCTACCTCTTCTTATTTTATAAAATAATCTGTTGTTAAACTGCAGTAAAAAAAGCGCTTCGATACTATAATGCACTACATAAATTTTCTATTTAAACTCTCTCATATCAAGTGAACAATGAAAATCAGCGGTAATAAGATGTCAATGTGAATGCTGAAGAAAAAAACTTTCGCCCTCAAAGTCTGCCTTAATAAGGCGTTAATTTCCTGAATACCGCCCACTCTGATGTGCTAAAAGAGCAAAAGCAATCATCGATATCGGATTATCCTGCATACATATAGAGCTCACTTCGATACAAAAGCTCCAAATTGCCTTGCACTTCATATTTCTTTATCAATGCGACCAATTGCCGCAAATATTCTTCCCCATAGCAAGCAATAGCGCGTTGCGCTTGCGTTGAAGAGCGGCTCATTCCAATAAAAGCTTCAGATGGGATCATCATCGTCCAATTGTGCGTATGAAAAAAAATCTTTTCTGGATCTACCCCAAAGCCATCAGTCATTTCCTGTAAAAAATCAAAATTACGATAATAACGGGAATAATTCGGACTCATTTTCTCTAACAATGTCTCATAAGCCTCTAGAAATTCGCTATGCTTGAAATCACGATTATTTTGAATAACCGCCATGACACCATTGACTCGAAGTTGATCTGAAACAGAACAAAGCAACTTGGGACGATCCATCCACTGAAACGCTTGCGCTGCAATGACAAGATCAACCTCGCCAATTTGAGGCAATAGGTCTTCGGCACGGCCCTGATACCACTGCACCGTAGGAAATTTTTTTCGCCCCGGCTTAATCATATCTGCCGATACATCGATAGCATGATATTGGTGCTCATTTCCTAAAAATTTAACAATTCCCTCTAATGCGATGCCTGTCCCAGCACCCACATCCACAATGGACAAATGCTTTTTGTTCTTAAAAGGATGGAGCATGGTTTTAAATAAAGTAAGGGGATAGCGAGGACGATAACGATCATAATCATTAGCCAATCCATCAAACTTTTCACTTTGCCGCTGAACACTTTCTATCATAGGACTTTCACCCTCCTTCTCAATTACTACCATACATAATAAAAAAGCCTTTTTATCCAATGTATTAAACATAACTTCTAAAGGAGGAAAATAAGAACTGCCCTGACCTTCTATCTTTCCATAAGATTGATACTTACATTTTTCTCTTTTCCAATTGTTATCTGCACGTTGCGAAACCCAAAACTCCTACGAAAATAATATATTTTTCTGTAATAATAATTGATATAAATATTATTGATCTTTTATAAGATGACATCTATATTACTATTATTATTTTAACATCAACAAGTCACTTAAGCGTACCTAAAACGCAGAGAGATATCAATTTATTGATAAATACGCCTGTTTATAAAGTTCAAAATACTTTCCACCAAGAAAATAAACCCTATATAATACATAAAATATCTGTGGAGACATCTTTATGTTAAATGTACAAACTTCTTCAATGTTTAAAATATTAAAAAAATTTCCAATCGTGATTCTTTTGGCATGGTTAGTGCCATTTTTAAGTGGGTGCGGATTTAATACGATACCAACAAATGAAGAAAAAGCACATGCAGCATGGAGTGAAGTGCTCAATCAATATCAACGTCGTATAGATCTCATCCCCAATCTTGTAGAAACAGTTAAAGCTTACGCAGCTCATGAACAAAGTGTTTTCACAAATGTAATTGAAGCACGTGCTAAAGCAACACAAGTCAACATTAATGCAGATATGTTGAATAATCCAGAAGTTATGCAGCAATATCTCAAAAATCAAGCAAATTTATCAAGTGCACTTTCGCGACTTATGGCTGTTGTTGAAAACTATCCGGATCTTAAAGCAAACCAAAACTTTCTTGCTCTTCAATCACAATTAGAAGGAACAGAAAACCGTATTTCCGTTGCGCGCCGCGATTATATTGAAACAGTACGTGCCTACAATACTGCACTCAAAACAATGCCGACGATGATTTGGGCAAAATTATGGTTTCGTGATGCTAAACCTATGCCAACTTTTACCATCGATACTGATAGCCAACAAACACCAAAGGTTAATTTTAATTAATGAAATCATTTCGATACTCTTTGCAACGTATTGTATTTCCAAAATTATGGGCTTTTATCTGCTCTCTGTATTTAGTTGCTGCATTGGGAAGTATCGCTTGTTCGCAAATAAAATTTCCTCATTTAACAGGTTATGTTAATGATGTGGCTCATTTGCTCGATAATGCAACCAAGGAAGACTTGACAAAAAAACTGGCAGCACTCGAAGAGAAAACGGGAGATCAAATTGTTCTTGTAACACTCCCTACTCTTTCGGGCAACGATATAGAAACGTACAGCAATTCTCTTTTTCGTACATGGGGATTAGGCCAAAAGAAGATCAATAATGGTGTATTACTGGTCATTGCACCGAATGAACGCACAGCACGTATCGAAGTTGGATATGGTTTGGAAGGAGAGCTAACAGATGCTCTTTCCTCCGTCATTATTAATAGCTTCATGATTCCTAATTTTCGCGAAGGAAATTATCAAAAAGGAATTGCTGAAGCAGTTGATACAATTATCAAAGTTATTACAGAAAGTGATTCTGATTTTACTTTTCGCATCAAAGAAAAAGCTAAAATCGTTGAAGAACAACGTAAACAAGCTGAAAAAGAAGAAATGGTAATCAATGCAATTATGTTTCTCATTCTCTTTATAGTCGTTGGTTTGCCCATTCTTGCAATGATTTTTGGTAAAAAAGTGGGTCCACAAAAGTATCTCTGGCTGGGGATCATCTTCACACCTTGGTTTCTTAACTTAAGTGCCGGTGGCAGATATCCTGGTGGAAGGTTCGGTGGTCCTCGAGGTGGAGGGGGATTTAGGGGTGGTGGTGGATCATCAGGTGGTGGTGGTGCAACAGGAAGATGGTAAAAGGAACGTGGATTTTTAAGCGTAGCAAATCTTCTTAAGATAAAATTTTATGAACGTATTCTCTTTTATTCAACAATTCTATACCTTACTCTGTAATCACTTTTATTGATTACAATACAAACTCAAACATCAAGATAAATATTACCCATGACATGTGAATTGAAACATACAGATCGTAATCACTTATCACATCATTTTAATGCAATTCTAGAAAATCCACCCGTCGAATGGAAAATAAGCGATCATCTGATTGAGTATCCTGAAGCTCTGCGTTATATGCAAGAACGTGTAGAAAAAATTCTTGCAAAAACTGCGCATGAACAAGTTTGGCTTCTCGAACACCCTTCCCTTTATACAGCGGGAACGAGTGCAAATAAAAAAGATCTTTTGGCGCCTAATTTATTCCCTGTTTATGAAGCAGGACGTGGAGGTGAATTTACATATCACGGTCCAGGACAGCGTATTGCTTATATTATGCTTGATCTTAAACGCCGGAAACAAGACATTCGTGCTTTCATTAGTGCATTAGAAGAATGGATCATACAGATGCTTGCCAACTTTAATATTAAAGGCGAACGCAGAGAAGATCGCGTTGGTGTCTGGGTTAAACAGTCTCATTGCCCATCAAAACAAAATGATCTTTCTTCCGAAGATAAAATTGCAGCTATTGGCATTCGAGTGCGCAAATGGATAAGTTTTCATGGAGTTTCTATCAATGTTAATCCTAATTTAGCCCATTATTCAGGAATTGTTCCTTGTGGAATTACAAACCACGGTGTAACAAGCTTTCTTGATCTAGGTTGCCCTGTAGCAATGCATGATATTGATATTGCTCTCAAACACGCTTTTGAAAAAATTTTTGGTCCAACAATCGATGTTTCCTAAGTGCATTGATTTTTAAATAAAAAACAGGCATAAAATTATTTTAATAAATATTTGATTTTATGAGGTGGATAGTTAAACGCTATGAGCGATAACAAAAAGGATCTTTTTAGTGTTTTAAATAAAGCCCAATCTCGGGTAAATACAAAAGAAAACACTCTGCAGTCTCCAATGAAATCAAACGCGATGATTTCAAGAAAAAGTGCAAAAGATACGCAAGAAGATGACTATAATGCCCTCTCTATTCGAGTTCTTGAGGGTTTAGAGCCGGTACGTTTACGCCCTGGAATGTATATTGGTGGAACAGACAGTAAAGCGCTTCATCATTTATTTGCCGAAATTATTGATAACGCGATGGATGAAGCTGTTGCGGGTTATGCAGATTCTATTGAGGTCTCATTAGATAGGAACGGTTATATAACCGTTACAGATAATGGACGCGGTATTCCTGTTGAAAATCATCCTCAAATGCCTGAGAAATCGACTCTTGAAGTTATTATGACACAACTCCACTCAGGGGGAAAATTTGATGGAAAGGCTTATCAAACTGCAGGTGGACTTCATGGAGTAGGAATTTCTGTCGTCAATGCTCTTTCTGATGATATGGAAGTTGAAGTTGCACGAGAACGAAAACTTTACCGCCAACGTTTCTCACGCGGTATTCCTCAATCTGGATTGGAAGATCTGGGAGATGTTTATAATCGTCGTGGTACGCGCGTTCGTTTTCATCCTGATCATGAAATTTTTGGTGAAAAAGCAGCTTTTGATCCAGAAAAAATCTATAAGATGACATGCTCCAAAGCCTATCTTTTTGGTGGCGTAAAAATTCGCTGGTCTTGTGATCCCGTCATACTTGAAGGCGCAAAAAATATTCCTGAAAAAGCTGTTTTTCATTTTCCCGATGGGCTTAAAGACTATTTACTTTCGTCACTAAAAGATGAATATCGAGTAACGTCAGAAATTTTTTCTGGCAAAACACAACACAATAATGGCCATGGCTCCGTTGAGTGGGCTATCGCTTGGCATGGTGGTGATTCTTGTGTGCAATCTTACTGCAATACGATTCCTACAGGAGAAGGCGGAACACATGAAATAGGATTACGTCAAGCTCTTTTGCGTGGATTGAAATCCTACGCTGAGTTAATAGGAAACAAGCGCGCAACGATTATTACGTCTGACGATATTATGATTTCAACAGCCGCAATACTTTCAGTCTTTATCAGTAACCCTGAATTTGTTGGACAAACAAAAGATCGATTAGCAACCATTGAAGCACAGCGTATCGTTGAGAATGCAATCCGCGATCCTTTTGATCATTGGTTAGCAAATTCCCCACAAGAAGCAACAAAACTTCTCGATTGGGTTATCGAACGTGCTGAAGAACGTGTTAGACGACGCCAAGATAGAGAAATAAGTCGAAAAACTGCTGTCCGTAAATTACGTCTGCCCGGTAAACTTGCAGATTGTAGCCAGAACCATGCTTTGGGTGCTGAACTATTCATTGTTGAAGGGGATTCTGCAGGAGGATCTGCTAAACAAGCAAGAAATAGAGCAAACCAAGCAATTTTACCTCTTCGTGGTAAAATCTTAAATGTCGCCAGTGCTGCACATGAAAAAATGAACTCAAGCCAAACAATTAGCGATCTGATCCTTGCTCTTGGATGTGGAACACGCTCCAAGTATCGTGAAAAAGATCTCAGATATGAACGTATTATCATCATGACAGATGCTGATGTTGATGGTGCTCATATTGCGTCACTGCTCATTACCTTCTTCTTTCAAGAAATGCCTGACCTTATTCATCAGGGACATTTATATCTTGCCGTCCCTCCCCTTTATAGAATATCGCAAGGAGGAAAAGTTGCTTATGCTCGTGACGATATTCATAAGGATGAATTGCTCAAAACTGAATTTACTGGAAAAGCTAAAATCGAAATCGGGCGTTTTAAAGGGCTGGGTGAAATGCGCGCAGAACAACTTAAAGAAACGACTATGCATCCTCAAAAACGTACATTGCTTCGTGTTTCTATTGATGCCGTGGAAATGCAAGAAACGAAAAAGACTGTAGAAAGTCTCATGGGAACAAAACCAGAAGCACGATTTCGTTTCATACAAGAAAACTCTACTTTTGCTTCTAATCTAGACATCTAATGTAAAAAATATCCCTTTCAAACCACTGCAGCTGCGTCAATCACGCGCAGTTGCGGATTGATCGTTCCATTCCAATAATTCAAACTAAGATGACCAGCTAAATGAATCATTTCACCAATATTTTCAAAAAGAAAATCACCTAGCGATGTCCCTACAGCACGAAAAGCTATTCCTTGTAGTTTTTTTCCTTCAACATTAGATACAATGAGGCGAAGATGTCCTTTACCAACTTCAGATAGATTCACCAGTCGATGAGAGGGAAGAACAAAAACAGGTGTTGCATTCCCTGCCCCAAATGGCCCTGCTTTTTCAAGCAATTCAAACAGCGCTTCATTAACACCAGAAGCAGAAAGAGAACCATCTATACTAAGAGATTTTTTTGCACGCAACTGTGAAACCATTAAAGAAACTTTTTCTTCTAGCCATTTTCGAAAAATTTCAATTTTTGTTGATTGAATTGTAATTCCTGCTGCCATACTATGCCCCCCTCCTTTTTCTAATAAATTGAGTGTAACAGCTTCACGAACGATTGCTCCTAAATCTATACCATTAATTGAGCGTCCCGACCCTACGCCATTTCCATCTTCTTTCAAAGCAATAGCAAAAACAGGACAAAAAAAACGCTCTTTGAGACGGGAAGCAAGAATACCAATAATTCCCGGATGCCATTCTTTATGAGAAATTACAAGCGACAATGGTATTTCTTGATCTTGATAAAGAGAAGTAATATAAGATTCCGCTTGTGCTAATTGAATGTTCTCCATTTCTTGGCGTTCTTGATTAAGCCGATCTAATTGTTCTGCTATTCTGTCCGCTTCATCTTTATTCTCACAACTAAGCAAACGTGCTCCCAAAGCTTGATCACCAATGCGCCCTCCTGCATTAATTCTAGGACCTAATAAAAAACCTAAATGAAAACTATTAAGCGGCTCCCCTATTCGTGCAACCTTTGTTAAAGCTGTTATTCCTAGATTATGCATAGAACGAGCAACTTGCAGCCCTTTTATCACAAAAGCACGGTTAACCCCCTGTAATGGAACAACATCACATATGGTTGCCAATGCAACAAGATCAAGCATACTTAAAAGATCAGGCAGCGGTCCTTGGAATTGTTTTTTCCGCAGCAAATGCTGAACCCAAGCTAACGTAACAAAAACAACGCCAGCTGCACATAAATGCCCCTGTTTAGAAAGATCATCAGGACGATTAGGATTGACAAGAGCAACAGCTTCTTGATGAATCTCTGACATTTGATGATGATCTAAAATCACAACATCAGCTCCAGCAAGCCTAGCTGCTTTTACGGCATCTGGACTGTTTGCGCCACAATCAACAGTGATAATTAACCGAGCGCCTTCTTGCACAAGCATCCTCATTGCTTGTTCATTCGGACCATAGCCTTCAACAATACGATCAGGAATATAAATTTTGACTTCAATACCAAAATAACGAAAAAAACGTGCTATGAGTGCCGATGAACAAGCACCATCAACATCATAATCACCAAACACAGCAACCTGTTCTTGATTGAGAAGAGCCTTAACAATGCGCTCTGCAGCGCATTGCATATCCCTAAAACTTTCTGGATCAGGCATAAGCGTACGCAATGTTGGATTAATAAAAGCAACAGCCTCAGCTTCATCCACATCTCTTGCTGAAAGTACTCGAGCTAACTGATCTGGAAAGCCAAATTTTTGAGAAATAGCGCGCGCGTTATTTATCCCTTGAACATCAAGGGCATCTAACCAAGCTTGACCACAAGCAGAAGATTCAACATTGAGAAAATAACGAGACCACTGCATTATTTCTTATTTTATAATGAAGAACGATAAAATACAATCATGCGTTAAAGATAAAATAGTCTTTTGCAACATTCATTTTAAGTTTAAATGGTCTACAAACTTCTTTTAATGGGGTATTATAATACCTTTCTTGTAACATGTTGTTTTATAAAGTTTTTATTTTCTCTTGACGTCAATCAAAAGACATTATATCAGAGCAAGTAGTATGCGTTAAATATTTCGCTATGGTAACAATTTTCAACGCAAAACAGTAAAAATTCCCTTATATTAAAAGGGTTCTAATAAAGGATACTTCTATGGCAACTTTTTCACAAAAGCCAACTGAAGTGGTGAAAAAATGGGTTATTATTGACGCAGAAAACCTTGTTTTGGGTCGTCTTGCCACATTTGTTGCTAACCGCTTACGTGGCAAACATAAAGCTACATTTACTCCACATGTTGATGATGGTGACAACGTTATTGTCATTAATGCAGATAAAATAGCTCTCACTGGCAAAAAATATACGGATAAAAAATATTATTGGCATACCGGCTATATTGGTGGAATCAAACAACGTACAGCACGTCAACTTCTTGAGGGGCGTTTTCCCGAACGCGTTATTGAAAAAGCAGTAGAGCGCATGATTCCTCGAGGGCCTCTTGGTCGCCGTCAATTGAAGAATCTACGTGTTTACGCTGGAAGCCAACATCCACATGAAGCACAACAGCCTGAATCTCTTGACGTTGGTGCTTTAAACCGCAAAAACAAAAGGATTGCTTGATTATGGCTGAAATTAATTCTCTTTCTGAGCTTAGCATAGTAACAAGTATTACAGAAACACATGAAAATGTTGTTCCTGTTCACGTGCAGAAGCTTGATTCACAAGGACGTGCTTACGCAACAGGAAAGCGTAAAGACGCTGTTGCGCGTGTATGGATTAAACCAGGTTCTGGAAAAATCACGATCAACAATAAGGAATTTGACAAATATTTTGCTCGTCCTGTTCTTAGAATGATTCTTCGTCAACCAATTGTTGCAACAAATAGGGATACCCAGTTTGATATTATTGCAACCGTTGCAGGCGGTGGTCTTTCTGGACAAGCCGGTGCAGTGCGCCATGGCATTTCCAAAGCTTTAACCTATTACGAACCAGAACTTCGCTCAATCTTGAAAAAAGGTGGGTTTCTTACCCGTGATAGTCGTGTTGTTGAACGTAAAAAATACGGTAAAGCAAAAGCACGTCGTTCTTTCCAATTCTCAAAGCGTTAATTTCAATTTTTGCAATGCATAAAGCCTCGGACAAAAACGGGGCTTTTTAAAACTGCTAAAACAGACTTTTAGATGAATGTAGGAACAAATCTATACCGATTAGAAAAAACAAGAATGCAAAACAACCTCTTCTCTTAAGATAAAAGGCAAGAAAAATAGACCGAAAAAATTCAAAACTTCAGTTTCAATTTTTTAAATCTGTTTTACTAACTTGTAATATATCGACGTGCTAAAGCACAAAAATATTTACGCGACAACTTTAGCAATCTTATAAGCTTTTCAATATTTTTTCTATCATCACTTAACAAGCTTTAGTCCAAGAAATGCTTTACCATTGTAATAAAATGAGGGACAGAAATAGGCTTTGACATATATTCTTCACATCCACTGGCACGAATTCGCTCCTCATCGCCTTTCATAGCAAAAGCTGTTACAGCAACAACGGGGATTGATCGAAGTTCTTCATCTTCTTTTAATTGTTTAATAACATCTATTCCAGAGACCTCTGGCAACTGGATATCCACAAGGATAAGAGATGGCATTGATGAACGCGCCAAATCTAATGCCATAAGACCATTACGTGTTTCAACGGTTTCATAACCACTCGCTTCTACAAGATCGCGAAATAACTTCATATTAAGCTCATTATCTTCCACGATCATGACTTTTTTTGACATTCGTATAACTCCACCCTTCTCAGATAAAATAGAGAAATAGAAATGAATCCACATTCTCTTTGCTTAAGATAAAATGATAAAATGAATTGTAAACCACAAAGAGATTAAAAGATTCCAATAAAAGCATTTTTGCAAATATTTGTAAGACGCATCGCTATACTTATTCAGTTCATCAACATAAAACCCACAAATAGTCGTAAGATTGTGTGACCTTGTATTTTTTGAGTTGATATACAAAGTTTATGGATATCTCAATTAATGCATTCGCGTTTTCATCATAAAAAAATATCAACCACAAACTTAGCTCAAATGCGCATTTTGAAGAGAAAAAAATTTAAGTAAATTTAAAAAGCAACTGATTAGCTGAATTTAATGCACCATATACTGGCATCCACAAAACAATATCTTAATGATATAAAAGGATAAACTTATCAAGGTCATTAAGATTAAAAAAAATAAATAAACCGTGATTAAATATCACGGTTTATTTAATATAAAACATTCAATAACAGCATAATTCAAAGTTTATCAAGGATAATATCTTTTAATTCAAAGCCCATGAACTATGAGAAAAAGCATCGAATGTTCTTCCACCTGTCTTTCTGTTAGGACTCGGCGGCTTTCTAGTAAAGAAATATACAAGATATGCGATGAGACCAAAAATCGCTGTCTCCACCCCCATTAAACCCGCAACTTTTTGGACATTTTTCTCAGCCCCTTGTCCTCCAAACTGGCTAATAATCATATCCACAGCTTTAATAACTCTATTTTCCTGTGTCATTACAGAAATAAAACCAGCATTTTGAAATCTGCCATTTAAAGAATCAGCATTGGCTCTTAAAATCTGTGAAAAGAAAATCGCTACTGCAACAAAACATACTATACAATGCTTGAATATTTTCATCATAACCACCTAATTACAATATTTAGTAAAATAAATTTTCTTTACCGCCCCCTCTAAATAGAAAACATTCCGTTATCTATCGATAAAGTATATTTATCTTCTGATAATAAAAATATAATACAAAATTTAATTAATAATTTTATTTTAATTGTTATTTTTATATTATATTACACTTACAATATATCCGTTACATGTTTATTTAATAATTGTCAATTATTTTATTTGTACTTTACATTATGTAGTTTAATGATAAAAATATATTAAAATAAAATTATTTTATTGTTTTTATTATGAATTTAGCTTTATTATCATAAATATTATTATGATTTTATAATATATAAAAATATCAATATGTTGTTTTTTAGTTACACATAATATTTTTATTTTTTTGTATAATATAGTAAAATAAATATTTTTATAAAATAATTTTTCCTTAGGATAGATTGAGAAAAAATATTTGCCCCAGCTACAATTAGCGTAAGCACCAGCTTAACTCTTTGATTGAAAAAGCTAAATTAGGTAAGATAAGGGATAACTTTGGTGAATGCGCCAAATCTAATGCCATAAGCTATTACACATTTCAACGATTTCACAGCCATGCGTTTCTACAAGAACGTGGAATAATTTTAATAAAGTTCATTGTCTTCCACAATTATAACTTTCTAACATTAATATAATTCCACGACTCTAAGATAAAATAGAGAAATAAAAATGAATACACCTTCTTTCTAACCAAGATAAAATGATTAAAAATATGAATCATAAAAATTTAATAATGTCCAATAAAAGCATTTTAGCAAATATTTGTAAGACGCATCGCTATACTTATTCAGTTTATCAAAATGATAATCTAGAATAGCCGTAAAATGATGTGATCGTATATTTTTTGAGTTAATACGAAAAATTTATGGATATTCAAATCAGCTCATGCCCCTTTTCATCTTAGAAAAGATATCAATCACGAAAATTAACATAGATATATATTTTGGAAAAAAATTTAAATAACGTTGATATGGATAGATTATTTGCTAGCAAACAATCTTCTCTATTAAATCAGAGTGTTCACTACTGTGATATTGTAATCTCAATCACGACAACACTTCAATAACAGACTAAAATATAGATTCACTATAAGCTTAAAATAAAAATTTTGGAATTGATCATACATACAATGAATGAACCGTAAAATACAAAAGTAATCATAACACTAGAAAATGAAAAAGCTTATCACTCTTGTTCACTATTCCTTCCTCTCTCATTTTTTCTGTGTTATTTTTAAAGTCTTGTAAAAGATATGAATTACATGCAAAAAAAATTAGCCCTTTGTAATCTCTACGCCATCAATCACATTAGTTTTATTAATGATAAGCAATAACATTTGTATAGCTCTAAGCTTAGAGAGCAAAACCAGATTAAAGTATCATTTTTATTTATTGTAAAGAGGATGTAAAACTCCATTTTTCTCTTATCATTGTTAAGAAAAATTGAAAAATGAGCTTATTAATATTAAAAAAATAGAAAATAATTTTTTAAAAAATAATATCTTATTTAATTACTTTTTAAAATAATATAAATATATTATGTTTATATTGTATATATTTAATTAAATAATAATATTTATAATAACACTAAAATAGTACATAATAATTATCTTTATATCAAATAAAATCATAACATAAAATAAGAAATTCACAATAAAATTAGGTATAATTCCATTAGTTAACAAGTAAAACAAAGAAATATATTTAATTATGTTATTGAACTCAGTTGCGTTGCCATCGTTTTTGCCTGCTTGGATTGGTGAATCCTTTTATTTCCAAGCAATTATTAACTGAATTTTGACTGCTCAGCATGCTGAAAAATCTCTATGTGATTGTTGTCTTGATAATTGCTATCATGTTGTTTGGCGAAGCTCTTAGCTTTCTATCGGGCAACTTAAAAGCTTTATTCTGTCAATTTTCTTATTGTTTAAGCAAAAACTCATCCACGTAATAATATATTGAATGCACCAACAAAATCCGCACGAATAACCACATTCTGCACATATAAAAATTACCCATCTTTGACAATTTTTTAGCACTATAAACGCAACAAAAATAAATTTTGCTCGGAGAAGAAAGCACTACTAATATTGTACACCATCTTACCATTGGCTTGTGTCATCAAGCAGCCATCTAAACTCAAACTAATCTAAAACCAAGAAATTTAACTCTCTGATTTTTATTGTAAATTCTTTGCTCATAGCTATAGAAATACAACCGATTTTATGCATGAATATGTCTAATAAAAAATCCTCATGTGTAAATTTTACATGACTTATACCGCCAGCATAAATAACGATATTTTACAGTACGATAGAATTTTTACTCAATTTTTTATTTTTATAATCATGATGACTTTTATATTATCCCCCTAATCCATTAAATTTACGCATTGTTTTCTTATAACTTATGAAAGTCATGACCATGGAAAGAAAAGCGCTCAACAGAAGATATCCAATATTCCATTCGCCTTTACCAAGCAACAATGACACAGGCAAGGAAGCAGAAAAAGCCATGGGAAGCATAAACAAAAGCCATTTTACGATGCTTAAAGGATAAATTCCTATTGGCACAAATGAAAGCTCATAAATCATTTCATGAAAATATTCGACAGGCATCTTACGGCTAATAATAAATGTTATAAAATTGAACATCAGAAAAAAACAAATATTGACAATAAAAACACAAAATATTGCAACAACAAAAGAGATCCATCTTAGCTTAAGATCAGAAATATTCGGTAATGATACAAATAAATAGGCACTAACATAAAGGACAAAGAGCTTGATCAAATTAAGAGGTTTACACCAACCAAACAACATCAACAACCAAATTGAAACGGGCTTTATCAAGTATGGTTCAATTTTACCATCCGCTACTTTTTCAAAAAACGTTTCAATAGAATTAATAAAAATATTCAAAAATATTCCAAGTAAAACAAAGACAACAAAGATAAAATGGATTTCATCTCTGCTATAGTTACCGATCTTTCCTGAAAAAGAAGATACTCTATCAATAAATATGAATTGAATAAAATAATAGCATAGAGAAAGAATAAACTCCCCAGCCAAATTCTTACCATAAACAATCTGTCGGCGGATATTCAGACTGATAAAATGAAGGATGATTTTCATCTCAACCACCTGCTCCATTATATGCTTTCATCCCTTTATTCCAAGCGATATAAATTAAGAATAAAAAACACAAAATATAAGTAAAACTTCCGAAAATAAACTGCTGAAACAACGCTAAATTTTGCGTCGCGAAAAACTCGGCAGGAGCGGATATCATGAAACGATAAGGATTAAATTGCATAAGCGGAATAAGCCACACCGGCCAAAAAGATGGTGGTAAAAGAACACCCCCAAGAAGCGCTGAACTAAGAATACTAAAAGAGAGTAATATATTGTACTCAATCACCCAAAAGCTTAATAAAGCAATTCCAAAAGAGATTAAAAAACAAAGCAATTGTGATAGAATAACAACCAGAAAAAAGAACAGAAAAGCGATGACCAATCCCAGAATATTTTCATAGAATAAAACAAGCTTAACAATAAAAAGAGCCAATAATGGGATGCTATATAATACACTCTCCCCTAAAAAAGTAAAAAGCATTTGTGTCATATAACTAAAGGGCTTTGTAAGATATACTTCTAATTGGCCTTCTTTAACATGATGAGAGAAAAACTTAATCACATTATAACCATTATTTAAGCGACCTAGGACTAAAGCAAAAGCATAATAATACATCATATCATAAAAGCTAAAGCCATTTATGGTGTTGCCCGTATCAGAGAAAAGTGCATTCCATAATAGAAGTTGAATAACAAATGGCGAAAGTGTCCCAATGATAATATCGGTAAAAAACATTGCTCTATCACTTAGAACAGTGAGTAATCCATTCTTGGCAAAAAGAAACATACCAAAGCAGTGGTTAGATAAATTCTTTAAATTTAACACGGAGCATCTCTTCAAGCGAGGGAGTGGATACAGAGAACGTACAGTTCAATTTGGTTGTAATTTCGCGTACAAAACGCGCAAAATCCTCACGGGGCAGCGAAACCTCCAGCGAGCATTCTTCAGCGTTAAAGTGCTTATCTTTTAAAGAAGTAGATAATTTCAACGCAATCTCATCAATTTTTTCTACAACAGCTGAAGGTACAGCCATGTGTTCACAAAAAAACGTTATTCTCACCAAAGAAGGAATGACATTTTTAAGCGCGTGAAGATTACCATGAAACTGTTTCTTTCCTTTATGCAAGAGAATAATATCATCAACGTATCCATCAATATCTCCCATATCATGACTTGTGATGATATACCCAGTGCCACGCTCCCTTTTCAGTTTTTTAAGAAGCTCCCTGATTTCATGCTTAGATGTAAGATCAAGACCAATACTTGGCTCATCGAGAAACAACAGTTTAGGTCTAAAGGAGAGATTAAATGCCAATTCACTTTTCACTCTCTCACCCAGACTAAGCATCCGCACTGGCTTATCCATAATATGCTCAAGACCCAGTAACTCAGCGATCTCTTTAAGATCACGGGTAAAAGAGGCGCGTTCAAGACCATATAATGGTTGAACCATATCCAGACTGTAGCGTAAGGGCAAATCCCACCATAAACAATTCTTATGACCAAAGACCACACCCAAAGACTTGAACAGATTTTTCTTCGCTTTATAAGGATCAACACCAAGGACTTTAACACATCCCTCATCAGCGTATTGTATACCAGAAAGTATTTTAATCAGTGTCGATTTACCCGCTCCGTTAGGGCCAAGAATTGCTAACGATTGCCCTGAAAAGAGGGTGAAACTCATATCTTTTAACACATGATGATTTGTATAAACCGGCTTGAAGAGAGAAAAGACCTTGTTTTTAAAACCAATTCCTCTGTCAATGTTGCGATATATTTTTGAGACGTTATTAACGTCAATCAATAATGATCCCATCAGTCACTCCTCATTTCAACTTATCCCCCCTTTGAATGTTTCCATAATAAATATCTGTTTTTGTTCACTAGAAAAAACAAAAGTGTTCAAGCCCTCCTTAGAGCAATAAAACGCGCCTGACGTTTTATCTCCAATTTTTTGTCTAGATATTTTTTCAATGTGATGAGTTCACTTCAATGAAGCATTAAGATACTAAAAACTTATTTCTTCTTTTATGAAAGATAATCTTTTGGATAAACTAAGTAAGTAGAAAAATAATTGGTCATTGAAAGGAGAGCTTTGGTAAGAAGGCTTCATTGTGTAAGCAAAGATACAAAGCATAAATCTATACTATAAGCATATCAAACCACATTGATAACAAAACAAAAATCCTTGACAACAGGAATTTTTTGAGAGGCTACTTTCCCTCAGCATTACTATAAAATGCCTCCATTATTCCCCATGAAAAAACTAAAATTGCTTTCACTATTTTAGTAAATATCTTTCAGATTTTATCTAACTCATCTCCCTCAACAGACACGCCTCCCCAATATATGACCTCTGTAGATAATTCAAAGGAGCAGCTTCATAAACTCAGATTATTAAACGATACATCATATCCCAAATAACAATACAATCAATATGGATAAAGAGCTGTAGAAAGAAAGCCATGATATTCGAAAATTTCATCACTCAAAAACACAATTTTCTCATAGCTATTGACTTATCAAAAACTTTCTTCAAATGATGCCCTATTCATCTTATCAAATTTATAGATAAAATTTGTATCAATCAAAAAGAACAAATGAAGTTTGTTTAGTCGGTTTCAGCATCACTCTCATTAAAAGATAAAAGATTAAAACTTTGGACCATATGAGGTGGTAAAGGTGCAACAATGTCCAATATTCCTCCTGAAGGATGCGGAATACGAATACGACGTGCATGAAGATGAAGACGATTTTGAATTCCTCCTGGTAATGTCCAATTACTATCAGAAAAAAAATACTTTGTATCGCCAATGATAGGATGATCCATATGGGCTGCATGCACACGAAGCTGATGTGTTCTCCCTGTATAGGGTTCCATTTCAAGCCACGAAAGAGCCCGCCCTCGCGTATCTAAAACGCGATAGTAAGAAACCGCATGATGTGAATCTGGCTCCCCATGTTCACAAACACGCATTTTGTCACCTTGTGCAGTCATTTCCTTAACCATCCACGTTGAAATTTTGTCCTGCTTTTTTTTAGGCACGCCCCGAACCAACGCCCAATAAGTCTTTTTTGTTTCTCGCGCTCTAAAAGCAGCAGTTAAGGACTGAGCAGCTCCCCTTGATCGCGCAACAATAAGCACACCCGACGTCTCACGATCAAGACGATGAACCAAACGCGGCTTTTCACCTTTTTTATTGCGCCATACCTCAAGCATACTATCCATATGACGTGTTAAACCAGAGCCTCCTTGTACAGCCAACCCAGCTGGTTTATTAAAAACAAATACCTTTGGATCTTCATAAAGCAGCATTTTTTTCAAAACGGTCCCATCATCCTGCCCACGAAGTGTTTTATCCGTTATTGAAAGACTCTCCTTGTCATTAATAGGGAGAGGTGGAATACGAACAGCTTGCCCTATACAAAGACGCGTATCGGCTTTAACACGTCCACTATCAACCCGTATCTGACCAGAACGCAACAATTTTTGCAAAGCTCCAAAACCAAGTCCTGGATAATGCACTTTAAACCAGCGATCTAAGCGCATTCCATTTTCATCTGCCTCAACTTTTTTTATTTCTATGCCTGCCATGAAAATTCCCTTACCTGATAATTTTATTGATCTATTTTTGCGCCTTTATAAACACAAAAATTCATATTTTAGTTGGTTTTATCACACCATATTACAGTTAGTATCCAAAATTTCCTTTTCTTAACGTCCAAATTTTATTAGCTAAAAACTAAGCGTTGTAAAAATCAACAGCCTTTACGCTTAATAGCGAATGGAGATAATTAACCGTGTCCTTATTCAAAACCTATGCACGTGTTCTCACTTACCTAAATAGAGAAAAAAATGCATCCCTTTTAATCTGTACCGCTAATGTTATATTAGCTATTATCGCTATTGCAGAACCTATTTTATTTGGACAAGTTATTGATTCTATTACAGACAAAACAGCTATCATCCCTACTCTTGCCATTTGGGTTTGTTTTGGACTTTCACATATTATTGCTTATGTCCTTGTTGCTCGCGGTGCTGACCGCTTAGCCCATAGACGCCGCTTAACGGTTTTAACGGAATCTTTCGAACGTATCATTGCCATGCCTTTAATTTGGCATCAACAACGTGGAACTTCCAACGCACTCCATACACTTTTGCGCGCAATAGATTCCATGTCAACCATATGGCTTGATTTTATGCGCCAACATCTCTCAACGCTTGTCGCCTTATTGGTTCTCATCCCCATAGCGTTTAATATGAATTGGCGTCTTTCAATAGTCTTGGTTGTGCTTGCCATCATTTATGTATTAATTGCACGTTTAGTGATGCGAAAAACAAAAGACGGACAAGCCGCTGTAGAATGCTATCATCATAACCTTTTTAAACATGTCAGTGACTCAATCTCTAATGTTTCCATTGTACAAAGTTATAACCGAATAAAAGAAGAAACTTCCATACTGCATCAACATACAAATGCTCTTCTTAAAGCACAAAATCCTGTTCTCAATTGGTGGGCGCTCGCCAGTGGCTTAAATCGAATGGCTTCAACAATTTCAATCGTTTGTGTTCTTCTCCTTGGAGCTTTTTTTGTTGCAAAAGATCAATTACGAGTAGGTGAAGTCGTTGCTTTTGTTGGATTTGCACAACTCATGATTAGCCGCCTAGACCAAATGAGCAATTTTATTAATTGTGCAATATCCTCACAAGCAAAACTGCAAGAATTTTTTGAAATGGAAGACTCAACCTTTCATATCAACGAACCACAAAATCTTCCTTCCCTCCAAAATGTTAAAGGCGCCATACAATTTCATCACGTGACCTATCAATTCCCAAATTCTTCTCAAGGTGTTTTTGATATTTCCTTTGAGGTTAAAGCAGGACAAACTGTTGCGATTGTAGGACCAACAGGGGCTGGAAAAACAACATTGATCAATCTGTTGCAGCGCGTATACGACCCTACCCTTGGGCATATCTCCATTGATGGAATAAATATATGCTCAATCAATCGCGAATCTTTACGCAAATCTCTAGCAACAGTATTTCAAGACTCGGGTCTTTTCAACCGTACTATTCATGACAATATTTCAATAGGAAAAGCGAGCGCAACGAATGAAGAACTTTATGAAGCAGCAAAAATAGCAGAAGCTCACGATTTTATTCTAAAAAAAGCTGATTGTTATAACACAATGGTGGGCGAACGAGGATCTCAATTATCAGGTGGAGAAAAACAGCGACTAGCAATTGCACGCGCTGTTTTAAAAAATGCCCCTATTCTCATTCTAGATGAAGCAACAAGCGCTCTTGATGTTGAAACAGAGGCACGTGTCAAAGATGCTCTCGATTGCATAAGCCATAACCGCACTACTTTTATTATAGCACATCGCCTCTCAACAGTACGCAATGCTGATGTGATACTCTTTCTGGATCATGGTCACTTAATGGAAAAAGGAAACTTTCAAGAATTGATCGATAAAGGGGGACGTTTCTCTAATTTTTTAAAGGCAAGTGGTTTAACAATCAAACCACCAGAAAGAGAAGGAGAAAATGTTATCCCCTTACATGAAGCCATAGCATCATAAAATTAATACTCTTTTTCAAGCCAAAAAATCCTCCTCAAGATAACAAGAGTGCTTATATGATACAAGTAAAAAGATTTCTAAAAATGCCACAATCCATTTTAGGTATTTAAGAAAAATATTAAAACAGTTTAGTATTTTCTCTGCTATTGCAATTTTACTAGATTAAAACAAAAATATTTTCCTATATCTGTGCATATTGACGAGTATACATTCTCATTTAGGGAAAATGTAAAGGTAAAAACAATTTCCAGTTTTACCGTCTTCTTTTTACTCAGCTTTACGAATTTCAAAACGAACTAAAGAAATATCTTTTAAATAATGAATATTATGTATTGCTTTGCACTTTTGTTTATCACGTTCTTTATAGTCCTCTCATAAAGAACAGAACATCATTGTTTTGCACATTCATATGACTTTTTTAAGAAACATTTTTCAATGCTCTTAAGCCCATTTCACAACGACATTCGTGAGTGGTTTTGATTAATTTAACATACACAGAATTTGAAATAATAAAACCCTACGAATATTCGTAGCTCTTGTTCAAAAGATAAAACGATAAATTATCATTATAATTCAATATATTAAAGCAATTTCATCATAAATAAATTAGATGTTAATCTAAATATTTAGATTTATGTTATATTCCTTTGATTTATATTGATAATTCATTACCTTATAACTTAAAATAAAGATTTATAAAGATAGGAGAATATTCCTTTCAAGACCTTTTAATAATAAACCAAAAAACTGTTTTCTTGTACATAACAAGCAAAATGAAAATAATAGCTCTAAGATACAACAACTCTTTTATAAGCCTTTTCAAGGAAAGAAATTTTATTCATTTGAATAACTAATCGAATAATGATAGCTTATAACTTTATAAGGATAATCGTATGCAATAAATCTTGTATTTTTCCTTTCATAAAAAGAGATGTTTCTTCAAAAAATCTATAAGAGCAACACAATAACTAGTCTTCCTAGTAAAAGAATACACAGTAAAGCATGAAGTGCTGCATAATCTATCTTATCTTAAAAAGGTGACTCCTGAAACGCTTGGAAGCTATAAAGCCAAATGATAAAGTGGTGATAAAGACAAACACTGTCTTTATCTTTACAATTGTATTTTCCCCAATTACGCTGTATCTGCATTTCAGAAATACACCAGACAGATATTCATGATACATAGATGCCAACCAAATATAACAATGTGAAAAATACCTATGCAGAATGATTTCATTCTTTAATTTTTTTCAAGAAAATCTTTTAGTGCCGCAAATGCCTCATCAGCTTTGTTCCCCTCAGGACCACCAGCCTGCGCCATATCAGGACGGCCACCTCCACCTTTACCACCAAGCATCGCTGAAAGAATACGAACGAGATCTACAGCATTTAATTTATCCGTTAAATCATCCGTAACACCGACAACAGCACTCCCTTTTCCATCCTCCGAGACACTAATAAAAGCAACCACTCCAGATCCAATTTGTTTTTTCTCAGAATCGACGAGCGCCTTAAGATCCCGTGGTAAAATATTTTTAACAACGCGTCCGGTAAAAGAAAGCCCATTGATGATGGTAATATCACCTTGGCTCCTTTCTGTTACTCCACCACTCAACATCATTTTCTTGCGTACATCATTCAATTCTTTTTCAAGTTTACGACGATCATCAAGCAAAATTCGCACCCGTTCTTCCACACCAGCAGAAGAAGTTTTTAAAAGATCAGCGATTTCATGAATACGTTCATCTTGGCGGCTAAGATAAAGACGTGCTTCTTTGCCTGTTAAAGCTTCAATACGCCGCACTCCAGCTGAAACAGAACTTTCAGAAACAATATGAATTAAACCAATATCACCTGTTCGCTCCACATGTGTCCCTCCACAAAGCTCAATTGACCAACGCTTTTTTAATCTTTCCTGTTCAAGTGGCTCCCCCATAGAAACAACGCGAACTTCATCACCATATTTTTCACCAAACAATGCCATGGCTCCTTCAGAAATGGCCTCATCTACAGCCATGAGGCGCGTTATTACTTTACTATTTTGCAAAATAATCTCATTGGCTAAATCTTCTATTTTTTTCAACTCTTTTGGTGAAACGGATTTTGGATGGGAAAAATCAAAACGCAACCGATCTGGCGATACAAGAGAACCCTTTTGTGTAACATGGTCCCCCAATGTTTGGCGTAAAGCTTCGTGTAACAAATGAGTAGCAGAGTGATTCGCACGAATTTTCTTACGACGAACAATATCAACCGTTAATTCTACACAATCAGACCTCGATGCCTGACCAGATTTCACCTCCCCAATATGGATAAAAACACCATCACCCTTTCTTTGGGTATCATGCACCTTAAAAATAAAATTTTCACCAGAAATGATACCGCTATCACCAATTTGCCCACCAGATTCACCATAAAAAGGTGTCTGATTAACAACAAGCATAGCTTTCTGATCTGAAGAAATATGATCAACAATTTTACCATCACATACAAGAGCTGTAAGAATACCTTTCGCTGTCTCAGTTTCATAACCTAAAAACTCTGTGTCCCCCACTTGATCACGAACAGAAAACCAGATTTTCTCTGTTCCAGCTTCTCCAGAACCAGACCAATTGGCACGTGCCTCCTCTTTTTGGCGTTCCATCGCTTTATCAAAAGCACCAACGTCAACAGATATTCCGCGACGACGAAGAACATCTTGCGTCAAATCAAGCGGAAAACCATAGGTATCATAGAGCTTGAAAGCAACTTCACCATTCAAATAGTCCCCTTCTTTAAGATCGGTACTTGCTTCGTTCAACAAACCAAGTCCTCGTTCAAGCGTTTTACGAAAACGTATTTCTTCTAACCTTAAAGTTTCTGAAATCAAAGATTCAGCACGTGTCAACTCAGGATAAGCTTGTCCCATTTCGCGAATTAAAGCAGGTAAAAGTCGCCACATTAAGGGCTCTTTAGCACCAAGAAGATGCGCATGACGCATAGCACGACGCATAATACGACGTAAAACATATCCTCTTCCTTCATTAGAAGGAAGCACACCATCAGCAATCAAAAATGCAGATGAGCGAAGATGATCAGCAATGACACGATGGCTGGCAATAAAATCACCCTTTGCCTCAATCCCTGTAATTTCTTCTGATGCAGCAATTAATGCACGAAAAAGATCAATATCATAATTATCATGAACGCCCTGTAAAACAGCAGCAATACGCTCTAATCCCATACCGGTATCAATAGAAGGGTGAGGTAAGTTAACACGTTCTTCCTTGGAAACTTGCTCATACTGCATAAAAACAAGATTCCAAATCTCAATAAAGCGATCCCCATCTTCATTAGCACTTCCAGGAGGACCGCCCCATATTTCATCACCATGATCATAAAAAATCTCCGAACAAGGACCACAAGGGCCTGTTTCTCCCATCGACCAAAAATTATCAGCCGTCGCAATACGAACAATTTTTTCATCTGGAAGACCTGAAATTTTACGCCACAGTTCAGCAGCAACATCATCACTCTGATAAACTGTCACCAACAATTTATCTTTTGGCAGGCAAAATTCCTTTGTTAAAAGATTCCATGATAAAAAAATAGCTTCTTCTTTGAAATAATCACCGAAAGAAAAATTACCCAGCATTTCAAAAAATGTATGATGGCGCGCCGTATAACCAACATTATCAAGATCATTATGCTTTCCACCTGCACGAACACATTTTTGTGCCGTTGTTGCCTGCGTATAAGAAGGTTGTTCAAGTCCAGTAAAAACATTTTTAAACTGCACCATCCCTGCATTTGTAAACATAAGTGTAGGATCATTCCGCGGAACAAGCGGACTAGAAGAAAGAACTTTATGCCCATTACGATGAAAATAATCCAAAAATGTTGACCGAATATTATTAACACTATTCATGTTGACACCTGCTCAATACAGCACAAAACCATAAAAGAAAAATCCCCCCTCATTAAATCCTCTTCGCCACGCATGGAGTCAATTTAATCAAAAATGGAATATTTGTTTTAAAAAATTGAGAAAAAAATGACTGCGTATTTAAAAACTCAAACAAAAAAACAGAAAAATCTTAAAGAAAAAAAATTATAGACGACCCCCCCATCAAATGGCTTCATCACTTTCTATATTTTCTGACCCTGCATTTTCTAACAATTCAATCGCAATCAAACCAGCATTTTGGCGCAAAGCTGCTTCAATCTCTGTAGCTATTTCCACATGTTCACGTAAAAACTGCTTTGCATTCTCACGCCCCTGCCCTAAACGCTGAGAATTATAAGAAAACCATGCACCAGATTTTTCAACAACACCAACCTTGACACCCAAATCAATCAATTCACCTACTTTGGAAATACCTTCACCATAAATAATATCAAACTCAACCTGTTTGAATGGAGGTGCCAATTTATTTTTCACCACTTTAACGCGCGTCTGATTACCAACGATTGAATCCCTATCTTTAATGGATCCAATGCGACGAATATCTAAACGAACAGAAGCATAAAACTTTAAAGCGTTTCCACCCGTTGTCGTTTCAGGAGAACCAAACATCACACCAATTTTCATGCGAATTTGATTAATAAAAACAACCATACAGTTAGAGCGAAAAATTGCTGCGGTTAATTTTCGTAACGCTTTACTCATTAACCGAGCTTGCAATCCGGGCAAAGCATCACCCATTTCACCGTCAATTTCTGCTCGCGGTGTTAAAGCTGCGACAGAATCCACAACAAGCACATCAACGGCACCAGAACGAACCAACGTTTCTGTAATTTCCAATGCCTGTTCACCGGTATCTGGCTGAGAAATGAACAAGTTTTCTAAATCAACACCAAGCTTACGCGCATAAATAGGATCAAGCGCATGCTCTGCATCAATAAAAGCACAAATCCCACCACCTTTCTGTGCCTCAGCAATAGCATGGAGAGCCAATGTTGTTTTCCCAGAACTTTCTGGTCCATAAATCTCAACAATACGCCCCTTCGGTAATCCACCAATCCCTAAAGCAATATCCAAGGATAACGACCCTGTTGGAATTGTTTCAATTTCAACAACCTGCTCTTTTTGCCCAAGACGCATAATCGAGCCTTTACCAAAAGAACGTTCAATTTGTGAGAGAGCAGCATCGAGAGCTTTTGTTTTATCCACGATTATATCCTTGACCGAATTCATAATAACCTAAAACTTTAGTGTATACTGTACTTTTAATTTAACTAAAGGCTTGAGTTTAGAGTTTCACAGACTATTTCCATTCCTATCTCCACATTATGTCCATAAACATTCATGACTATCACAATAAAGAATTGGCATTGCTTATCTTATGACACATAATAAACTCCAATAAAGTAATATCTCTATGGGAGCATAGTTAACATATTTATATCTCTCTAGAAAAGGAACAATTTAATTTTAAACACAATGTTCTACAACCCTTCTGCTTATCCCTTTGATTAAATACTTGAGAGACTAAGAATTCTCCCGCTATTGATCACACAAAAAACGCATCATCAATCAACCTCATACCCTATTGCATCGAAGAACAAAACGCTATTGTGTTGCATATTCATGCACTTGATTTAAGAAACATCTCTCAAAACTTCCAAGCTCATTTTGTGACAACACCTATGAATGTGGTATACTGCAAAACCCTTTAGGCACCACCATCTTTACTCTATAGAAGGAGCAAGCCGGCACCATCACACTATTTATCATCCTCCAATATTGCAACAGCTCTCGGCACTTGAGACAATTCATAGGAGGGATTTTTAGTCCTTTCTTGTACAGTTTTTATCACACGCTAATCCTGCTTGTAACATGCAAGCGAATAACTTGATTGCTTCAACAAATAACAGACTTGGGATGAGAGAAATTTACGGTATTTGAAACTTTCATTCAACTTACGAAACAGTTAATTATCATTATAAGTCAATATATTATTTAATAAAACCAAAAAAAATAAAGCAGCTTAAAAGTTGAATGATATATTTAAATTTGAAAAAATATGCACTTTTGAAGATATCAAAAAAATCTCTACAAGCAATGCAATAAATTGTTTAAAATATAAGCTAAATTTCTCATACAATAACATAAGAGATCAATAAAAAACGTATTTCAACTCAAATTTTATTTTGATCTTTACGTTTTTTGCGCAACTGTTGCCACCACTCAAGACGTTTCACAATTTCACGCTCAAAACCACGCTCAACTGGTTTATAATAACTCTGACGTCCAAGTTTTTCGGGAAAATATTCTTGTCCTGAAAAAGCATCTGGTTCATCATGGTCATAACAATAACCACTTCCATACCCTTCTTCCTTCATAAATTTCGTAGGAGCATTAAGAATATGCTTAGGAGGTGGTAAAGAGCCATTTTTGCGTGCACAACGCAGTGCTGCTTTATACGCAAGATATGCTGCATTTGACTTTGGCGCAGTTGCAACATAAAGACATGCTTGCGCCAAGGCCAACTCTCCTTCTGGTGATCCTAAATAATCATAGGCATCTTTTGCTGCATTACAAATGACAAGAGCTTGAGGATCCGCCAAACCAATATCTTCAACGGCCATACGAACCAATCTTCGCCCAATATAGAGAGGATCTTCACCAGCATCCAACATACGTGCCAAATAATAAAGCGCAGCATCAGGATCAGATCCACGAACGGATTTATGCAACGCTGAAATGAGATTATAATGCCCATCTCGTCCTTTATCATAAATAGGCGCACGACGCTGAATAACTTTTTGCAAAGCAACAACATCAAGAATCTCTCCCAATGGCGCAATAGACCAAACTTCCTCTGCCAATGTTAACGCAACCCGCGCATCACCATCAGACATCTCTATCAAAACGTCTCTGGCATCATTATCCAAGGGAAGAGTTTTTCCCTCCACTTCTTCAGCACGCCTCAAAAGCATGTCCAAACTTTCATGATCATGAGAAAGAAATGTTAAAACACGTGCACGCGAAAGAAGGGCAGCATTCAGTTCAAAAGAAGGATTTTCGGTTGTTGCACCTATAAGTACCACAGTACCCTCTTCCATCACAGAAAGAAAACTATCCTGCTGTGCACGATTAAACCGATGAATTTCATCAACAAAGAGAAGTGTTTTATCCCCAGATATAAAACGCCTCTGCGCAACTTCAAAAATCTTTTTAAGTTCAGAAACTCCTGTAAAAATAGCAGAAACCTGTTCAAACGCGAAATTTGTTTCAAGGGCTAACAAACGTGCAACGGTCGTTTTTCCCGTCCCTGGAGGTCCCCAAAAAATCATCGATCCAATTGAGCCTGTTGCCGCCATACGTGAAAGCAAACCATCCTCTCCAATCAAATGCTTTTGTCCCACAACATCATTGAGAGAACAAGGGCGCATTCTTTCTGCAAGTGGCTGATTTTTATTAACTTGAAAATCAAACGACGAAGTAAAAAAATCTTTCTTCAAAAAAAAACCTCAACGAATAAATTGGCGAATATACATACCATCACGTTCATATTCCAATTGCCACATATTTGAGCGACCTTGCATAAGAACCTTTTTCAACTGATGAACTGTTTGAATTTTATGGCCATTTACAACACGTAGAATATCTCCTGACTGAAAAATTCCAGCTGCATTGCTCATTTCCTCAAGATTGGTAATCACAACCCCTTTTGCAGATATAGGAAGATGAAAACGTCGACTATTTTGCGGTGTTAAATCTAACACCTCAGCACCAGCAAGAGGACTGTCACCCGTAATTTTTTCAGATTTTAAAAATGCAGTTTCTGATATTGATGAAACTGTTATTTGTGTTTTTAAAGTTTTTCCACTTCGTAAATATTCCAAGGCAAGACTATGCTCAACGTCAGCTGTCATCAAACGATAACCAAGACTATCTGGACTGTCAACGCGTACCCCCTGCACACTCAAAATAACATCACCTACTTTCAATCCAGCTTTTTCAGCAGGACTATCTTTGATAACTTCAATAATCAGAGCACCATAGGGACGTTCTAAACCTAAACCACCAGCAATATCAGCTGTAACATTTTGAAAAGAAGCCCCAATATAAGGCGGCACAAAATATTTTCCACCGCGTTTAACAGTATCAAGCATCACTTTTACAAGATTAACTGGAATAGCAAAACCAATCCCTACAGAACCACCGGAACGCGAATAGATAGCCGTATTAATTCCGATTAACTGACCTTTCATATCAATTAAAGCGCCACCAGAATTCCCTGGATTAATGGCTGCGTCTGTTTGAATAAAAAAGTCAAAATCAGAAATCCCAACACGTGTACGCGCTTGCGCTGAAACAATACCACTTGTAACTGTTTGACCAACACCAAAGGGATTACCAATAGCAAGAACAAGATCACCAACTTCAACAGTATCAGAATTTCCCAAAGAAAGAGCCGGAAATTGAGCATCTTTTTCCTTAACTTCAAGAATTGCAATATCAGTTGCTTCATCTTTGAGCACGACCTTACTCTCAAACTCCCGTCCATCAGAAAAAGCCACTTTAATTTCGCTTGCATCTTTAATGACGTGGTAATTTGTAACGATCAAACCACGTGCATCAACAATCACCCCTGATCCTAATGACGATTGCTTACGAACAGGAAATTTATTTTGAAAACGACCAAAAAATTGCTCAAAAAATGGATCGCCTTCAAAAGGTGATCGAGCTCTAATTTGTCGAGCTGCATAAATATTTACAACAGATGGAACTGTCTTTTTAACTAAAGGAGCAAATGAAAGGGTGATTTCTGTTTGTGTTTGAGGAACATGAGCATATACATGATCAAATGATATCTGCATCATAATTGCAAAAAAAATCCGCACCCAAAAAGAATACCTCATAATCCACTCCTTATAAAATCAGCACATTCTGTTGAAGATTAATAGAATAAAAAAACGTATCCCCGCAAATTAAGGACCTCTATTAATATTTCATAATAGAGAATAAAAACAACCTATTTGAACAATAAATATTATAAAAATAAGATAATTCAATATTCTATAATTTTCTCTCTGCACCTATTTCTCAACTAAAACAAACTTAAAAATGCTCACAAAAAAACCGCCCAAGACAAGGCGGCCTTTAAAAATCCAACAGAATAAAAAACTCTACGAAGATGTTCCCTTTTCATTCTCAGAAGCTTCCATGCGAGCACGATCCCCAGCACCCTTCGCTTCAACATCACGATCAACAAATTCTATAACAGCCATGGGCGCATTATCACCGGTACGAAACCCCGCTTTCATAATACGCAAATACCCACCGTTGCGTGATGCATAACGTGGCGCAAGCGTATCAAATAATTTTGCAACCTTTCCTGCATCACGAAGTGCTGCAATAGCTTGCCGACGCGCATGCAAACCACCACGCTTACCAAGAGTAACGAGTTTTTCAACAATAGGACGAATTTCTTTAGCCTTTGGAAGCGTTGTCACAATCTGCTCATGCTCGATCAACGAAGTTGCCATATTTGCAAACATCGCTTTACGGTGACTGGCAGTACGGTTCAACTTGCGTCCTGACTTACTATGGCGCATAAGCCCTCTCCTTAAATTCTAATTTTAATATTGATCTTCATAACGTTTTGCAAGATCATCAATGTTTTCAGGCGGCCACGCAGGAATCTCCATCCCAAGATGTAAACCCATACACGCCAAAACTTCTTTAATCTCATTCAACGATTTGCGACCAAAATTCGGTGTCCGAAGCATTTCAGATTCTGTTTTTTGAATCAGATCACCAATATAAACAATATTATCATTCTTAAGACAGTTTGCCGAACGAACTGAAAGTTCTAATTCATCCACTTTTTTGAGAAGTGCAGGATTAAAAGAAAGCTCAGAATCAGCCTCTTCAACAGGCTCCTTCTGTGGCTCTTCAAAGTTAATAAATAACGATAATTGATCCTGAAGAATGCGTGCTGCAAAAGCAACAGCATCCTCACCATTAACAGCACCGTTTGTTTCAATCGTGAGCGTTAATTTATCATAATCGAGAACTTGACCTTCGCGTGTATTTTCTACTTTATAAGATACCTTACGGATAGGTGAATAAAGACTATCAATTGGAATAAGCCCTATACGTGCATCATCAACACAATTACGATCAGATGGCACATACCCCTTTCCTGTGTTGACAATAAATTCCATACGAATTTCAGCTTCTTCATCAAGAGTACAAATAACATGATCTGGATTTAGAATTTCCATATCCCCAACTGTACTGATATCTCCCGCTTTCACGACACCAGGCCCCTCTTTATAAACGACGACACGTTTAGGCCCTTCTTCTTCCATACGAAGCGCAATTTCTTTTATATTCAGAATAATATCCGTAACATCCTCACGCACACCTGGAATCGATGAAAATTCGTGCAAAACACCGTCAATCTGCACAGCAGTAATAGCAGCACCACGAAGCGAAGATAACAAAACGCGACGAAGCGCATTTCCTAACGTTAAACCAAAACCACGCTCAAGAGGTTCAGCAATCACACTTATAATATTTGGATTATCATGTGCACATGATTCAACCTTATTGGGTTTAATAAGTTCCTGCCAGTTTTTCTGGATCATATTTTTATTCCCGTTCTTTAGTTCCGTTACCATTCAATCGTAACGACCAATGTGAACATCAGAGAAATCTCCGACAACAAAAAACAACACCCAATTAAACACGCCGCCTTTTCCGCGGACGACATCCATTATGAGGAATTGGTGTTACATCGCGAATAGAAGTAATGACAAAACCAACAGATTGCAATGCACGTAAAGCAGATTCACGCCCTGATCCAGGTCCACAAACTTCAACTTCCAAAGAACGCATACCATGCTCTTGCGCTTTTCTTGCACAATCCTCCGCAGCAACTTGAGCAGCAAAAGGTGTCGATTTACGCGCACCTTTAAACCCCTGAGCTCCCGCAGATGACCAAGCAATTGCATTACCCTGAGCATCAGTAATAGTAATCATTGTGTTATTAAATGTTGAATTAATATGCACAACACCCGATGAAATATTTTTACGTTCGCGACGACGAACACGTGTGGCTTCCTTGGCCATAATTTCCCTTTCAACGATCTCATCACTGCCGTAACATCAGCAGCTCCACCTTTTTTCCTTGTCAAAAAAAATCAAACAAGAAAAAGAATATATAAAAAACCTCCCACAAAGGCCCTTATTTCTTCTTACCGGCGATTGCCTTAGCCGGACCTTTACGTGTACGGGCATTCGTATGTGTACGCTGTCCTCGGACAGGCAAAGACCGGCGATGACGCAATCCTCGATAACAACCAAGATCCATCAAACGCTTAACATTCATAGCAACCTCACGACGAAGATCACCTTCAACTTGATACCCCTGATCTATTGCCTCACGAATCTGCAGCACCTCAGCATCTGAAAGCTCATGCACACGACGCCCCAAAGGAATGCCAACTCTTTCAATAATTTCTTGAGCAAATTTTGGTCCAATCCCGTGGATATATTGAAGCGCAATAATTACACGCTTATTTGTCGGGATATTGACGCCAGCAATACGAGCCACGCCTACTCTCCTTAGTTATTTTGACAAATTGTTATAAAATACCTGATATACTTTACAGAAAAAAATAGACTCAGAAAAAAAATTCTTCCGAATCCTATTATTTCACTAAAATAAATTAAATTCACTTTTGATAGATTTCATCTCAAAAGTCAACTCTTTTCATTTATTTCTAAAAAAAAATCTCATGAAAGAAACCCTCTAATCATACGTGTCACTTCAGCAACACCAATCATTCCATCAATAACCTTCAACATTCCCCTCTCTGAATAAAATTTTGATAAGGGAGCTGTTTTTTCACGATATTCTACTAATCTTTTTGCAAAAGCAACAGGATTGTCATCTAAACGAACCTGTCCACCAGTCGCTATTGTTTCCTCAACACGCTTCTTCATACGTTCAATCAACACGTCTTCATCAACACACAATTCAATAACAGCATTAAGCCACATATTTTTTGAATCCAGTATCTGTTGCAACGCTTCTGCTTGCCCCACAGTTCGCGGATATCCATCCAAAACAAAACCGTTTACACAATCAGCTTCATCAATCCGATCTGATACGATTTGATTAACAATACTATCAGGTACCAAAGCACCAGAACTTATAATAGCTTTAGCTTTTTTACCAATCTCCGTTTCTTTGGCAATCACCTCACGCAACATATCCCCTGTTGATAAATGAGGAATGTTATATTCCTCAGTCAACATTTTTGCTTGCGTACCTTTTCCCGCTCCAGGAGGACCTAAAAGAATAACTCTCATCGATTCCTTCTACCTCCACGAAGTTTTGATTTTTTTATCAACCCTTCATATTGGTGGGCAACAAGATGCCCCTGAATTTGAGCAACCGTATCAAGTGTAACAGTAACAACAATCAACAAGGATGTTCCCCCAAGATAAAAAGGAACCTGTAATGCAGATATCATAAATTCAGGTAACAAACAAACCAAGATAATATAAATAGCGCCCACAACAGTAATACGCGTCAAAACGTAATCAATATATTCGGCTGTACGCTCACCTGGACGAATCCCTGGAATAAAACCAGAATGTTTTTTCAACTGATCTGCAGTATCACTTGGATTAAACACAATAGCTGTATAAAAAAAGCAAAAAAACGCCATTAAAAATGCATAAACAATCATATAAAGTGGCTGTCCATGACCAAGAGCATAAGAAATCTCCTGAACCCATTGTGGCATTTTATCAGAAAAATTATTAATAGTGGCAGGTAATAATAATAAAGATGAAGCAAAAATAGGTGGAATAACACCAGCAGTATTCAACTTTAAAGGAAGATGCGACATATCTCCTTGAAACATTTGATTACCGACCTGACGTTTCGGGTATTGGATAAGAATTCGCCGTTGCGCACGCTCTATAAAAACAATAAGCCCAATAACCAAAACAGCAATAAGAACGATTCCTATTAAAAGAAAAGTTGATAAATCAGCCTGACTATGAGCTGTCAAAAGCTGAGCAAAAGTAGAAGGAAAGTTGGCTACAATCCCTGTAAAAATGATAAGAGAAACCCCATTACCAATACCACGTGACGTAATTTGCTCGCCAAGCCACATAAGAAACATCGTTCCGCCAACAAGCGTAATAACAGAAGAAATACGAAACATAAGACCTGGTTCTAAAACAATTTGAAGCCCCGACCCTATACCGCTTTCAAGCGCAACCGCAATACCAAAAGCTTGTAGAATTGCCAATACGACTGTTACATAACGCGTATATTGATTGATAATCTTACGACCTAAATCCCCTTCTTTTTTAAGAGTTTCCAAAGAAGGAATAATAGATGTTAACAATTGCACAATAATAGATGCCGATATATAAGGCATGATACCCAGCGCAAAAATAGCCATACGCCCAACGGCACCTCCAGCAAACATATTAAAGAGTCCTAATACACCCGACGCGTGATGTTCAAATGTTTGCCGCAAAGCATCGATATTGATACCTGGAAGAGAGATGTAAGTGCCAAAACGATATACAAGAAGCGCCAACAGAGTAAACCAGATGCGTTTCTTTAATTCAGTTGCACGCGAAAAGGTGCCGAAATTTATATTGGAAGCAAATTGCTCTGCTGCTGATGCCATAAAACGTCTCCACTTTACACTCCAGTTCTTCAAATCACAGAAGTATAATCCTAAAATTCATATATGCATACACAAACAAATGCAGAACTTAAACAATTCTCCACAAAAGATCCCACAAAACAGATATTATTCTTCTTTAGGTCTCTATTCATATCAAAAAATTATCGAGCAATATCAGGAAGAATAACCTGGCCACCCACTTTTTCAATCTTAACACGAGCAGCTTGTGAAGCACCAGAAACATGAAAGCTAATCTTAGCCTTCAAATCACCATCAGAAAGAAGACGAACCCCATCTTTTTCACGACGAATAATACCAGCCTCTTTCAAAGAAACCATATCAACAGGCTTTTCAATATTCAACTTACCTGCATCAACTGCCAACTGAATACGTCCCAGTGAAACTTCATTGTAGGTTTTAGCAAAGAAATTCCTAAATCCACGTTTTGGCAAACGACGATAGATAGGCATTTGCCCACCTTCAAAACCATTAAGGGAAACACCAGAACGTGACTTTTGCCCTTTTACACCACGTCCACCAGTCTTACCCGTACCGGAACCAATACCACGCCCAACACGCTTACGATTTTTTGTTGCGCCTTCGCAATCACGCAGTTCATTGAGTTTCATATCTAATACTCCCGCAACCCTTAACCTTCATCTATAACGCGAACAAGATGCCGAACCCGAGCAATCATACCCCGCACACAAAGTGTATCATCTAAAACGCGCCGACGACGCATTTTATTTAGTCCAAGCCCCTTTAAGGTTGCACGCTGAATCTGTGAGTTTCGAATAGGGCTTCCAATTTGTTCCACCGTCACAGTTTTACCACTCTGAGATTTTTTCTGAACCATTTCCTAATTCCTTTTCTGATAATCTCAGAAACTACCCTTCTAGGTCGACTAAATGGCGACGACGCGCCTGCAAAGTCGAATACTTTATACCACGTTGAGCAGCAATATCTCTAGGATGCATTTGATGTTTCAATGCATCAAATGTTGCACGAACCATGTTATAAGGATTCGACGACCCTAGTGATTTTGCAACGACATCCTGCATACCAAGAGCTTCAAAAATAGCACGCATCGGTCCCCCAGCAATAATACCAGTACCAGCAGAAGCCGAACGTAGCAAAACACGCCCAGCTCCGTGACGACCTTCAAGATCATGATGCAATGTACGCCCAGACCGAAGCGGAACATAAATCATCCCACGTTTCGCAGATTCCGTTGCTTTACGAACGGCTTCTGGAACTTCACGGGCTTTACCATGTCCAAAACCCACACGCCCTTTTTGATCTCCAACGACAACAAGAGCAGCAAAACCAAAACGCCGACCACCCTTTACAACTTTAGCAACACGATTGATATGAACGAGCCTATCGACAAATTCATTATCGCGTTCTTCTCTCTCACCACGTTCTTTTTGTGCCATTCCTCATTCCTTTTTCTTTTCCGGAAGCACGATAACAAAGTCCCTCATCAAACTGGAAGAACTTAAACGAAATACTCTAAACTCTCCTTACTCATTCATAAATAAGAAATTTTAGAAATTCAAACCACCTTCACGAGCAGCTTCAGCTAAAGCTTTGACGCGACCATGGTACACATACGCTCCACGATCAAAAACCACCTCATTAACACCCGCTTTCTTCGCACGCTCAGCAATTAACTTACCAACAGCAAAGGCCGCCTTTTTATCAGCACCACTCTTTAACGATTTTTTCAAATCACTTTCAAGAGTAGAGGCTGAAACAAGTGTACATCCCCGCAAATCATCGATAACTTGAGCATAAATGTTCTGATTTGAACGATAAACACTAAGCCGAGGACGATCATGAGAAACCATTTTAATTCTACGACGAACACGCCTTGCACGACGTTGGATAATGTCCTTAGATGAAACCATAATACAAAATCCTTATTTCTTTTTACCTTCTTTACGGAAGATACGTTCATCTGCATGCTTAACACCTTTACCTTTATAAGGCTCAGGCCTACGATACTCACGAATCTCCGCTGCAACTTGTCCAACTTGCTGTTTATCAATTCCAGAAACAACAATTTCCGTTGGCTTAGGAACAGTCACAGTAACACCCGACGGAACTTTATAAACCACATCATGCGAAAAGCCCAGAGATAGTTGAACATCCTTACCCTGCAAAGCAGCACGATAACCAACCCCATTAATCTCCAACCTCTTTTCAAAACCATCTTTCACACCACAAAAAATGTTCTCAATCATTGAGCGCGACATACCCCATTTAGAACGCGCATCTTTTGACTGATCCCGCGGCATAACTGATATGATATTCTCCTCAAGTTTGACTAAGACTTCATCATTGACGACGTAACTCAGCTCACCTTTTGGACCTTTTACCTTAACCAGCTGTCCTTCAACAGTAGCAGTAACTCCAGAAGGAATTGAAATGGGTTTCTTTCCAATACGAGACATTGTTCTAACCTACTTTTTCTTCCGTTTTCTTGACATAACTTAGAAAACACGACAAAGGAGTTCTCCACCAACATTCTGTTCACGCGCCTCATGATCTGCCATGACGCCTTTAGGAGTCGATAAAATCGAAATACCAAGGCCATTTGCCACCTGAGGAAGTGACTTAGCAGAAACATACACACGACGCCCTGGCTTTGATACACGTGAAATCTCACGAATAGCAGCCAGCCCTTCAAAATACTTCAATTCGATTTCAATTTCAGCTTTCCCATCACCTAAATCAATTCGATTATATCCGCGAATATAACCTTCCGACTGAAGAACATCAAGAACGTGCGCACGAAGCTTCGAAGCTGGAGTAACTACTTTACCTTTTTTACGACCAAGTGCATTACGAATACGTGTTAGCATATCACCAAGAGGATCTGACATAGACATTAAATAATCTCCTCTTACCAACTAGACTTTACAATACCAGGAATATAGCCAATAGAGCCAAGCTCACGCAACGCAATTCGCGACATTTTTAATTTACGATAATAAGCCCGCGGACGACCTGAAACCTCACAGCGATTACGAATACGAACTTTCGAAGAATTACGCGGCAACTCTGCCAACTGAACAGAAGCTTTAAAACGTTCTTCAAGAGAAACCTTCTGATCCATAACTATTGCTTTCAAACGTGCACGACGGGCAGCATAGCGCTTTACCATCACCTCACGACGCTTATTTTTTTCAACGGCACTTACTTTGGCCATAATTTCACCTCACTACGTTTGCCGTTACGAACGAAAAGGAAAATTAAAAGCACGCAATAACTCACGAGCTTCATCATCCGTTTTTGCTGTCGTACAAACGATAATATCCATACCCCAAATTTGATCAACTTTATCATAGTTGATTTCTGGAAACACAATGTGTTCTTTAATACCCATAGCAAAATTGCCACGACCATCAAAACTCTTTGGATTTAAACCACGAAAGTCACGAACCCGCGGAAGAGCAATCGTCACAAGACGATCTAAAAACTCAAACATACGATCTTTACGCAATGTAACTTTAGCCCCAAGAGGCATTCCTTCACGAACCTTAAAGGTCGCAATAGAATTACGCGCACGCGTAACAACAGCCTTCTGACCCGTTATTAGCCCTAAATCCTCAGCGGCAAGGGAAGGCTTCTTCGAATCAGCAGTTGCTTCACCTATCCCCATATTTATTACAACTTTATCAATCCGCGGAATTTGCATCGCATTTCTGTAATTAAACTTCTCTTGAAGCACTTTACGAATCACTTCAAAATAATGCGCTTTCATACGCGGTATTTGTCTTTCCTCAGCCATTAATCAACTCTCCCGAACGCTTGGCAAAACGAACTTTATTACCATCTGCATTCATACGAAAGCCTACACGTGTAGGCTTACCATCTTTAGGATCAGCAATCGCCAAATTAGACAGATGAATCGGAGCTTCTTTAGAAATAATTCCAGCTTCTTGCTTCTGCGTTTGACGTTGATGACGTTTAATCATATTAATCCCACGAACAAAAGCCTTATTCTCTTTTGGACTAACCTTAATTACTTCACCACTACATCCTTTATCCTTACCGGACAAAACAACAACTTTATCACCTTTTCGAATCTTCTGCATAACATTTACTCCTTACAGAACTTCAGGAGCAAGCGAGATGATCTTCATATGATTCCTACCACGCAATTCACGGGGAACAGGTCCAAAGATACGAGTACCGATCGGCTCTTTTTTATTATCTACTAAAACCGCAGCATTACTATCAAAACGAATGACACTACCATCTGCGCGACGAATATCCTTAGCAGTACGAACCACAACAGCTTTCATAACATCACCTTTTTTAACACGGCCACGAGGAATTGCATCCTTAACCGAAACAACAATAATGTCACCGACCGAAGCATATTTCCGCTTTGAACCGCCTAACACTTTGATGCACATGACACGACGCGCTCCAGAATTATCAGCAACGTCGAGGTTTGTTTGCATCTGAATCATGACTGGCCACCTTCTCTTAACACATATATCCGATTGAATCTTTTACACACTCGGATTTGCCTGCCAAATAACGATAAAGTTATCGCCTTCAAATTTATCAATGATAACCACACTGTTAAATTCTAAAACAATAAGCTTAACTCATTACGCTACATTGTCTTTTACAACAATCCAACATTTATCTTTCGAAATTGGTCTAGATTCCTGAATAGAAACTTGATCCCCAATCTTGAATTGGTTGTTTTCGTCATGCGCTTTATAATTTTTAGACTGCCGAACAGTCTTCTTAAGAAGCGGATGAGAATAACGGCGTTCAACTTTGACAACAACAGTCTTATCACTTTTGTCGCTAATAACAACACCCTGCAAAACGCGTTTAGGCATCTCTTATTTCCTTAAACCTTACTTTCACTTATCTTTTGACGAAGAAAAGTTTTAATACGCGCAATATCACGACGAACTTGTCTAACGCGCGCAGTCTTTTCTAATTGACCTGTTGCTTTTTGAAAACGCAAATTAAATTGCTCTTTCTTTAACTTAGCCAATTCATCTTTCATTTGGTCGAGCGTTTGCGCCCGTAATTCTGTGGCTCTCATCGCTTATAACCTCATTATTCAGCAATACGCTGGATGAAACGCGTTTTTATAGGCAACTTTGCAGCACCCAATCTTAGTGCTTCACGTGCAACATCCTCCGGAACTCCATCAAGCTCAAACATGACGCGCCCAGGAGCAACACGTGCAGCCCAATAATCAACACTTCCCTTACCTTTACCCATACGAACTTCAGTCGGTTTAGATGTAACCGGAAGATCTGGAAAAATGCGAATCCACACACGACCAGAACGCTTCATATAACGTGTAATCGCACGACGCGCCGCTTCAATTTGACGAGCAGTAACCCGCTCCGGCTCAACAGCCTTCAAACCGTAGGCACCGAAATTCAAATCCGTACCACCCTTCGCAAAACCGTGAATACGGCCTTTGAACTGTTTACGGAACTTTGTGCGCTTTGGCTGCAACATTGTTCTCTACTCCAAATTTTAGTTCAATCTCAAAAACTAAGCATTTTCGCGGCGACGATTCGATGAAGAACCAGATTGATCAGCTTCCGTAGCACGACGTTCTGAAGCCATCGGATCATGCTCAAGAATCTCACCCTTAAAGACCCAAACTTTAATACCACAAATACCATAAGCGGTCTTAGCTTCTGCTGTACCGTAATCAACATCAGAACGCAAGGTATGAAGTGGAACACGACCTTCACGATACCATTCCATACGAGCAATTTCAGCACCACCAAGACGGCCAGAACAATTGATACGAATACCTTCCGCACCAAGACGCATAGCAGACTGAACAGCACGCTTCATTGCACGACGAAAAGCAACACGACGCTCTAACTGTTGAGCAATTGATTGCGCAATAATTGTCGCATCAATCTCCGGTTTACGAATCTCCACAATATTCAATGAAGTTTCAGCATCCGTCATTTCTGAGAGTTTACGACGAAGCTTTTCGATATCAGCACCCTTTTTACCAATAATCAAACCAGGACGTGCAGAATGAATTGTAATACGACACTTTTTATGAGGACGCTCAATAACAACCTTAGAAATAGCCGCCTGTTTAAGTTCCTCAAGCACATATGAACGAATTTTCAAATCTTCATGAAGAAGGCGCCCATATTCACCACTATCAGCATACCAACGAGAGTCCCAAGTCCGATTAACACCAAGACGAAGTCCTATTGGATTGATCTTCTGCCCCATTACGCGGCCTCCACTTTTTCGGTAACTTCACGAACAATAACAGTAAGATGCGAAAATGGACGTTCAATTCTACTAGCACGCCCTCGACCACGAACATGAAAGCGCTTCATCACTATCGACTTACCAACATAAGCTTCCGCCACAACAAGCGAATCAATATCAAGATCGTGGTTATTTTCTGCATTTGCAATTGCTGATTCAAGCGTTTTTTTCACAGTAGCAGCAATTCGCTTGCGTGAAAACATCAAATCAGCGAGCGCTACATTAACTCTTTTACCACGAATCATTGCAGCAACTAAATTAAGCTTCTGCGGACTAACACGAATTGTCCGCGTGACAGCTCTTGCTTCATTATCTTTAAGCTGGCGCGAAACTTTAGCTTTTCCCATTCCTACTTCCTCTTCGCTTTCTTATCGGCACCATGACCATAATAAGTCCGGGTAGGAGCGAACTCACCAAACTTATGCCCAACCATCTCTTCAGAAACAGAAACAGGAATATGCTTATTACCGTTGTAAACACCAAAAGTTAAACCAACAAATTGCGGTAAAATAGTAGAGCGACGACTCCATATTTTTATAACTTCGTTGCGCCCACTTGCACGTACCTTCTCTGCTTTACCAAGAAGATAGCCGTCAACAAACGGACCTTTCCACACTGAACGAACCACCTCAGACTACCTTTCTCATTTCTTGCGTTGATGACGCGTACGCATAATAAATTTATCAGTGGCTTTATTGGAGCGCGTACGCTTACCTTTCGTAGGTTTACCCCAGGGAGAAACTGGATGGCGCCCCCCCGATGTACGACCTTCACCACCACCGTGTGGATGATCAACGGGGTTCATAGCAACACCACGAACATGTGGACGTTTACCACGCCAACGTGACCGCCCCGCCTTACCATCATTAATATTCCCATGATCAGGATTTGAAACAGCGCCAACAGTTGCAAAACAGCTACTCGGAACCAAACGCTGCTCACCAGAATTTAAACGAAGAATAGCCATACCATGATCTCGTCCAACCAACTGCGCATAAGCACCTGCTGAACGTGCAATCTGTCCGCCTTTCCCTGGCTTCATCTCAACATTATGAATAATTGTACCTACAGGCATATTAGCAAGAGGCATAGCATTACCTGGTTTAACATCCACATTTAAACCAGCCATAACAGAATCACCAACACCAAGACGCTGTGGTGCAAGAATATAACTCAATTGCCCATCCTCATAGCGGATTAAAGCAATAAAAGCGGTACGATTAGGATCGTATTCTAAACGCTCAACCTTTGCTGAAACATCACGTTTAAGACGCTTAAAGTCGACAAACCGATAACTACGTTTATGTCCACCACCCTGAAAACGAGCAGTAACACGACCGCGATTATTACGTCCACCCTTTGAAGACAAACCTTCAGTTAACATCTTTACAGGTTTTCCCTTATAAAGACAAGAACGTTCCACAATAACAAGCTGACGCTGCCCAGGTGTCGTTGGATTAAACTGCTTAAGTGCCATTATTCCTATCTCCGAGCCTCTTAAAGACCTGTCGAAACGTCGATAGTCTGACCACTGGCCAGAGTTACGATCGCTTTTTTGACATCACTCTGCCGACCAACTATACCTTTGAAACGCTTCACTTTACCCTTACGGACTATCGTGTTAACTGCTTTAACTTTTACGCTAAAAAGCGCTTCAATAGCAGCCTTAATCTCAGGCTTCGTCGCTTTCGGCGCGACATTAAAAGCAACTTGATTATATTCAGAAATCATAGTCGCCTTTTCAGTAATAACTGGACTAATAATTATATCATAATGGCGAAGATCTGTCATTTAAAACGCTCCTCAAGAGCCTCAACAGCTGCTTTTGATAAAACAAGTTTGCTGCGACGCAAAATATCATAAACATTAATTCCCTGAATAGGCAAAATGTCAATATTAGGGATATTAGAGGCTGCACGAAAAAAGTTAATATCAATCTCTTTACCACCAATCAAGAGAGCGTTATTAAATCCAAGCTTAGAAAAATGAGAAACAAGCATTTTCGTTTTAGCATCCTTAACAGTCAACTCATCCACAATAATTAAATCTTTTGCTTTTAATTTTGCAGATAAAGCAAGACGTAACCCAAGAGCACGAATCTTTTTAGGAAGATCATGCGCATGGCTACGAACCACCGGTCCATGTGCCTTACCCCCACCCCTGAACTGCGGTGCACGTGCAGATGAATGTCGAGCACGCCCAGTTCCTTTCTGTTTAAACATTTTTGCCCCTGTTCGCGACACATCAGAACGACCTTGGGACTGATGACTTCCCTGCTGACGACGTGCAAGCTGCCAACGAACAACACGTTGCAAAATATCCTCACGCGGAACAAGATCAAAAATAGCTTCAGAAACCTTTAATTTGCCAGCTTCATTACCATCAAGAGTTTTAATTACAAGATCCATTATTAGGCTCCCTCAACCTCAGAGGTTTCCGTCACCGGAGTAACCATTTCCGCTTTCTCCTTCACAAGACGGCGAATACCAGCAGGCTTTGGAGCATTATCAGGAAGACGCTTCTTCACAGCATCCCGTATCAAAATCCAAGAACCTTTAGAACCAGAAACAGCACCACGCACTAAAATTAAACCACGCTCACTATCAGTGGAAATAACTTCAATATTCTGTGTTGTTACACGCACTTGCCCCATATGTCCGGCCATTTTTTTGCCTTTAAAAACTTTACCAGGATCTTGGCACTGCCCTGTAGAACCATGAGCACGATGTGTGATCGAATTACCATGGGAAGCACGATGCCCACCAAAGTTATGTCGTTTCATAACACCAGCAAACCCCTTACCAATACTGGTACCAGTCACATCAACTCTTTGCCCTGGAACAAAATGTTCCACTGTAATCTCAGTACCAACATCAAGAAGATTGTCGGGACTCACACGAAACTCTGCTATTTTGGCTTTAGGCTCAACAGAAGCCTTAGCAAAATGTCCACGAAGAGCTTGTGAAGTATTCTTAACCTTAGCAAAGCCTACACCTAATTGAACAGCAGTATAACCATTCTTTTCAACTGTACGCTGAGCAACGACTTGACAATTCTCCAAACGAAGTACCGTCACCGGCACATGCTCACCAGCATCATTATAAATACGGGTCATGCCCAGCTTCTGTGCTATTACACCTGAACGCATCGGGTCTGTTCCTTCTGTCCTCAAACCTCAGAGCTTAATTTCTACATCCACACCAGCAGAAAGATCGAGCTTCATAAGCGCATCCACTGTTTGCGGCGTTGGATCAACAATGTCAAGAAGACGCTTATGTGTTCGCATCTCAAACTGCTCACGACTTTTCTTATCGATATGCGGTCCACGATTGACCGTAAACTTCTCAATCCGCGTCGGAAGCGGAATGGGACCACGGACATTTGCACCGGTACGTTTAGCAGTCGATACAATCTCACGCGTCGACGTATCAAGAATTCTATGATCAAACGCTTTCAAGCGAATGCGAATATTCTGACTGTTCATGCTCTTTATTTCCCTGTTATACAAAGTGCCTTCAATAATCAAAGCACTCAACAAGCATTATTTATTCAATGATCTTAGAGACGATACCGGCACCAACAGTACGACCACCTTCACGAATAGCAAAAC
>NZ_JBHIPA010000004.1:0-127822 GCF_042195845.1 Bartonella sp. AP4SXKL
CTGCATAACCAATTGCTAAGCACAAAAGTATCACGGCAGCAGCAATGGGGATAATCGTTTTTAAGTCTGTTTGGAGTGCAGTTAAAGCTTTGTTTGCAGGCTCTAAAACTACTGCTTGGGCTAACACAGGATTAGCGATAAAAAATACAGCTGAAACTGCAAAGTTTTTAATAGTTTTATTATGAATTATTCTTTGAAGGATATTTAATTGTTTCATATTTTTATCTCAATTTATATCACATTGGTATGAGTAATCTCTTTTCTTCAATATGTTTTTTATTGAATACAATGAAAATACTGAAATCTAAATTTTCTTTCATGAAAATTTATGCAGTTTTAAATAATAAACCGGCAAGTTCAGCTGCTGAACCAGCGATAACGACACCAATTGCCCACCGTACGAATGTATCTTTTTCGATGTAGCGCCCTGCATAACCAATTGCTAAGCACAAAAGTATCACGGCAGCAGCAATGGGGATAATCGTTTTTAAGTCTGTTTGGAGTCCCTCTAAAGCAGTTTTTGCATTTGTTAATTTTGCTTGAGCATACGCAGAATTGCTCATAAAAAATACAGTTAAAGCTGCAGAGGCTTTAGTAGCTTTATTCCAAATTATTGTTTGAAGAATTTTTGATTGTTTCATATTGTTCAACCTTATCAAATTGTATTTGGCGCAAGTAGTTTTTCCATGAAATAGGGATAATTTCATTGAATTGATGTGGAATAAAAGTATTAAAGTCTAAAATTCTTTTTTCATGAAAGAAATACTTCGTGTTTAATAGGATTTATCAGGTGTTTTTAAATAACAAATTAGCAAGCTCAGCTGCTGAACCAGCGATAACGACACCAATTGCCCACCGTACAAATGTATCTTTTCCGATATAGCGCCCTGCATAACCAATTGCTAAGCACAAAAGTATAACGGCAGCAGCAATGGGGATAATATCTTTCAAGTCTTTTTGGAGCGCTTTTAAAGCGTTGTCTGCAGGAGTTAAAACTACTGCTTGGGCTAACACAGGATTGGCCATAAAAAATACAGTTAAAGCTGCAGAGGCTTTAGTAGTTTTATTCCAAATTATTGTTTGAAGAGTTTTTAATTGTTTCATATTGCTTATTCCAATTTAGATTACAGTTAGTATAAATAAACTCTTTTTTCGATATAGTTTTTATTGTGCTAAATAAAAATACAGAAATCTAAGTTTCTTATTTCATGAAAGAAACATTTTATGTTTAAATAGATTTATCAGTTGGATTTAAATAATAAATTGGCAAGTTCAGCTGCTGAACCAGCGATAACAACACCGATTGCCCACCGTACAAATGTGTCTTTTCCGATGTAGCGCCCTGCATAACCAATTGCTAAGCACAAAAGTATCACGGCAGCAGCAATGGGGATAATCGTTTTTAAATCTGTTTGGAGTCCCTCTAAAGCTTTTTTTGCAGGAGCTAAACCCGCTGTTTGGGCGGATACAGGATTGGTCATAAAAAATACAGTTAAAGCTGCAGAAAACGCAGCAATTTTATTACGAGCTGTTGTGTGAAGAATATTTAATTGTTTCATGTTCTTTATCCTGATTAAGATTAAAACTCCCACAAATGACCCCTCTTTCATGAAGAAACTTAAAGAGATATTTTGGATCAGCCCAAGTTCTTAGTTTTCCTCTTTGTGTAAGTAATGTATATTTATTTGGCTTTCCGGTAATTGGATCATCAGAAATAAATGTGAAATACCATTCTCTTTCTGAAAGCATCACGACTGTAATCTCACGTGCTGCTTTTTGACTAAATGCCATATCAACGCTGTTTTGTTCTATCATTTTCATTATCGTTGCCCTCAATTAGAAGAGATTTTGTTCAATCTTACTAATTAGAGCTTTAACATTTTCTTATCTACCTTTCATTATAATATCCTATCAAAATTCTAGGTTTTCGTGAAAATATCAGTCATCACTCAGTGATCTTCTCGATGAAGAAAAATCTTCAGCTGAAAAAGCATCTCTGGCGCTACTTTCTTTATGTGTAAATGCATCTTCTTCTCCTTTTGAAGAGAGAGAAAGAGAATCTACTTTAGTTGTCTGTTCTGGTTCTTCTTTTTTAAGCTTTACAGGCTCCTGCAAGTCTTCATTTCCTCGTACAGCAGCTTTTACTCCAATATATGAAGTAACTTTTTGCATACGGGTGTGGCTTGAGTTTTCTGTATTGTAAAAATTCAGCACAGACTGCAAAGTCGCTTTTTCAAAGACGCACTTTGATGTTGTTTGTTCATAGCAGTAAGTTAAAGCGCTTTGTGCAGCTGTAAGATTTCTGCAAAAATCAAATGCATCAAAAAGAGAAAACAATTTCACATTTCCAACACCAATTTGCCCTAAAATTATGTTAAAATTATGTTCACTCTGTTCAGCTGTTGCGATTGTTTCCTTAAGCTGAGATGATTGATAGAAGAAGTTATCTTTATCATCTGTTACATAGACATTGTCCCGCGCTTCTTGTTTGGCGATAACTGAAAATGCTATGGGGGGCGTATTGGATATGTATGCAGCAGCAAAAAATGTGAAATCTGGAACAATCATTAGCAATACACCTTATTACGAAGAATTTTATTAATACAAATGCTAATTCTGTGTTGTGCTTTTTCTCGTTGTCTTTTGATTTTATAAATTTGCAGAATGAGATTGTTTAGCTTAGAATATTCCTTGTGATTATTGCTTTGTTCTCTTCTAAGAAGATTTCTAATATATGCAAATATCCAACCAACAAGATAAAAGTGTTGAATAAAATAGAGCATATTACGCCAACCAATATTATTCGAATCACGAAGAAAGGCGCTGCTTTTAAAAAATAATAATCTTTGATACTGTATTGAAGCTGCTTGTTTTATATAATCCTCTAGTTGCAAAAATCTTTTCAAAAAAAATTTATACGAAGTAAAAAGCCGTTGTGTATGAGGGGAGGTTTTCTTGTCATAATGAACTACACTATCATTATACAGAGAGGGCTTGTTCTTTGTTGCGTATTGCCATAACTTATAGAGTGACGATTTATATTTACTTTTGACTACTGATTCATAAGATTCAGAGAGGTGTGATGGCGCTTGAGCACTGCATTTAGTAGTTTCAGCAATTGAACTGAAAAAAGATGCAGTGGTGGTAACTGATATACCAATAAACAGCTCTTTGTGGTCCAAAGCACATCTCCGTCAAAGTGATATATGTATCGTAATTTTAATTTCGATAATAAATAGACAGAAATTGTCTATAATTGTGTTTAAAATATGGCAAGAAAAGATTCTTTTTTGCAAGGGGAGTAATTAAGGTGAATGATCTCAAAAATATGAATTTTGATGAGCTACAAGAGATGCGTACACAAATCGATGTGGAATTAAAAAAACGGCAAGCAAAGGAAAAGCAAAATGCGCGACGAAAAATTCTTGAAATTGCTAATGCCCATGGAATTGATATCGCTGATCTTGTGAGCAAAGAGCGCCATTATAGAAATCCCAATAACCAATGGGAATTATGGAATGGGCGTGGACGTAGACCTAAGTGGATTAAAGAGTGGTTGGAGAATGGGTATACACTTGATGAACTCGAAGTAACGTAACACGTGTGCGATCTTTACAAGATAAGGGAATACCAAGGAATGTAAATGCAAGAAGTATGCTCTTTTGGGTAATTTAATTGTATAAATATACTGAACGAATATATTAAAGTATTGAGTTACCAAATACAATGATAGGGAGCGTGAACAATTTATTTAAATGCAAAAGGTCTTGTTGTCATAATCTGGCAAGCATAATGATGATGCCAGATTGGAATATTGTAATTGCTTTTGGCATGTGAGAGAGGGGGGATATTTTACTTCTTTTTATCGTTTCATTAACGTTGCTCTTTTTAGTCTATGTAAATAAAGAGTTTTATTGATTATTTACAAAAATGGTCGAAATGAGAATAATTTATTGCATAGGGATTTTAACTCAATATGTAAAATGATAATTTTATCAATTAATATGTTAATAAATTAGTATACTTATATTTTTGAAATACTGTTCTGTAGAACAAGCCTGATGTTATAGATTTTGTTTGGGCTTTTTTCTGTAAGATTATATATGAGGCATTTACTTTATTTATCGTTAGTTGAGATGAGTGAGTGTGTAGAAAATGGAAAATTTCTATGGCTGTTATGGGGTTTATAGAATTTATGACATATTTCTGAGCGTTTGTGATTAAAATTCATTTATGAGCGTTTATGAATAATGAATAAAGAGTGTATTTGAAAATAAAAGGATTGGATCATTTCTATTGCGGTTTATCTTCTTTTATGGTGTGAAATAGGGGGGGTATGCAGGTTTACAATTGTGTGTGATGGTATAGAGTGCGGAATACTTTGTTATATATCGGAATATTTTTTCTAAAATTGTGTGGTATTCCACAATAAGTTAAAGGGTTTGTCTGAGAAACAGAATGCGCCAAACGGAATGCATTTGTGTTTCCAATTTACGCGCTTTTTTAAAAGAAAAATTTTTCAATGCAACTAAGCTTATTTTATGGCGCTTCTCGTGAATAGTATAACGTAAAAGCCCCTATGATCATATAAAATTCATTGTACACCACCATTTTTACTTCAATAAAAAGTATAAGCCGGCGTCCTTATACACTTTACTCGCCTCCAATATTGCTAAAGTCCTTAGTTCTTGAGAGAGGGAGGCTTTTGTCGCTTTGTTTAATTGTTTTTATTTATACGACACTTTCGCTTGTGATGTGCAAGCGAATGATTTTGATTGCTTCAACATGAGAGAGATTTGAAATAAGGGTATTTTATGATCTTTAGATTTCTCACTCAATATGAGAACAATGAACTTATTATTATAAATAAAAGTGTTGTGTGCTAAAAAGTCTTGTTTATTTTATTATGCCGTGAAATGGCTTCTTTTAAGGTGTGGTGATATAAAGCAACAACCTCTCTGAGATATTAAACGTTTTTTCAGTGTATGGTGAATATTCTTAGAATGTAGCTTGCTTGTCGAGTTTAATGTTAAGTGAAATATGGGAGGAGGAAGTCAAGAAAAAATTACTCGACAGGAATCCGGTTTGTAAACAGATTGGATGAGATAGGAATTTTTTGTTCTTTGAAGGAGGAAGGCAAAGGTTGTAAAAAAAGTGAAATAGTATGAATTTTTGCTTAAAGTGGGAAGCCGCGTAGAAGACGTGGGGCATTTGGAGAGAGTCCGGCAGCTTCTTGAATGAAGTATTTTTTTATTTTTGGTGCTTGATTAATGATTCCAAGGCCGGTATCGCGGAGCATCCGTAAAAGAAGGCTATCATTAGAAAAGAGTTTATTAAGCCAATCATTGCTTAAAGCCATACGGACAATTTCAAAACGTCTCCAGCTTTGATAGCGCTCTAAAGCCGTGAGGGAGCCAATGTCAAGACCTAGTCGTGCTGTTTCAATAATCACTTCAGCCAGCGCAGCGCTATCGCGTAATCCTAAATTGAGTCCTTGTCCTGCAATGGGGTGGATGGTATGGGCGGCATCGCCAGCGAGAGCAAAACGTGGTTTAACGCATTGACGTGTTAAAGAAAGACTCAAAGGAAAAGCTTGACGTTCGCCATCCCAAGAGAGTTTGCCTAATCGATGGCCAATGCGTCTTTCGAGTTCTGTTTCAAAAATAAGTGCATCAGCTTTGAGATAATATTGCGCAGTTTTATGATCTTCATTCCACACAATGGCGGATCGGTTGCCTTTGAGAGGGAGAAGAGCAAAAGGACCGGCAGGTAAAAAATGTTGAATTGCTTGACCATTATGGGGTTTTTCATGTTCAACTGTGCAGATGATTGCTGTTTGTTTATAGGGATGAGAAAAGTTTTTAAGATCTGCTTTTTGGCGTAATTTCGAATGGGCTCCATCAGCTGCAATAAGCAATTTTGTTTGCCAAACCTCTTCATTATTTAAAGTGACGGTTGTATGTTGGTCTTCTTGATGAAAATCAATGACACGGGTGTTTGTAATAACAGGGATATTGAGATCTTTGACACGTTTTTTTAAAGTGTTGATGAGTTCTCTATGCTCTACCATAGCAGCAAAGGGCTCGCCGGGATTAATGTCGCCTTCAAAGGTTAAAAGAGTGGGTTTGACAGGATCATTTGTGCTTGTATCTGTGATGATCATTGAATGAATGGGTTGCGCATAGGGTTTTATAGATTCCCAACATTGTAATTGTTTTAACATACGAATAGAAGCAGCAGCAAGGGCAATGGTTCGTATGTTAGAAGCAGGGGTATCTCCTTGTGGAGCAGCATCAACGATTTTTATTTTCAGATTAGGGGCTGTTTGCTTGAGTGCTATCGCTAGGGTTAAACCGACAGCTGCCCCCCCTGCAATGAGCAGATCACATTGTTTAGTTTTATGAGATTTAATTTTTTTATTGGGTTGTACGTTTTTATTGCGATTAGAACACACAATACTTCTTCCATTGTTTATAGTTTGCTTTCTTTTAAAAAGAATATCTTTTTACATTGCTAAAATATCTTAACCTTTACTTTTCTCTCTGCTTTACAAAAACGAGGTTTCTTTTTAGCGCCAATCTGATGACAGATTGGTTTTTCAGAGTTTTTCTGCTTAATCATTTATGTGATTCATCTTACAGATTTATCGGATAAGCTTTTTTAAATATCTTCTTCAATTCTTTTTACACTTGGTTGATAAAAAAGAAAACTAAAAATAAACAAAGATGGTTGTGTATTTTTTTAGTTGTGTGAGTTGCTTCAGTATGCTTGTCCTGAAAGGGGCCATTTCGTTAGTATGATAGATAAAAATTGTGGTCATTCGTGATGGTTAAAACAGTATTCATATTTTGCCGTTATCATGGTGTAGCGTAAAAAATATTATTTGTTTAGGAAGGTGCTTATAGCACCCATGTAACACTTTACACATGAGGTGTTTTTTGGTTGATCGTGTGGATAAATATTCAGGGAGGGCTTTTTGTGCGCCTTATGAACGATTGTCTCTTAGGGTGGTGGGTATATGAATGATATGAAGTGATTAGAAGGTAGAACGCGCTAGATAAGAAGTCGGATTGTTTACAGGCGATTTGTTTACAAATCGGCACAGAGTTTAAGCTTCATTCTTTTTTAAGAGAGAGAGGGAGTTATAACTCTTTAAAATATGAAAGTTTTGTATTTGGAATTGATAGATGCACCGAAGTTCTTCTCCTTATGATTCATTAGAAGTGCGAAATTCTCAAGGTTCGCGTCTTATTGAGATGTTTTTACGTCAGATAGGAGTATTTATTGGGCTTGGGCTTTTGGGCTTTATTATTTTTTGTGTGTTTGCTTTGGCGACGTGGAATGTTGCGGACCCATCTTTAACCCATGCAAGTACAAATGAGGTTACAAACCTTATGGGGTGGATGGGGGCAATTTTTTCAGATTTTATTATGCAGTTTTTTGGCTTGGCAAGTCTTTCTGTTTTGTTGCCACCGTTATTTTGGTCTTTTCTCTTGTTGGCGCAAAAGAATATCTACAATTTGACTTTGCGCTTTTTTTTATGGGTGCTATCAACGATTTGTTTTTTAATTGCTTTTGCTCTTATGTCACCTATTGCTTCTTTTACTTATTGGCCATTGCCAATGGGATTGGGAGGGGTTTTAGGAGATAAAGTTTTAAGTGTTGCTTCTTCAGTCTTTCCTCTTTTTCTTTCTCCTCCTTACACGGTGTTTTTCAGTGTTGTTTTTATTCTTTTAGGTTTTTTCACCGCTGCTTTTGCTGGTAATGTAATATGGCGGCGTCGAACAAAGAAAAGAAAAGAAAAAAGCATTCCAAAAGACGAAATCGTTAATCCAGTCTTTGAGTTGGAAGAAGATACGGAATATGCCGCAGAGGAGGATCGTGAAAATCATGGTTTTTTTGCGACAACTTGTGGCGCTCTTTTGCATCTTTTTTATTTTTTACAAGCGCGTTTTTTTCGTTTATTCTGTTTCAAAAGGCGTTTTCAGAGTAAAGGGCAAGGAAAGCCATTTGATCGGATTGAGCCAACTTTTTTAGGTGAAAAAGTAAAGTGTGAGGAAAATCAAAATAAAGCCTATGTTTCTCCTGTTAAAAATCGAAAGTCTTTAACAGCTTCTTCAAAGGGTGGTTTTGTTCTTCCTCTTGTAGATTATCTTTCGGTTCCACCACCGTCTGTTAAGGATGCAAAACTTTCTCCTGCTGTTTTAAGAGCAAATTCTCAGGAGCTTGAAGGGGTTTTGTTAGATTTTGGAGTCAAAGGAAAAATTATAGATGCTTGTCCTGGACCGGTGGTAACTTTGTACGAATTTGAACCGGCTGCAGGCATTAAGTCCTCCCGTATCATTGGTTTGGCAGATGATATTGCACGCTCGATGCGTGCGATTTCGGCGCGTGTTGCGGTGGTTCCAGGACGTAATGTTATTGGAATAGAATTGCCTAATGCAAAGCGTGAGATGGTTTATTTACGAGAAATGTTGCAGGCGCAAGAATTTATTGACAGCAAAGCAAAGCTAGGACTTGCTTTGGGTAAGACAATCGGGGGGGAAGCTGTTGTTGCAGATTTAGCAAAAATGCCCCATCTTTTGGTTGCTGGTACAACAGGATCGGGAAAGTCTGTTGCTATCAATACAATGATTTTATCATTGCTTTATCGTATGACACCTGAACAATGTCGTCTCATTATGGTGGACCCGAAAATGCTTGAGCTTTCGGTTTATGATGGCATTCCCCATTTATTAACACCCGTGGTGACGGATCCTAAAAAAGCCGTGATTGCTTTAAAGTGGGCTGTTCGTGAAATGGAAGAACGCTATAGTAAAATGTCAAAACTAGGCGTTCGTAATATTGATGGGTTTAATGCACGTCTTAGGGAAGCTGCAAGTCAGGGAGAGACAATGGTTCGGACAATTCAAGTTGGATTTGATCGTGAGACTGGTGAGCCTCTTTATGAAACGGAAACACTTGATTTTAGTCCTATGCCCTATATTGTTGTCATTATTGATGAAATGGCTGATTTGATGATGGTTGCTGGTAAAGATATTGAAGGAGCGGTTCAACGTTTAGCACAAATGGCACGTGCTGCCGGTATCCATGTAATTATGGCGACACAGCGTCCTTCTGTCGATGTTATTACTGGGACGATCAAAGCCAATTTTCCTACACGTATTTCTTTTTCTGTGAGTTCAAAAATTGATAGTCGAACAATTTTAGGCGAACAGGGGGCCGAGCAATTATTGGGACAAGGAGATATGCTCTTTATGATGGGAGGAGGACGTATTCAGCGTGTGCATGGGCCTTTTGTTGCGGATGATGAAGTGGAGCAGGTTGTTGCGCATCTCAAAGCGCAAGCACGACCGGATTATTTAGAAACAATTACGCAAGAAGTTGAAGAGGATGGTGCTGATGTTTCTTTGTCTTCTCCTTCAGAAGATGATCCCTATAGTCAAGCTGTTGCTATTGTGCTTCGTGATCGTAAGGCTTCGACCTCTTATATTCAACGCCGTTTAGGCATTGGTTATAACCGCGCTGCGACATTGATTGAGAGGATGGAAGAAGAAGGTATTATTAGTCCAGCAAATCACGCAGGGAAACGAGAAATTTTAGTGCCTGCTGAAGAAGAGCGCTTTTGAAAAATCTTTATAGTTGTTTTTTATAATACCTTGTAAAACAAGTGTTTATCCTATTGTATCGTAGAAAGTCTGCATTTTCATATACCAGCTCTCAATTTGCGATAGCTCTTTGGTACTTGAGACTCCTTATAAGGGGATTCTTTATCTTATATAACTTTTATCCATACACCAACCTTGTTTGTAACGTGCAAGCAAATGATTTGAATTGATTCAATATGAGAGAGTATGTGATGAGAGAATCTTATTGTCTTTGGCGTTATGATTTAAGTTAAAAAGATAAATTATTATAAATCAATATCTTGGTATAAAATAATGTTATTGCGAGTATAGGGGTGTAAAAGCATGTAAGACTTGATATTTTAGTGTCTTTTTAAGTGCGTTCTAAATATTTAGGGCAAGGCTGATCTGTCGAGTCTTAATATAAATGAATTATATGGGGTGGGAAGCTAAGTGAAATTTGCTAAACTCCAAACTGTTTACAGAGTGGTTCGGATGAAGATTTTTATTCTTTTGGGTGGGAAGGAAGTCAAAAAAGCATTTTTGACACTTAAAAGAGCTTTCAGGTTCGCGAGTAATATGTTTAGTCCTTAATCCATTATGTATTGACTATAATTTATGTTGCTTCATAGATTAGGGGTGGGAAAGAATATATTATGCGTTTAGAAAATCAGCAGAAAATCAGGAAAATTTGATGATTTCGGAAACTTAAACGCAGACTGGTTATTTGGAAACGATACCGCAAGAAATAAAAAAGGATGTTTCTTTAGCTTTTTCTTTAGTAGATGATTCCTATTGTCAAGCTGTTGCTATTATGCTTCGTGATCGTAAGGCTTCAACTTCTTATATTCAATGTTGTTTAGGCATTGGTTATAATCGTGCCGCCACATTGATCGAAAGGATGGAAGAAGAAGGCACCATTAGTCCAGCTAATGATATGGGTAAGCGAAAAGTTTTGGAGACTGTCGAAGAAGAATACTTTTAAAAATCTTTTGATATTTTTTTCAAACAATATCTTTATCTTATAAAGAAGGGTATTTATTCGTCGTTGATCACTTAAGTTATGAATTATAAAGTCAATTAAGTATTGCTTGGGAGCATTTTTTATGAAAACGTCTTTTTTACTGCAAAGAAGAGTCTTTGGGTTGGTGGGAATTATTATCTTTTGGTGTTTAACTGTTCCTGTTTTTTCGCAAGCATCTAATAAAGTGATAAAGGCGCAAAATGTTGTGAATCACTTTGCGGCAATCAAAACAATGACAGGTGATTTTATTCAGTTTAGTCCAAAGGGAAAAATGTCTCAGGGGACATTTTATTTAGAGCGTCCAGGGAAAATTCGTTTCATTTACAAAAAAATGCCTTTACAGATTATTTCAGATGGCCAATTTGTGGGTATTAACAATCGGGCTTTGAATACTTGGAACTTTTCACAACTTTCGCAAACGCCAATGAAATTTTTGTTGGATGATAAAATTGATGTATCTTCTGGGCGCTTGTTCGCATTTCGCGAAGATCCAGGGGCTGTAACGATTGTTCTGCGTGATAAAACGATTGGGGCAGGGCAAATAAGGATGGTTTTTGATTCTAAAGGCTCTGCTTTGCGACAGTGGACAATTGTTGACCAACAAAATTTGGAAACTACTGTGCAGATTATGAATGTGCGGACAGACGTCCGGTTCGCTAATGGGATGTTTGCACTTCCTTCGAATAAATGAAGAAAGAGTGTTACGTCATTGGGATTAAAACAAATGTTCTTTCGTATTGCGACTTGGAATATTAATTCTATTCGTTTGCGTCTTGCACAGGTTTTTCAGTATTTGGAACTCTTTTCCACAGATGTTTTGTGTCTACAGGAAACAAAATGTCCAGATGCTTTATTTCCAGTGGAGGCTTTTGAAGCAGCGGGTTATAAGCATATCGCATTGAGTGGACAAAAATCTTATAACGGGGTGGCTATTGTTTCTCGTTTGCCTTTTAAAAAGGTAGAAAAGCGTTTTTTTTGCCAAAACCAAGATTGCCGTTATATCTCAGTTATTGTGGAAGCCCATGGGAGAAGCTTGCGGATTCATAATTTTTATGTTCCTGCTGGGGGAGATATCCCTGATGCTGATGTGAATGAAAAGTTTCGTCATAAGCTTGATTTTTTAGAAGAAATGTCCTCCATTCGTGCGGATCAAGGCGATGGTCTTTCTTCTCTTTTGGTGGGAGATTTAAATATTGCTCCTTTGGCAGAGGATGTTTGGTCTCATCAGCAATTGTTGAAGGTTGTAAGCCATACTCCCATTGAAACCGAGCGTTTACAGGATTTGTGTTGTCAAGGTGGATGGGTTGATCTGATGCGGTTGCATATTCCTGTTCCTACCAAGCTTTACACATGGTGGAGTTATCGTGCTCGCGATTGGGCATTTACTGATTATGGGCGGCGGCTTGACCATGTTTGGTCTTCTCAAGATTTAGCCCCTTTTGTTGTAGATCTTTCGATTTTTCGTGATGCGCGCGGATGGGAACGTCCTTCAGATCATATTCCTGTGCAAACTGTATTTGATTTTTCACGTCAAGTTTGAAATAAGAGGTAAATAAAGTATTAATATTAAATAATGATTCTGAAAGAATGCGGGAGACTGGATGTATATCAGAAATCTCAAATGGGGCGCTTCTCGTGGATTATTTTTTAGTGTCTTGTTGTGTTTGCTTTTGTCAGGATGTATGGTTGGTCCTAATTACCAGAAAACATCTTTTCGTGTTCCAGCAGTTTGGGGAGAAAAATCTGCACAGACTGCACGGCAGCCCGTTGCGCTTGCCGGATGGTGGCGGCATTTGAATGATCCTGTTCTAGATGCGTTAATGGATTACGCGATTTCTGGAAATAATAATGTTGCTGTTGCCAAAGCTCGGGTACGTGAGGCGCGTGCGGGTTTAGGACAGGTTGTGGGAACTCTTTTGCCAAATGTGTCCAATTCAATTTCAGGAACCCGTAGTCGTTCTGGACAGTCTGATGCATTGTTAAACCAGTATAGTAGTGGTTTTGATGCAAGCTGGGAGCTTGATTTTTTTGGTGGGCATAAACGTGCGGTTGAAGCAGCGCGTTATGGCCTTGATGCGGCTGTGGAAGATATGCGCGCTACCATGGTGACATTACTAGGAGATGTGGCAACAAATTATGTGCAAATGCGTGGCTGGCAACAAAAGTTGTTTATTGTGCGGCAAATTGCTGTATCACAACGTAAAACTTATGAACTGATGCGCGCTAGATTAACAGCTGGTGATGTTTCTGAGCTTGATGTTTCAAATGCGCAAGCACAAATGGCAAATACAGAAGCAGATATATCACAGATGGAAGCGAATTTAGCAATGAGCGTTCATCGCCTTTCTGTCTTAACTGGTCGTGTGCCTACGGCATTGAAGGATCTTTTACAAAAAAATGCTAAGCATGCAAAGATTCCACAACCACGCTGGCCGATACCAGCAGGAATTCCAGCCGATATTTTGTTAACACGTCCAGATTTGCGACGGGCAGAGCGTCAATATGCGCAAGCGACAGCACGGATTGGTCAACGTGAAGCAGATCGTTATCCATCACTTACTTTAACAGGTAATATTTCGACAGCAGCAACGGCAATTGATCAATTATGGAAAAATTCAACGATTGGCTGGTCTTTTGGACCTGGTCTTCGTTTTCCTCTTTTTAATGGAGGTCAGGTCGAGGCTTCTATTGCGGTAGCGCGCGCGCAGCGTGATCAAGCTTTTATTACTTATCGAGCTGCTGTGTTGGAAGCTTTAGAAGATGTAGAAAATGCGCTTGTAAGATTAACGAAGGAACATCAACGCTTAGAAAAGCTAATCGTTGCGAATAAAGCTTCTCTTCATTCCTTAAAACTTTCACGGAACCTTTTTGAGAATGGAAATACTAGTTTTCTTGAATTGTTAAATGCTGATCGCTCTTATTATTCTGCACAAATGGCGCTTAAAGATAGCCGTGTTTCTTTGGTTACGCAATATATCACGTTGATGAAAGCATTGGGGGGGGGCTGGGATGGCGTTGTTGATGTATCGCGTCCAGAAGTCGTTGATAATGCACCTCGTTCGCGTGCAAAGGTAGGGAAATGAAAAAAAACTTACTCAAAAATTTCATTACAAAACACAAAAAACTTTCCTTCTTTTTAACTGCTATATTTCTCATTCTCTTGTTGTTATGGTTACGTTCTGTTTTTTTTGGAACATCTACTCCAACTTATATAACAGCGGTGGTGAAACGTGGGGATATTGAGGAAAGTGTTTTAGCTTCTGGTCTTGTACGTCCTTACCGGTTGGTGGCTGTTGGTGCGCGAGCAACAGGGCGTGTGGTGTCAATGCATGTTTCCCCTGGGAGTGTTGTGAAAGAAGGCGATCTCTTGGCAGAAATTGATCCTACAGATCAGGAAAATGATTTAAAAAGAAAAAAAGCAGCATTATCGCATTATTATGCGAGTTTGATAGAACAAGAAGCCTATCTTTCTCTTGCACAGAAAAATTTAGAGCGTCAGAAAAAAATGATTGAAACACGTGCGGTTTCACGTGCGAACCTCGATGAGGCTACGACACAGGTGAAAATACGCGAGGCGCAAATTGAACAACTTCGTCAGCAGATTGTGCAAGCACAAATTGATGTGGAGAGTGCAGAGGTTAATTTAGGTTATACACGCATCACTGCCCCTTCAGCGGGAACGGTTTTGGCAACAGTTGTGGAAGAAGGGCAGAATGTGAATGCGGTTCAGTCGGCGCCAACGATTGTTATTTTGGGTGATTTATCAAAGATGACGATCAAGGCGCAAATCTCAGAAGCAGATGTTCTTAAAGTCCGAGCTGGACAACCACTTTATTTTACAGTTCTAGGTAATTCACAGCGTCGTTATGAAGGCGTTTTAGAAAAAGTAGAGCCGGCTCCTGAAGCAATTCGTGCTGATGTGAGTATTAATCCTGGTATGGTGAGTGGTTCTAGTGCTTTAATATCATCGGCTATCTATTACAATGGAATTCTACATGTTGATAATGCGGACAATTTTTTGCGAACCTATATGACTGCTCAAGTTCATATTATCTTAGGGCGCGCGCAGAATGTCTTGTTGGTTCCAAGTGATGCTTTACGCGATGAGACAAGAGAGCGTAAAGCATGGGTTTCTGTTTTGGTGGGGGAAAATAAGGTGGTTACTAAACAGGTGAGCGTTGGGTTGAATAATAAGGTTATGGCAGAGATTGTTTCAGGACTTAACGAGGGTGATGTCGTCGTCACTAGTTCGTCTGATGGAGTGATGCCAGAGTCTTCTCACATGCACAGCGAAGACGAGAGTTAAAGCATGAGCACAAATCAAGCAGATGCTGTCTTCGTCTTGGAAAATATTGTGCGCAAATTTCCTGCGGGCGAAGCGTTTGTTACCGTTTTGAAAAACATCAATCTTACCATTAAACGTGGTGAAATGGTGGCAATTGTAGGTGCTTCCGGTTCAGGTAAATCGACCTTGATGAATATTTTAGGCTGTCTTGATCGTCCAACTTCTGGTCGTTATTGGATCTCTGGTAAAGAAACAGCTTCCCTTTCTGCGGATGAATTGTCGGCTTTGCGACGTAATCATTTTGGTTTTATTTTTCAGCGTTACCATTTGTTGAATGAATTGACAGCTCTTGGTAATGTTGAAATTCCGGCTATTTATGCGGGATGTGCCGTGGAAGCAAGGAAACAGCGGGCACAGGATCTTTTAACGCGTTTGGGCATGGGTGATCGGATAAATCATCGTCCAAATCAGCTTTCTGGTGGTCAGCAACAACGTGTTTCTATTGCTCGGGCGCTCATGAATAATGCGGAGGTCATTCTTGCAGATGAACCAACTGGTGCATTGGACAAAAAGAGTGGGCAAGAAGTATTGCATATTTTGGATGAACTTCATCAAGAGGGGCGTACCATTATCATTGTAACCCATGATATGCAGGTGGCTGAAAGAGCAGAGCGTATTATCGAAATCAGTGATGGGGAAATTATTGCTGATAAGCAGTCAAGGGTTGCAAAAACAAAAGTTGGTGGAAAATCTCTTCAGGAACAACAAAATCTAAAAGGCCAACAAAAACTGGGCTTTTTTCGTTCTTTTGTTGAGCGATTCCGTGAGGCGTTTGTGATGGCTCTGTTGGCAATGAATGCACATCGCATGCGGACTTTTCTAACAATGCTTGGGGTGATTATCGGTATTGGGGCGATTATTGCTATGGTGGCTTTAGGGAATGGTACACGAGAGAAAATTCTGGAAAATTTTAAAAGTTTGGGTACTAATACATTAACCATTTTTCCTGGTAAAAGTTTTTCTGATCCACAAGCAGAAAAAATAACCAGTTTGGTTGAAGCTGATGCAGAAGCCTTGTCTGGATTACCTTATGTTTCTGGTGTGACACCACAGATTTCAGCAAGCTCGAAAGTGCGTTTTGGTGCAGTTGAAGTCAATGCCATTATTGCGGGGGTGGGAGAACAATTTTTTCAGACACAGGGGCTCAAAGTTTTCAAAGGACAGTTTTTTGATCAAAAAAGTGTCCATGATCGGGCGGTTGATCTCGTGATCGAGAAAGAAGCATTGTCTGTTCTTTTCCCCCATAGCCATGAAAGCCCCCTTGGAAAGGTGGTGAATGTGGGTAATGTTCCTGCGCGTATTATTGGTGTTGTTGATTCGCAAAATAATGCAAGTGGAGATACATCAAATACTTTACAGCTTTATTTACCCTATACAACAGTGCAGACGCGTTTTCTTGGTACAACAGAAGTTCGTGCAATTATTGTTAGGATTGCTGATGATATTGATTCATATTTAGCGGAGACCATGATAAAACGTTTTCTCATTATGCGGCATGGCGGGGAGGATTTTTTCATTAGAAATTCTGAATTTTTCCGTGAACGTGTTATGGAGAGTACAAATATTTTAACACTTTTAATTTCTTCAATTGCAGCTATTTCCCTGGTTGTGGGGGGTATAGGGGTGATGAATATTATGTTGGTCACTGTTTCTGAGCGGATCAATGAAATCGGCGTGCGTATGGCAGTTGGTGCACGGCAAAGTGATATTTTACAGCAATTTCTCATTGAAGCGATTTTGGTTTGTGTGATTGGTGGTGGTTTGGGAATCTTGCTTGGACTTTCTATAGGTGGCTTGTTTCTTCTGTTTAAGGCACCTATTCATTTGGTTTATACACTTGAATCGATCATTATGTCTCTTACTTTTTCAACCCTCATAGGAATATGTTTTGGCTTTTCTCCAGCGCGGCAAGCTTCACGGCTTGACCCTGTTGTCGCTCTTTCACGCGATTAAGCTTTATCAATTGGGGCATGTTTGTTCGTGATGCTTTCCACTTGGATGAAGCATTTATGAAGCGAAACATGAATGGAAAAAGTTTAGCATTATTTGCTGCTCTATTTTAGAAAACGCTTTGTTCATTAAGTGGAGCGTACCACTAGAGGTGAACGTTTTATAGGGCACCCCATCATGTGAGATATGGTAGGCATATAAGCCTTCTTGAGGCATTAAATGTTTTGAGAATGCATGATGAATATTTTAAATCTTTCTTGTCGAGTCTTATGGAAGTAAATCCTATTAAGGAGAAATTAAATAGAACCCGTTAGAATGAGATTGCTTGCAGACTGAATTTTGTTAAAAATTCTCGTCTTCTGAGATGTGAAGAGGAGGACAAGTGAAATATACTGCGCGGCGATTCTTAAGATTTAACCTAAAAAGAGGCGGGGGAAGTGAATAGTATATCTGCTAACAAACAAAAGAACAAAAAAGAAGGTTGATACCAAAAACAGCTTAAACCTCCGTTCTTCCAAAAAATGAACTGGTATCGAGATAGTTGAGCAGTTTAAGAGGTTTCGTTTAGTCTTTTTAAGATTTTCGGAAAAGAGGTTATGAGGATTTCTCACTTTTAGTTTTGCAGAAGTTGGTGCAAATTATAGGTGTTTAGGTTTATGCAAATAAATTATGATCGTGCTCAAGTTTTAAAATGTGACCTAAGACACAGCCATTTTCTGTTCCTTTATGCGAGTAACTTAGCTTTCTTTAGAATATTTTGTTTAAGGCATCGCTTTTTTCTGCCTTATCTCATGATTTTGGAGCTGAAGGATAAACAAGCCATTTGAGTTTCTAGGGTAAGGATGCCGTCAGATACTCGGTAGGGGGCGTGATCTTAAGAACTAATACCGTGAGATGCGGGTTTGATTTCATGAGTTTGGTGAGGAAGACAAAAAGTTTGAGAGGCGGATAGCTTCTTATTTTGAATGATGTATGAATGAAAGGGGCTTTCATTCATTGAAAAAGAATAAGCTCATATTCAGCAGATGTGAGATGAAGTAAGAGAACATCGTAATACCAAGCTGCAGTTATGTTGCTAAAGAACATAATGGCCGCTAGTGATGAGCACTGGTATGTCTAGTTGGTATGGTATTCTTCCTCCTGCTACAAGTCCGATACAGAGCGCCATTGTGTTGCACATTGACACTCTTGTTTTAAAGAAAGATTTCTCAAGGTATCCAAGCCTATTTTGCGACGCTGTTCATGGTAAATCTATTGAGCACCTCCATCTTTACGCTTATGAAGTAATAAGCTGGGCACCATCATTATATTTGCCAGCTCGTGGGTGTTGCGATAGACCTTGCATTAAGGCGGCGGTTCATAAGAGCCATTTTTAGTCATTTCTTGTACAGTTTTTCTCCACACACTCATCCCGCTTGTGATGTGCAAGCGGGTGGTTTTGATTGATTCAAGATAAACAGATTTGAAATGAGAAAATCTTACGTTATTCAGAGTTCTAATTTAATATGAATGACGCTATATTATCATTATAAATCAATATATTGTACAGATAAAAAAGAATTCTAAAACCACCCGCTATAAAGTATAAGAAGCAAATAATTAGTCTACGAAAGAACAAAAGACAAAGAAATATTTCAAAAATCAATATTTTGAATATCACGACTAATATTTTGCGTATTATAGTGAAATTATATGCATGATCGTTCGTAAAATGCGCTGTTTTGTGTGTGGAGTTTCTTCCTTGGTGTCTTGTGTGTTCGCAGGTGTCGTATCCATTTCCCCCCTCTCATTCTTAAGCTAAATCCTAAAATTATTGTGCACTTTATTTTGTATTCTTACAAAAGGCAAAAAATATTTTCAAAATCATCACGCCTTACCGTTTATTTCCATAGGGATATAGACATCAGTAAATGCATCATATGATTTGGGGGATACTCAAAAGGATCAAAAGATTTTCTCTTGTTGGTTTAATTAAACATAGAAGAAATGTTTTAAAATCAAGCAATTTTAAGCTTTTTTTAAGTTTTTTGGGTAGAACAAGAGGCATTGACGAATTGGTTTAGATTCGATAGTTGAAGGTATTTTTCATTGGGGGGAAGCATGACGCTGCAATCGCTTTTACAGAGCTATCGTGATCAAGCGCGTACCGAACGAGATAAAGGAACGTATTTTGAGCGTTTTGCTCTTGCTTATCTGACACATGATCCTCTTCAGTTTGGGTGTTATGAAAAAGTTCAAACCTTTAAAGATTGGGCGCATGAAAATGGTTGGGATGGTCGGGATACTGGTATTGATCTTGTGGCAAAGATGCGTGATGAAGAGGGGTTTGCAGCAATCCAATGTAAATTTTATGATGCAGCATATCGAATTAGAAAAGCAGATATTGATAGTTTTATTTCGGCATCAGGAAAAGCTCCGTTCAAGCGGCGTGTTATTATAGATAGTACTGAACGTGCTTGGAGTGATAACGCTGAAATAATGATACGGGGGCAAGATATTCCTGTTATACGGATTAATCTTTCCGATATACAACAAAGTCCGATCCGTTGGGAAATTTTTGCAGCCCAGGGCAAAGTTGTTTTGGAGGATAAAAAGAAGCTGCGTCCACATCAGCTGGAGGCATTGCGTGATGTGCGTGCTGGGCTTGCTCAAGCAGATCGGGGTAAGCTCATTATGGCTTGTGGGACTGGTAAGACATTTACCAGTCTTAAAATTGCTGAGGATTTGGCAGGTGAAGGCAAGTTTGTTTTGTTTCTTGTTCCTTCTTTGGCGCTGATGTCACAGACGGTGCGTGAATGGACAACGGATGCAGGAATTGGATTGAGATCCTTTGCTGTCTGTTCTGATACACAAGTGGGAAAGCGTCGTAAAAATAGTGATGATGTTGCTGAAATTGATGTGTTTGATCTTGCTTTTCCGGCGACAACTAATGCGGCTAAACTTGCAGATCAGGTGGGGAAGAGTGTTGCAGATAAGATGACCGTTGTGTTTGCAACCTATCAATCCATTCAGGTGATTGCTGATGCTCAGAAAAACTATGGTTTGCCAACATTTGATCTTATCATTTGTGATGAAGCGCACCGTACAACAGGGGCAACGCTGGTGGGAGAGGATGAATCCAATTTTGTTAAGGTGCATTCCAATGATGTTATTCGCGCCAAGAAGCGCCTTTATATGACAGCGACACCACGTATTTTTGGTGATAACGCAAAAAGTCGCGCGAATGAAGTTAATGCTGTTCTTGCTTCGATGGATGATGAAAAGCTTTTTGGTAAAACACTTTTTTATCGGGGTTTTTCATGGGCAGTACAAAATGATCTTTTAACAGATTATAAGGTTATTGTCTTAGCAATGGACGAAAAATTGGTCAGTTCCGCTGTTCAGAAGCGCCTTAGTGATAGCGATTCTGAGCTTATTCTTGATGATGCAACGAAGATTATTGGCTGTTATAAGGCTTTGACAAAACAAAATATGAAGGCTGATGTTGGTACGGATTCATATCCTATGCATCGTGCTTTAGCGTTTTGTAAAACTATTCAAAGTTCTAAACTCGTTCGTGATGAGTTTTCTGCGGTTGTTAGAGAATATCTTGATTATACGAAAGAGGATACAGAAAATGAACATTTTCTGAAGTGTGAAATTGAGCATGTTGATGGCACTTTCAATGCAAAGGATCGTGGTGCATTACTTGATTGGCTGAAAGCTGATAGTGGGGATGATATTTGTCGTATTTTAACCAATGCAAGGTGTTTGTCTGAGGGGGTGGATGTTCCGGCTCTTGATGCGATCATGTTTTTAAATCCACGCAAGAGCCAGATTGATGTTGTGCAAGCGGTTGGGCGGGTGATGCGTCGCTCTGAGGGTAAAAAGATGGGATATGTCATTTTGCCAATTGGTATTCCTCTTGATACTCCAGCGGAACAGGCTTTGAACAACAATGATAAATATCGGGTTATCTGGCAAATTTTAAATGCTTTGCGTGCACATGATGATCGTTTTGATGCAACGATTAATAAGGCATCCCTCGGGCAAGATATTAGCAATGTGATTGAGATTATTGGTGTCACACAGAGCACTGAATTAAAGGCTATTACGGCTATTGTAGACAATCTTCCACTACGCGCACAACCAGCACGATTGGGTATTGGTACAGCGGAGCGTGATGTCCTTTTTACAGATGAACAAGGGGAGCTTGCTTTCCCTGTGGATGAGATTTCGCGTGCCATCATGGCAAAGATTGTCAAAAAGTGTGGGACACGAGATTATTGGGAGGATTGGGCGAGCAATATTGCGGAAATTGCTAAGAATCATATCACGCGCTTAACAGGCATTCTGGCAGAGCCAAATACTGAGGCGCGTCAAGCCTTTGACAGGTTTGTGGCAGAACTGCGTGATGACTTAAATGATGCTGTTACAGAAGCTGATGCGATTGAGATGTTGGCACAGCATATTATCACGCGTCCTGTCTTTCAGGTGTTGTTTGAAGGCTATCAGTTCACACGTGAGAATCCTGTCTCGCGTGCTATGCAGCGTATGCTTGATGTGCTTGATGAGGCAAATCTTGATAAGGAATCCAAAGATCTGGAAAAATTTTACGCAAGTGTAAAATTACGAGCCAGTGGCATTACGGATCCAAAAGCAAAACAGAGGTTGATTGTAGAGCTTTATGATAAGTTTTTTCGTTATGCTTTTCCACGCACTGTAGAAAAATTAGGCATTGTTTATACCCCCGTCGAGGTTGTGGATTTTATTTTGCACTCTGTCAATGATGTATTAGAGCAAGAATTTGGGCAAACGCTTGGCTCATCGGGTGTGCACATCATGGATCCCTTTACTGGAACGGGGACTTTTATCACACGGCTTTTACAATCGGGTTTGATAAAACCAGAGGAGATGAAACACAAATTTTGTCGTGAAATTCATGCCAATGAAATCGTGCTTTTAGCCTATTATATTGCAGCCATTAATATTGAGACGACCTATCATGGTCTGATGGGGGGCGATTATGTTCCGTTTGAGGGAATTTGTTTGACCGATACATTCCAGCTTTATGAGCAAGAAAAAGACCTGATCAGTGATTTGCTGGTGGATAACAGTACACGTCGGGCGCACCAGAAGGAACTGGATATTCGTGTTATTGTTGGCAACCCCCCTTATTCTTCTGGACAAAAAAGTGAAAACGACAATGCGCAGAATATTGGCTATCCTAAATTGGATCGTCGCATTCGTGAAACTTATGCTGCTCAATCCAAAGCAAGCAATGTTAATGGACTTTATGACAGTTATATTCGTGCCATTCGTTGGGCAAGTGATCGCATAAAAGACTGTGGTGTTATTGGTTTTGTGACAAATTCAGGTTTTATCAATGGATATTCTACGAGTGGATTACGAAAAGAATTGAATGAAGAATTTTCGAGCATTTATGTTTTCAATTTGCGTGGTGATATTCGCAAAAATATGATGAGCAAAGGAGCTGCTCGAGAAGGGCAAAATGTTTTCGGAAGTGGAAGTATGGCAGGAATCGCTGTGACACTATTTATTAAAAATCCAAATGTCACGGAGCATTGCAAAATTCACTATTACAATATTGGTGATAATCTCACGACAAAGGAGAAATTATCTCAACTTCAGCGGTTGGGTAGTGTTGGCGGTATCAAGCGTGAACACGGCTGGCAGATGATTACGCCAGATGAATATGGCGATTGGCTGAATCAGCGCAACAGTGATTTTAAAAAATTTCTGGCCTTAGGAGATAAGAAAGGCAGTGATAAAAAGCTCTTTGAAACGTTTTCTCGTGGGATTATAACTACTCGCGATGCCTGGGCATATAATTCAAGCCGTGAAAATCTAGCGAAGAATATGCGTAACACGATAACTTTCTATAACAATGAAGTGGAACGTTTTAATAATGTTTATGCGCATTCTGACCGCAAAGCACGTGCAAATGCTGTGAACGATTTTGTTGATACAGATACCCAAAAAATCAGTTGGAGCAGTAGTCTTAAAGAGGAATTGGTAAGAGGAAAGTTTTCTGAATTTGAAAGTAATTGCTTAGTTCAAAGTCTTTATCGTCCTTTTACACAACAATGGCTTTATTATAACCGTACTTTTAACGAAAGAGTATATCAAATGCCGCGTATATTCCCTATGAAGCAAGCGGTTGAAAACAGAGTAATACAAGTTACGGGAGTTGGAGCAAGCAGTGGATTTTCTGTTCTGATGACTAAGAATTTATCTAATCTTCATGCAATGGATACTGGTCAATGTTTTCCACGGTATGTTTATGAAGATGTTGCACCCTTAGGAGCTAAAAAAGGGAATCAGGTTCATTTGTTTGCAAATTTTGCAGAGGAAAGCAAAGAAACTGGTTTAGAGCGGCGTGATGCTCTTACGGATGAAGGGTTGGCTTATTTTAAGGCAGCTTATCCTGGTGAAATGATAACAAAGGATGATTTGTTTTATTATGTTTACGGGATTTTGCATTCTGAAGATTATCGTGCTCGTTATGCGCATAATTTATCTAAACAATTGCCGCGTATTCCAACAGTTAAAAAGGTAGAGGATTTTTGGGCTTTTGTTATAGCGGGGCGCAAGCTTGGTGATTTGCATATGAATTATGAAGAGATTGAACCCTATCCCGTTACCTATAAACAGGGAGATCCAAGAACTTGGGTGATTTCTGATGAGAAGAGTTTTTATCGTGTTGAGGCGATGAAATTTGCTGGTAAGCGTGGTGCTATTGATAAAAGCACAGTGATTTATAATGCGCATATCACGATGCAGAATATTCCTCTTGAAGCTTATGAGTATGTGATCAATGGCAGGCCTGCTCTTGAATGGGTTATGGAGCGGCAGGTTGTCAAAACGGATAAAGCGAGTGGGATTGTGAATGATGCCAATCGCTATGCTGTTGAAACGGTGGGTAATCCAGCTTATCCATTGGAATTGTTTCAGCGGGTTATTACTGTAAGCTTGGAAACAATGAAAATTGTGCGCAACCTGCCAAAATTGGAAGTGAGAGAAACTGAAAAGGTTAAATTATCCATTGTGCGGTAAAAAAGTGTTGAGTCGTAACAAACTGGCACTATCATACACCTTGCCAGCTCGTGGGTATTGCGACAGCCCTTGGCACTTGAGACAAGTCCATAAGAGGCATGTCTTTCTTGTACAGTTTTACGCTGCGCAGGCTCTCTTCCTTTGTGATGTGCAAGTCCTATGTGATGTGCAAGAAAATGGTTTTGATTGATTCAATAGAGAACAGATTTGAAATGAGAGAATCTGATGATATTGAGAGCTCTCATTCAAGTTGTAGCGTAATAAATTTTCATTATAAATCAATATATTGTATGTGATAAAGCACCTTAGGCAGTGAGGTCGCTAAAATTATGACGCATGAGCTTTAGCGGCAGTGATGAATATTCTCAGGCAGGGTTTTCTTATCGAGCTTTATGTGAGTAAACCATATAAATGGAGAAGCTGAGTGGAACCTGTCCAGAGAAAGTGGATTGTTTACAAATCGTTGCTAATAAGAATCGTCGCCTTTTGAGATGTTGAGAGGAAATGACAATTCTCATGAAATCTGTCTTTTGAGATGTTCTGATATTGAAGTGAGCAGGTGGAACGCGTTAGACAAGAAGCTGAGTTATTATTGTTTACAGATCAATAGAGTTTAAAAATTTTCGTTCTTTTTGGGAGAGGAAACCAGACAAAAAGTGATCTTAGAGAGCGAAATGATTTCAAAAAAGATTGCGATAAAAAATGTAGGGTATTTGTCGCGGTGTGCGTTTTGAGCTTATTCCTATCTGTGATCTAAAATGCTCTTATGAAGATGCTTTTTAGAATAAGAGATTGTTACTAATATATTGACTTATAATGATAGTTTAATGTTCTCTCTGTTAAATGAGAAATCTAAGTATTATAAATTTTCTTATTTTAAATCTATTAAAATTACTTCTTTGCATGTCATATGAGGTTGGTATGTTCGTGTTTAAGAAAGGCGTAATGCATGCCTCTTACCAATCATCCCAAGAGGTTTAAGAGCTATCGTAATACTTGGGGGGTGGCAAAATATAGGGTGGGGCGGTTTGCATTTTTTATGAAGGGTAAGACAGTGGTGTAAATAGATTTTTATGACAAGTTTGATTTTATAGCTATCTGGGAAGATTTATTTACAAGAGCTGTCTTCTATATTGGGGATGGCATTAGATAGATCACGTGTTGTGAGATCAAGTTTGGGATGTAAGAGATGTTTTTTGGTTAATGTGCAAGACAGTGACACGTGTATCGGGGCGTTGTGCTTTGTATGGGGGGAAGTTCTGGCGGGCTTTTATGGCGGTAATTCGTGTGGAAAGGTATGGAGAGAAGGGTAAAGCAGTCAGAGGGTAGCAAGGTTTAAAGTCACAAGAATAAAGATCAGGGAGAAAGGTCAGAATGCGGTTCTGATATAGACTTGGAGCGTTTTAATATATTGGAATATAAGAATGCGGATTTGATTGATCTGTTGTATTGCGCTTTCAGCATTGTTCTTTTTAACAGGATAGGCAATGAAATGGATATCAGGCATTAAATATTTAAGTTCTCGCATTGAGCGCCACACATGGTAATCATGGGTGACGATATAAAGGGTTTTATAGTGGTGTTTTTTGATCCAATCGGCGCTTTCTTTAGCATTTCCTCTGGTGTTAATCGCTTGATGTCCGATGTCAATACAACAGGAGATAAGCCGTGGGGTAATATGCATGTTGTGCATGAGACTTTTCAGATTGGTTGTGGTATTTACGCCACTGATGAGGAGACGTGAACCAAGCCCCCTTTGTAAGAGATTAAGTCCTGTCTCTATTCGGTTTTCTCCGCCTGTAAGCACGATAATGGCATCCGCTTTGGGGAGAGGTGTTGGGGGAGAGAGTCGTTCAGTTTTTTCAGAAAAAATAATAAAACCGCCCCAGAAAATTAAAACAATGATTGAAAGAGTAAGGGTTGTCGGTGGAAAATAGCGAAATAAAAAGCAGGGAGACCAATTATTATAGTGGGTCCGTTTTGGAAGAGGACGTTCTAAATTGTTTTGCGTCAATGAGTTGAAAGTATTGTAAGTCATAAAATTAAAATAAACCGTTTTCACATTGATCAATTTTTTTCAGTTGCGCTAAAATAGTCATGCGGTTTGTAAGGGTGGTAAGAAAAGAAACGAAAATAATAAGAAAAATGATTTTTCCGTAGGGGATGGAACTTATGGAAAGATGTCCAAACAAAGCTGTTACTTGGCTAGCTTCTACTCTTCCCAAGTTATAATTCGTCCAGAGACAAAAGGCTGAAAATAGAAATATGCTTGTGAGACCACCATATAAAGCACCACGCAGCGCAGTTTTAAAAAAATGCCAGTCAAATTGGCGAGCAATGAAAAGAGTTTCAGTACCAAGGAAATATAAGACATTGATAATATGTGTATTTTCTGCCAATGCATTGCGGGTGGCAAAAATGATGGTGAGGATAAGAGAGCCTAAAACCAATGCTAAAATTGAAAAACCAATGAAAACAGTGGTGTGTGCCATGGTCGCAAAACGATGAACCCAAACACGGTGATCATCAAATTGACCTCCTGGAATTTGGGTTTTAATGGCGTGATTAATGGCTGCAAAATTGATTTTTTCATCTCTCTTCAGGGTCACAATGATGAGGCGGGGAAGGGGTAGTTCATTGACATTGAAGCCTGTTCCAAGCCATGGCTCCAGTAACTTTTCTGTAGCTTTTTGGTCAACAATTTTTGCATCTTGTACACCAGAAAATGTTTTAACCAATTGTACGGCATCACGGAGTGCTTTGTTGATATCAACATTGTCAATGGGGCGTATTTGTATTGTTGCTTCATAGCTAATCTGATTACTCCAATTTTGGGCGGCACGTTGGACCAAATCAACACCGATTAAGGTGAGGCTTGAAAGAAATGTCATAATAGCAATCACGGCAACTAATGCTTTTCCAGAAATATTACCACTGGGAATAATCGCTGTTGTATTTTTTTTATTGCTTGTAAAAATGGGGAAAGACTTATTCATGAATCGTCATCCGTCCGTTATGGAGAAGCATACGCCGTGCTGCAACTTGTTCCATTAAGGCAATATCATGGGTGGCAATGATAACAGCCGTTCCAAAACGGTTTAATTCAATAAACAAACGGAGGAGGCGTTTTGCCAAGGGCGGATCGACATTTCCGGTGGGTTCATCGGCAAGTAGAATTTCAGGTTGATCAATGAGTGCGCGTGCAATGGCTACCCTTTGTTTTTCCCCACCGGAAAGAACCGGTGGTAAAACATGAATATGATCTCCAAGACCTACCCAACAGAGAAGATCTTCCACTTCACTGCGATAGGTTGCTTCTTCTTGTCCTTTAATGCGTAAAGGTAAGGAGACATTTTCATAAGTGGTCATGTGGTCGAGTAAACGAAAATCTTGAAAAACCACCCCAATACGTTGTCGCAGCGCAGGGAGCTCTTGTCGTTTGAGTAATGCTGTGTCTGTTCCAAAGAGATCAATATGACCGCGGGTGGGTTTGAGTGCCAAAAACATAAGACGCATCAGCGACGTTTTCCCTGCTCCAGAGGCACCTGTGAGAAATTGAAATGATCCAGGAGGAATATGAAAGCTAATATCACGAAGGACCTCAGGGCCCATTCCATAGCGTAGGCCGACATTTTCAAAATGAATCACTTTTTATTATTACTCCTGATTTTATATTGCATCATTTATTCTAAAAACTCTTACTTTCATTGCTTTAGATTTTTGTTGTAAGCTTGTTTATTTTAGATTTCATGGTTTTCAATATTTTTTATACACCCTCGTTATAGATAAATATTTTTGCTCAAGAATATTATCACTTATACTTTCTTTTTTTAGCCTTATTTATGATTTTAGCAGGAATTTCAAAGGGATTCTAGCATAAACATCAGAACTATTTTTCCTTCTTACTCAGAGGCTTTTTTTGCATTGAGTGGACATTGGGTGATTTTAAAAAGCTATGTTGCTCTTTTTATCTTACTTTCTTATTCTTGTTCGCATCCCAATCCTGAGGTTTTTGCTTAAATTATTTCTTACCTGTTATGAAAAAAAGCGTTTGTTGTTAGAATGATTGAGCTTCTCGTGAATTGTTTTATTTTTTATTCTCCTCGGTGGTTTTCGTAATAATGCTGAGATAATTTTAGCAAAAAAAAACAAAAACCACCGTATGTTGTATTGCGTCGTGTTTTTTAGTTTTGCCGGTTGGCAATTAGATCTTCAACAACTTGTGGTTCGGCAAGGGTTGAAATATCTCCGAGAGTATCAAAATCGTTTTCAGCAATTTTTCGTAAAATACGTCTCATAATTTTCCCTGATCGCGTTTTGGGAAGCTGTGGAGCAAACTGAATTTTATCCAATATGGCAATAGAACCTATTTCTTGTCTCACATGCTTGATAAGGTCTTTTTGCAATTCTTCACTTGGCGCTGTTCCTTCCATGAGGGTCACAAAACTATAAATTCCTTGCCCTTTAATGGGATGCGGGTAACCCACAATAGCTGCTTCTGATACAGCGGGATGAGAAACAAGAGCCGATTCAATTTCAGCGGTTCCTAATCTGTGCCCCGAGACATTGAGAATGTCATCAACTCGTCCTGTGATCCAATAATAACCGTCGCTATCGCGCCTACAGCTATCGCCTGAAAAATATTTTCCTTTATAGGAGGAAAAATAAGTTTGAATAAAGCGTTCATGATCCTTATAAAGTGTGCGCATTTGTCCTGGCCATGAATCACTGATACAAAGAGTGCCTTCTGCTTCACCTTCTAAAACATTGCCTTGGGCATCAACAATTTGGGGTTGAACACCAAAGAAAGGACGTGTGGCCGATCCTGCTTTGAGGGGGGTTGCACCAGGCAAGGGTGTGATCATATGCCCTCCTGTTTCCGTTTGCCACCATGTATCGAGAATCGGACAACGGTCATTTCCAATTATATGATAAAACCATTCCCATGCTTCTGGGTTAATAGGTTCTCCTACTGTGCCTAAAAGACGCAACGATGTTCTGTCTGAGTGTTCAACAAACGAATTTCCTGCTCCCATTAAGGCGCGGATAGCTGTTGGTGCGGTGTAGAGTGTATTGACTTGATGCTTGTCGACAATTTCCCAGAATCTGCCTTTGTCAGGAAAGGTTGGTGTGCCTTCAAACATTAAAGTGGTCGCACCATTACATAAAGGTCCATAAACCAAGTAAGAATGGCCGGTTATCCAACCAATATCAGCCGTACACCAGTAAACTTCATCGGGGTGGTAATCAAAAACATATTGGTGAGTCATCGAGGCAAAAACAAGATAGCCTGCTGTGGTATGCAAAACACCTTTAGGTTTGCCGGTGGAGCCTGAAGTATAAAGAATAAAAAGTGGATCTTCAGCATTCATTGGTTCTGGTGGACAAGCTGTTTTGGTATGAGCTATCTCTTCGTGGTACCAAAAATCACGCCCCTCTACCCATTGAATGGGTCCACAAGTCCGCCGTATAACCATGACTTGGTCCACATGCACGTTTTGGCGTGCTGCTATCTCAATAGCATGATCAACATTGTCTTTTAAGTTGATCCGTTTGCCGCCACGCAAGCCGTGATCAGCGGTAATCATAAAGGTTGATTCACAATCGACAAGGCGTCCTGCTATTGCTTCAGCAGAAAAGCCTGCAAAAATAACCGAATGAACAGCACCAATGCGAGCACAAGCAAGCATGGCATAGGCTGCTTCGGGAATCATAGGAAGATAAATGGTTACTTTATCGCCTTTCTTAATGCCACGACTTTTCAAAAGATTAGCAAAACGACAAACATGTTCATAAAGCTCGTTATAGGTTATTTTTTTATCATGATAAGGATTATCTCCTTCCCAAATGAGCGCGATTTTGTCTCCATGGGTTTTCAGGTGGCGATCAATGCAATTATAGGTAACATTTGTTATCCCATCTTCGTACCATTGAATGGAGACATCTCCGTTAAAAGAAGTGTTTTTTACTTTTGTAAAAGGTTTAAACCATTCAATGCGTTGACCATGTTTGGCCCAGAAGCTTTCTGGATCATTGATGCTTTCTCGATACCATTGTTGATAAGTTTCCTCATCGAGTAAAGTATTTTTTTTGATCTCTTCTGATATTGGATAAATTTTTTCAGTCATGTTTCCCTCTTTTTATTGTTTGGAAAAATCTGCCTCTGTATTTTTGTATGGTTATATTTGTGGCAGAGTTTTCCCAAAAGCTTTTCATTATAAGGTTAGACTAAATGACAAAGATTAGAATAGTCAATTTTTAAATCTGATACGTTTTTCTTAAAAAGGTATTTTATGCTTTTAGGATATTCAAATATGGCAAAGACTATTGCGGTATAGAGCTTTTTATAAACGCACAAAGGCACTAAAAAATATCATATAAAAAGGGAGATGAAGGTGCTTTATTGATTATCGCTTTAAATGTTTTTTATTTTGTATTCCCTTATTTAAAAAAGAATAAGTTTATTAATAATTAATTAAACCAAAATATCAAAAATAATGAAAAGAATTACTGTATATAAAGTTTATTTTATAGTTACTTTCCAACTGTAACTACCACTTTTAAAAACCAATAGCATATATAGGGATAAAGACAATGAGAATACAAAACATTCTTACGATTTCATAACAAATATTCATTATAAAAAAATCCTGATTATAAGATGTGATCCACAATAGATATCTCTGAAAATTATTTTATGCACAGATGTAGATATTTAATTTTGGTATATTCTTACAAATATACTTACAAAATTATTTAACTTCAGAGATATCTTTGTCGCCATATGACCGAATGTGTTGAATGAACCAAACATATTAATTCTCCTTAATTATCCACATTAAAAGTAGTATCACAATGATACATTTCAAATGGTTATTACGTATTTTAGATCATTGTCAAAGATAAATTTTAAAAATGGAAATAAAAATACTATATAAATCATATATATGTTATGTATATATTAATATTTTTCTTAAAAAGATAATAATATTATTTATAATATTTTAAAATATAAGAAATACCCCATGGTTTTTCTTAATTAAAGTTTAAAATCAGAAAAATTGCGCATATGAAAAGTTGAAGTTTTTCTCTTTGTTTACGAGAAAGATAAAGAAATATCGTTATTGAAATCGGTCTCATTGCCATTGTTTTTCTTGCATGTATTATGCGCACATGCATGGGATTCGTTCTTTTATTTTTCAAGCGGATATTGACTGTATTTACGCTTTGTAGAGCATAGAAAGCCTCTATGCTATCGTTGACCTTATAGATTGCTATTCATGTTGTTTAGCGCGGTTCTTGGCGCTCTATTGGGTATTTGAGATGTTTATTTTGCTCAAGTGACTTACATGAAAGAGTTTTGTTACTGTATTATGCAACCATAAACCTCTTTTTGTCTGCTTTATGCCATTGGTATGTGGGGAAATTGTTTACGCGTGTTGGAGAAGTTTAAGAGAATTCATGATTTTCAATGGAAATCATTGCGATAATCGTATTAAATATTCTTTTGCAATTATTTATTTCGCGACAGTTTTTTCATTCATGCGCAACGCCCCTCTTATCATTTTGCTTTTATATAAGGATTTATTTTTTATGTTGCTTTTGCTGGAGAGGCGGTCAGAGGGGAGTAAAGTAGAAGCAATGTGCGAGAATATGAGAGCAAAATTGTAATGCTATTTTGAAGCTATTGTACGCGTTGTGGATGTGCCGGTGAGAAATTTGAGAAACCGGCTTTTTTACTTATTTTGCTAACAGGATGAAAGAGGGACTGGAATCTTTTTTGCTAGAATTGCTCCTTTATTGAGATTGAAGGAAATATTTTTTCTCATTTCTGCTGTTTTTGGTTTGTTCGTAGAATCTTCAATGGGAATTTATTGAAGGGGGAATAGATTTATATGAGGGAAAATTGTTTTACACGGGGCGTTTTCCAAATAAAGCGGAGCCAATGCGAAGGATATTAGAGCCAAACTGTAGAGCGGTTTTGAAGTCACTGGACATGCCCATGGAAAGCTTTGGAAGACCTGCTTGTTTTGCTAATTTTGCTAAGAGCGCGAAATAGGGGCCGGGGTTTTCGTCGACAGGGGGGATGCCCATAAGTCCGATGATATCGAGTCCATAGTTGTTTTTGCATTGAGAAACAAAAGGGATCAATTCTTGCGGTGCAACACCACTTTTTTGCGGTTCTAATCCAATGTTAACCTGAACGTAGCAGGGGAGATGCCTTTTTTGCTTTTCCATTTCTTCAGCTAAGCTTTTGGCTATTTTTTCACGGTCAACCGTTTGGATGACATCAAAAAGTTTTACTGCCTCTGCCGTTTTATTTGATTGTAGGGGACCGATGAGATGGAGTTTAATATTTTCAAATTGTTGACGTAAAGCAGGCCATTTTTGTGCTGCTTCTTGTACGCGGTTTTCTGCAAACAAAGATTGGCCTGCTTGTAAAATGGGGCGTATATCAGCGGCAGAAACAGTTTTTGAAACAGCGATAAGTTCAATTTCTTCTACAGGGCGTTGTAACTCTTGGCATATTGCTGCAATGTCTTTTTGAAGGTTTTGCCATGCTTCAATGGAAGGGGCATCGAGGGGCGTTTGTGTATTCATGTTTTTGTGCTTTACCTTTTTTGTTCAAGAGTTGGTCGTTTTTTTTAAAGTTTTATAAAATACTTAGGGAAATATTTCACGAAAATGTTGACGATGAGGTTAATCCATGGTCAAGCATAATAAAACAAGTTTTTGGTTCTGTTTTATTAAAAGAGTATAATGGGAATGACAATTGGACATTATAATATAGGCGAACGCTATAATCCACGTGCGAGAGAAAAAAAATGGCAAGAAATTTGGGATGAAAAGAAAATTTTTCAGACTCTTCAAGAAGATGCTCGTGAAAAATATTATGTTTTAGAAATGTTTCCTTATCCTTCTGGGCGCATTCACATGGGGCATGTGCGCAATTATGCCATGGGGGATGTGGTTGCACGCTATAAACGCGCCAAGGGGTTTAATGTGCTTCATCCCATGGGGTGGGATGCTTTTGGGATGCCGGCTGAAAATGCCGCTATGCAAAATAAAGTGCATCCTAAAACTTGGACCTATCAAAATATTGCGGTCATGCGCGGGCAATTAAAACAATTAGGACTCTCATTAGATTGGGCGCGTGAATTTGCAACTTGTGATGTGGAATATTACCACCGCCAACAAATGTTGTTCCTTGATTTCTATCAAAAGGGGTTGGTAGCACGTAAAGTGGCTAAGGTGAATTGGGACCCTGTTGATCATACTGTTTTGGCCAATGAACAGGTTGTTGATGGGCGGGGATGGCGTTCTGGTGCGTTGGTTGAACAACGTGAGTTGACGCAGTGGTTTTTCAAAATTAGCGACTTTAGTGAAGATCTCTTGGCAGGGCTTGAAGAGCTGAACCAATGGCCGGAAAAAGTTCGCACCATGCAAAAAAACTGGATTGGAAAATCACAAGGTTTGCTGATTCGTTGGGCCTTAAAGTCGGCGGGTGATGCTGATGATGTTTGTGAGAAATTTGATGAGGTTGTTTGTTATTCAACGCGTCCTGATACACTGTTTGGCGCTTCCTTTTTGGCTCTGTCTGTTGATCATCCTATTGCACAAGCTTTGGCAAAAAAAGACAAAGCGTTGAGTGCTTTTATTGAAAATTGTCGGTGTGGTGGAACGACAACGGCAGCACTTGAAACAGCTGAAAAACAAGGGTTTCTCACGCCCCTTTTGGCTGTTCATCCTTTCGATTCAACAGTACATATTCCCGTTTATATCGCGAATTTTGTGCTTATGGACTATGGAACAGGGGTTGTTTTTGGTTGTCCAGCTCATGATCAGAGAGATTTCGATTTTGCGCGTAAATATGATCTTCCAATAAAACCCGTGGTTTTGCCAAAAGGAGAGCAAGCAGAAGATTTTGTCACACCTGAAACACCTTATACGGGTGATGGGGTGATGATCAATTCCAGTTTTTTGGATGGTTTGACACCCCGACAAGCTTTTGAAGAAGCTGCTAAAAAGCTTGAAAAACAAATGCTCAATGGGCAACCGCAAGGGAAGAAAACAGTGCAATTTCGTTTGCGTGATTGGGGGATTTCACGTCAACGTTATTGGGGGTGCCCCATTCCGATGATCCATTGTACAACTTGTGGGGTTGTTCCTGTTCCACGTGCCAATTTACCGGTTGTGTTGCCTGATGATGTTACTTTTGATCAACCAGGAAATCCTCTTGCACGACATGAAACATGGCAAAATGTTACTTGTCCTTCCTGTGGTCAACCTGCCAAACGCGAAACCGATACCATGGACACATTTGTTGACTCTTCTTGGTATTATGCACGCTTTACGGCTCCTTTTGCGCAGGGACCTGTTGACAAACAAGCAACAGCTGAATGGTTGCCTGTGCAACAATATATTGGTGGAATTGAGCATGCCATTTTGCATCTTCTTTATGCGCGCTTTTTTATGCGTGCTATGAAATTGGTCGGTCATGTGACGGTAGATGAGCCTTTTAAGGGGCTTTTTACCCAAGGGATGGTGGTGCATGAAACCTATCGGGATGATCAAGGGTGGGTTTCTCCAGCAGAAATTTCGATTGTTGAAAAAGATGGAAAGCGGTGTGCTTATAAATTAACCGATCAAAGTGAAGTGACGATTGGTTTGATTGAGAAAATGTCAAAATCAAAAAAGAATGTCGTTGATCCTGATGATATTATTGCATCTTATGGCGCTGATACTGTGCGTTGGTTTGTGTTGTCAGATTCTCCTCCCGAGCGGGATGTCATTTGGACAGAATCTGGTGTTGAAGGTGCACATCGCTTTGTACAGCGTGTTTGGCGCCATGTGGCTGTGAGTGCTTCTATTTTAAAGGATGTGGCGCCTTGTGCAGGGCATCAGGGAGCGGCTTTGGAACTCTCAAAGGTCGCACATCGCACGCTCCACGCTGTAGAAGATGATTTGGAAAAATTCGCTTTTAATCGGGCTATTGCACGCCTTTATGAATTCTTGAATATTATGGCGCCGTTGTTAAATAGGATAGAAAGTGTTGACGATGAAATGAAAGCTTCTTTACGTCAAGCTATGGATTTTTTTCTTGCTATGATTGCACCCATGATGCCCCATTTAGCAGAAGAATGTCATGCTGCTTTAGGGGGAAAAAATTTAATATCTGCGCTTGCTTGGCCTATTTATGATCCCACGTTAACCGTTGCGGAATGCTATACTTTGCCAGTACAAATTAATGGTAAAAAACGTGGTGAGGTGAGCGTTGCAGCAACTGCTGATGAGGTGATGATTAAAGAAGCGGTTTTGGCGTTAGATTTTGTAAAGGCGCAGCTAATTGAAAAGCCTGTGAAAAAAATCATTGTTGTTCCACAAAGGATTGTGAATGTCGTTTTTTAGAAGTTCTATTCTTGTCATTTTAGCTGGTGTATTCACACTGTTGTGTGGATGCAAAGTTGAACCGCTTTACCGTCAAGAGTTGCAGAGTGCAATGACAATGGATTCTGCTTCTTATGGGAATCCTGCTTCTGGATACCCTTCTGGACAAGCTTCTTTGGGATTAGCGCAAAAGCTTGCTTCTATTGTTGTGGAAGAACCTTCGGATCGTTTTGGACAAATGGTGCGCAACCATCTGCTTTTTCTTTTGTATGGAAATGGTGCTAAACCTTCTCTACCTGCTTATCAATTGGCATTACAGATATCCGTCTTTACAAGAGAATCTATGCAGATAGAGGTTGATTTCGAGAAAAAGAGAAAGGGACGACCTTCTGTTGGAACTGTTATGAGCAGAGCTTCTTACACTTTGCAGGATATGAAAAATACTCTTGTTGCAAAAGGAACAGCAATGATGAATGCATCTTTTGAGCGACTTCGTCAAGAATATGCAACGCTGCAAGCAGAAGAAGATGCAAAAAAACGTGTTGCGGAAGAGTTGGCTGAACAGATCTTTTTGTTACTTTCAAAAGATCTTTCCAATAAAAATTCTAGATATTAAGCAATATTTTGTCCTGTTTTTTTCCAGTCGTCGAGGAATATTTGCAACCCTTTGTCGGTGAGAGGGTGTTTGACCAGTGCTTTTAAGATTGCTGGTGGAACTGTTGCAATGTCAGCACCACTGAGTGCTGCTTCTTTGACATGATTAACGGTGCGGATTGAAGCGGCCAAGATTTGTGTTTCAAAGTTATAGTTATCATAAATTGTGCGAATTTCATGAAGCAGTTCACTTCCATCATTTCCACAATCATCAAGTCTACCAATAAAAGGTGAAACGAATGTTGCGCCTGCTTTGGCGGCTAATAAGGCTTGATTGGCAGAAAAACAAAGGGTGAGATTTGTTTTTAGTCCTGCTGCTGTGAGGGCTTTACAGGCTTTTAATCCATCGAGTGTTAAAGGAAGCTTGATACAAATATTGTCGGCAATCTTTGCTAAAACAGCTGCTTCTTTCATCATGTTTTCAAATTCTGTTGCTGCAACTTCAGCAGAAACAGGTCCGCTAACGAGAGCACAAATTTCTTTTGTAACATCAAGAATATTGCGTCCTGATTTTAGGATAAGAGAGGGATTGGTTGTGACACCATCAACAAGGCTTAAATTCTGTAACTCTTGAATTTCTTCAATATTGGCGCTATCCACAAAAAATTTCATCTCTAACCTCTTCTTTTTAGCTTATCCTATTTTTTGTTATGCGCTATTGTTGACTGCAAAAGCAAGAGAAAGAATTAATATCTGTGTAAAGAACAAGAATGCTATGGTGTTAATCATGTACCCGTTTTCGGTAAAGAAATATGATTTATCGTTTCCACACCCATTTCATAGTGTTACTCGTGATAAGGTATAGAATTCATTGCGTACCAACATTTTTGCGTATTGGCATCTTTGCGTAGCGGTGTTTTTATATTTATGGAAATAAGCTAGCATTATCAAACACTTTGCTCATTTCCTATTTGCGATTGCTCTTGATATTTGAGAGTGCATCATAAGATACCTTCCTTTTTTAGGGGGTATGTTTAACTTTGTTTTTGATGAAAGCGGATGGATTTATTTTGTCGTAAAACACTGTTGAAGAACGCCTGTAAAATTTTACGCATGAAGGGTTTTTTTATGGTCAATTACATTGATTTATTCTGTGTTCTCCATTCTTCAACAATACGCTTTTGTGCTGCTTGTATTGTTGCTTGATTCTCAATCAAGCTGAAAGATGTATACACGTGTTTTCACGTTTTGGCACAAAGCCAAGGTGAATATTGTAACGGCTCCATTTGCAATATTATTCTCCCTATAATTAAAATCATGGGATACTCTTTCATCAATAAGGATTTACAAATGTTCCTCGATGGGGTTGAAATGAGAAAAATTCATCGTATTGAGGGTTTTATTACAATAGGTAAAATGATGATTATATCTTTATAAATCAGTTTGTTGAAGATAAATTGAGATATGAGGCGGTAAAAAAATAAAAGTGTGCGTTGGGAAGAAGTCATACTATGGGATCGCTTTGTTGAAGGATGCACTTAACCGATAGCATGTTGAATGCTTAATAGTGATGCGCTTTATTTGCACAGAAGAATGGCGCTGTTTTTTTTGCTATAGAGTTTTTTATTATAGACGATGAGATTGGTTCTTTTATTGGCACTTTGGTGATGAAATGAGTATTAAAAAGAATTTTTGTTAGAAAAGTGTTGTAATCGGGGGGATTGAATCCTGCAATGAATTTTATAAGAGTGTTTAAAGATTAAGGTTTAGGCCTGTTGGTGTTCAATAGGTCGTAGATTGGTTTAAAAGATGAATTCAAACATGATAGAGGAAAAGATTGTATCCGTATTGGTTCCTCTTCCTGTTGCTCACGCTTATAGTTATAAAGTTCCATCTTCTATGGAGGTGAACGTTGGTTCCTTTGTTCGGGTTCCGTTGATGGGGCGTGAGCTTTGCGGTTTTGTTGTGGACGTTGGAGAGCAGACAGCCGATGGGCAAAAGTCTGCTCCTGTGGCGCGTGAAAAATTACGCTCTCTGCTTCATGTTTTTGATTGTCCCCCATTAAAGGCAGAAATGATCACATTTTTGCGTTTTGTTAGTCGCTATACAATGGCACCTTTTGGTCTTGTAGCACGATTGGTTTTGTCGGTACCGGCTGCTTTAGAGCCGGAAGCGCAGATGCTGGGTTTGCGGTATTGTGGTGGAAATGTAGAACGTCTCACACCAGCGCGATCACGGATTTTGGAATTGGTGCGTAATGAGAAGATATGGACACGTTCTGGTCTGGCACATGCGGCTGGAACTTCGGTTTCTGTTGTTGAAGGTTTAAAAGCGCTAGGAATTTTTGAAGATGTTAAGGTTCCTGCTCCTGATCTTGTGGCAATGCCTGATCCTGATTTTTGTCCCCCTCAGTTGCAGGGAGCGCAAAATGAAGCAGCAACATTATTGCGGGAAGGTGTTTTATCTTCTCAGTTTCAAGTTTTTTTGCTTGATGGTGTTACCGGATCAGGAAAGACGGAAGTTTATTTTGAAGCGGTCGCTCAAGCTTTCAAAGGGGGCAAGCAGGTTTTAATTTTATTGCCGGAAATTGCTTTAACTCAGCAGTTTTTAGATCGTTTTTATGCACGTTTTGGCGCTGCGGCAGCAGAATGGCATTCTGATCTGACGCCACGTCGTAGAGAACGCGTCTGGCGGCAAGTTGCAGAAGGGCGGGTGCGTGTCGTTGCGGGGGCTCGTTCGGCACTTTTTCTTCCCTTTCATGAGCTTGGCTTGATTGTTGTCGATGAAGAGCATGATAGCGCTTATAAACAAGAAGAGCGCATTTTTTATCATGCGCGTGATATGGCTGTTGCACGGGGCTCTTTTGAGCATTTTCCTGTTATTTTATCTTCAGCAACACCGTCGATTGAAAGCCAAGCCAATGTTTTAAAAGGGCGTTATCAAAAGGTGCATTTACCTTCCCGTTTTAAAGAAGTTGCACTTCCACAGTTGCGGGTGATTGATATGCGCCAAGGAGGAGTGCAAAAGGGGCGCTTTATTTCCTTTGCTCTTGAAAGGGCTTTAAAACAAACGCTTGATAAGGGCGAACAAGCTCTTCTTTTTCTTAATCGTCGTGGTTATGCACCTTTGACTTTATGCCGAATTTGCGGACATCGTTTTCATTGTACCGATTGTTCAAGTTGGTTGGTCGAACATCGTGCGCAAGGGCAACTGAAATGTCATCATTGTGGATATCATGAACCACTTCCTGAAGCCTGTCCTGAATGCGGGACATTAGATCATCTTGTGGCTTGCGGACCGGGTGTGGAAAGAATTGCCGAAGAAACACAAATGCTTTTTCCTCAAGCGCGATCATTGATTCTTTCAACAGATCTCAAAGGAGGGATTGGGAAGTTGCGAAGCGAATTACAAGCCATTGCAAATGGCGATGTGGACATTATTATTGGAACACAGTTAGTCGCTAAAGGACATCATTTTCCCAAGCTCTCTCTGGTTGGTGTTATTGATGCTGATCTTGGTCTTGCCAATGGCGATTTACGCGCAAGTGAACGTACCTATCAGCTGCTTTCTCAAGTTACCGGAAGAGCAGGGCGTGTGGGATTGAAAAGTTTAGGATTATTGCAAACTTATCAACCAGATCATCCGGTCATCAAAGCCTTACTTGCATGCCAGCCAGAAGATTTTTACACACGTGAGATTGCAGCACGTCAGCATTATCATTTGCCTCCCTATGGGCGGCTTGCCTCTTTGATCGTGTCTGCACAACAGCGCCAAGCAGCAGAACATTATGCGCGCGCATTGCGTCAGGCAGCGCCACGGGAAAAAAATATCTCGGTTATGGGACCAGCAGAAGCGCCTTTGGCTTTGGTTCGGGGGCGTTATCGTTTTCGGCTTTTGCTGCAAGGACAGCGTTCTTTTGATATACAAGGGTTTATACGTGCAATGCTTAGCGGTACACCCAAAATGCCCAGTTCCGTTCGGGTTCAAATTGATATTGATCCGCAAAGTTTTTTCTAAAACCAGTATCGCATAAGTGAAGATCTCTTTGCTTAAGGTGCTTTACTTGAACTCTTATATTATTCAGAATAAGCATCCAGGCAGCAAAATATGATACATGTCCATTGCATTAAGTAGAGCCACGGGAAAAAATATCTTTGTTATAGAACCAGCAGAATCGCTTCTCTTCTTCGAGGGCACTATCATTTCGGCTTTCACTTCTTTTTTGTATGAGGGACAGTATCTTTTTGATAGGCGATTATAAGGGCTGAAAATGTTTAGCTGTACACCCAAAATACCCAATTCTATTCGAGTTCAAATTGATATTGATCTATGCTTCTTCTAAAATCAGTGCAATATAGTGCCATATAAAGTGAAGCTACGCGGGCTTAATGAAGGGCGTGATTTTGATAAAAAAATTTGAAAAGAGAGAATTTGTCGATATTTGAAGCTTATCCGGTATGAAAAATGATATATTATCATTATAAATCAAAGTTTTGTATATTTAAAGAGTGTGCTTACAAGAAAATATTACTTGGTGAAATTTTTTAAAAGGAGTGGGTATTTGAAGAAAAAAGAGCAATGTTTTCTTTAATTTTTAGGAGGATATTCATTGTTTTTTTCTTTCTTATCAGTTTGAAATAATAGACTTTTTCAATCGCAGCTGCATCTCATTAAAGGTCTTGTGGTGATAAAGGGAGTGTTTTTTAGAGAAGAAGTGTTTTGTTATGGTGGCAAGGGCATTTGAAGAAAAATCAAAGAGAGTGAAAAAATCGCTCAGAGAATGTCAAAAAGAAGCATAAAAAAACTGTGATGCCATCCTGTATATCTAAAAAAATGCTTTTCAAAAATATTTTGAATATTTTATTAAAATTTTTAAAAAGCAGCGATTTGTGGTGTTGCGAGTCGGCTATGTCTATGCTAGAAACCAAGTGATTTTTGTTCTAGGTTTTAAGAAAAAGATTCTTAAGATTGAGAATGTCTGTTTCATTTCATCTGATAACTATCAGAGAGTCGCTCAAGGGAAAGAGGCGGTATTTCGTGTCGGATTCATTTTCTCTCATACCGCTGCCGTTGGTAGATCAACGCTATGCGCAAGCGCTTTTTGATTGCGTTCAAGAAGCCGGAAACGTTGAAAAGGTTGAAAAGGCAGTAGAGGATCTTTTGCTTGTTTTGGAGCATAAGGATTTAAAACGCTTTGTGCTTAGTCCATTCTTTTCAGTTAAAGAGCAAATTAAGGTGATGCAATCTGTTTGTGCAAACATCAAATTTGCTGATAAAAACGCAGGGCAGGTCATTGGTAATTTTTTACGCGTTATTGCAATAAACCGTAGGCTTAGTGCCGTATTTGGTATTTTACGTGCTTTTCAGCATTGTGTTGCACGCGCTCGTAGGCAGGTTACTGCGCAAATTGTTTCTGCGTGCCCTTTAAGTTCTCAACAAAGACAAGAGTTGTGTGAGGCTTTGGAAGGTGTTGTTGGAGGAAAAGTCTTGCTGCACATCATTGTGGATCCAACAATTCTTGGTGGATTAATCGTTCGTGTGGGATCGTCTCAAATTGATACGTCTCTTCTCACAAAATTGTCTTCACTTAAGCTTGCATTGAAAAAAGAGGTCAGCTGATGGATATTAGACCATCTGAAATTTCAAAAATTCTGAAAGAGCAAATCAAAAACTTTGACCAAAAGGCTGAGGTTTCAGAAATTGGTTGGGTTCTCTCTGTAGGGGATGGTATTGCTCGCGTTTATGGTTTGGATAATGTCCAAGCAGGGGAAATGGTCGCCTTTCCAAACGGTGTGCGTGGTATGGCACTCAATTTGGAAGTTGATAATGTTGGTGTGGTCATTTTTGGCTCAGATCGTGATATTCGTGAAGGTGATTGTGTAAAGCGGTTAGGTGCTATCGTCGATGTTCCTGTGGGGCCGGCTTTGCTTGGGCGTGTGGTTGATGCGTTGGGAAACCCTATCGATGGTAAGGGGCCCATTAAAGCAACAGAGCGTCGTCGTGTCGATGTTAAGGCTCCTGGAATTATTCCGCGTCAGTCTGTCCATGAACCGATGTCGACCGGATTGAAAGCGATTGACGCACTCATCCCTATTGGACGGGGGCAGCGTGAATTGGTGATTGGTGATCGCCAAACAGGAAAAACAGCAATTTTGCTCGATACATTTTTAAACCAAAAACCTTTTCATGAGACAGGGGCTGGACGAGAGCAAGACAAAGTTTATTGTATTTATGTGGCTATCGGTCAAAAACGTTCGACGGTGGCACAATTCGTTAAAGTTTTAGAAGAACGTGGAGCGCTGGAATATTCTATTATTGTTGCAGCGACCGCTTCTGATCCAGCACCACTGCAATTTATTGCACCTCTTGCTGGGTGTGCTATGGGTGAGTATTTCCGTGATAATGGGCAACATGCTTTGATTGGTTATGATGACTTATCAAAACAGGCGGTGGCGTATCGTCAAATGTCTCTTTTATTGCGTCGTCCTCCAGGTCGTGAAGCTTATCCGGGAGATGTTTTCTATCTGCATTCGCGTCTTTTAGAGCGGGCTGCGAAGTTGAATGCGGAAAATGGATCTGGGTCGTTGACAGCTTTGCCGGTTATTGAAACGCAAGCAAATGATGTTTCTGCCTATATTCCTACAAATGTGATTTCGATTACTGATGGGCAAATTTTTCTAGAGACTAATTTGTTTTATCAAGGAATTCGTCCTGCTGTAAATGTTGGTCTTTCTGTATCGCGTGTTGGTTCTGCTGCACAAATTAAGGCAATGAAGCAAGTTGCTGGCTCGATTAAAGGTGAATTGGCGCAATATCGTGAAATGGCAGCTTTTGCGCAGTTTGGCTCTGATTTGGATGCGTCAACCCAGCGTCTGTTAAATCGGGGTGCGCGCTTGACAGAGCTGTTGAAGCAGCCGCAATTTTCTCCACTCAAAACAGAAGAACAGGTGGTGGTTATTTTCGCGGGTGTGAATGGCTATCTTGATGCTTTGGCGGTTTCTGATGTTGCGCGGTTTGAGCAGGGACTTTTGGTGCTTTTGCGTAGTGATTATCAAGATCTCTTAAAGGCAATTGCTGAGCAAAAGCAAATAACAGATGAGCTGAAAGATAAGTTGATAACTGTTCTTGATACTTATGCGAAAAATTTCTCGTGATGAATTGATGGAATGCTTGAATGGCTTCACTAAAAGATCTTAGAGACCGTATCGCTTCGGTTAAAGCAACACAAAAGATTACCAAAGCTATGCAAATGGTTGCAGCGGCAAGGTTGCATCGTGCTCAAGAGGCAGCGCAGTCTGCACGTCCTTATGCGAAGAGAATGGCTGATATTTTGACCAGTGTTGCTGCTGATGTAGATGGTGTTGATGCGCCTACTCTTATGCGTGGTATGGGGCGCGATGATGTACATCTTTTGGTGGTGTGTACTGCTGAGCGCGGTTTGTGTGGTGCTTTTAACGTGCAAATTGCTCGTCGTGCACGTGAACAGATTAAGGCATTGTTGGCGACTGATAAAATAGTAAAAATTATCACTGTGGGTAAAAAAGGCGCGGATATTTTATCGCGTGATTACAAAGGCTTGATAATTGATCATATCGATTTGCATGCTGTAAAGCGAATTGGTTTTGCAGAGGCAGTGATGATTAGTCAACGGATTGTTGATTTATTCAATGAAGGCGCTTTCGATGTTTGTACGCTGTTTTATTCTGAATTTGTTTCCGTAATTAATCAGCGTCCAACAGCTTTGGATTTGATTCCAATGGTTGCTCCAAAAGCAGCTGTTGGGGCAATAGATATTGTGGAGCAAATCGATCATAACAAAGGTTCACAATCGATTGTTTATGAATATGAACCTGATGCTGCGTCTCTTTTAGAGGCCCTTGTACCACGTAATCTTTCGGTGCAAATCTTTCGGGCTTTGCTAGAAAATGTTGCTGGTGAAATGGGCGCCAAGATGACAGCTATGGATAATGCATCGCGCAATGCGGGTGAAATGATTAGTAAATTGACGGTGGCTTATAATCGTCAACGTCAAGCACAGATTACGACAGAATTGATCGAAATTATTGCGGGCGCTGAAGCGCTTTAAATGGAGAAGGTAAGGATTGATGGTAAAAGCAGTAACCTCAAGCAAAGGAACAGAAAAAGGTGAAAAAAAGAAACCAGCTGCTCGTTCCAGCGTGAAAAAAGCCGCTTCGAAATCTCAAGTGGATGTAAAGGCTTCCTCTGTACCTGCGCGTGATGCAGCTAAAGATACACCTGTAAAAAAAGATACATCCGCAAAAAAAGAAGAGCATGCAAAAGGCGCTGTTGGTGAAATCAAGCAGATTATTGGTGCTGTCGTTGATGTGCAATTTGAAGGTGAATTGCCAAAAATTCTCAACGCTTTGGAAACAGAGAATTTAGGCAATCGCTTGGTATTAGAAGTTGCGCAGCATTTGGGTGAAAATACCGTACGTACGATTGCTATGGATACGACTGATGGTTTGATGCGGGGCCAAAAGGTTGTGGATACAGGCACACAAATTAGCGTTCCTGTAGGAGAAGCAACGTTGGGACGTATTATGAATGTGATTGGGGAACCGGTGGATAATGTGGGACCAATCGCTTCAACCAAAACACGTTCTATTCACCAAGAGGCACCTGAATATGTTGAACAATCGACTGTTTCGGAAATTCTCGTAACCGGTATTAAAGTCGTGGATTTGTTAGCCCCTTATTCTAAAGGGGGTAAAATTGGATTGTTTGGTGGTGCTGGTGTTGGAAAAACCGTTCTCATTATGGAGCTTATAAACAATATTGCAAAGGCACATGGTGGCTATTCTGTATTTGCTGGTGTGGGAGAACGTACACGTGAAGGAAATGATCTTTATTATGAAATGATCGAAAGCCGCGTGAATGTGAATCCAAAAGAGAATAATGGTTCAACGGAAGGGTCAAAGTGTGCCCTTGTTTACGGGCAAATGAATGAACCACCAGGAGCGCGTGCGCGTGTGGCTCTTTCAGGATTGACAATTGCAGAAAGTTTCCGTGATGAAGGACAAGATGTTCTCTTCTTTGTGGATAATATTTTCCGTTTCACGCAAGCAGGAGCTGAGGTATCTGCTCTTTTAGGGCGTATTCCTTCTGCTGTTGGGTATCAGCCGACTTTGGCAACGGATATGGGGGCGTTGCAAGAACGTATTACCAGTACAAAAACAGGCTCTATTACTTCCGTTCAGGCAATTTATGTTCCGGCAGATGACTTGACGGATCCGGCGCCGGCAGCGTCTTTTGCTCATTTGGATGCAACAACTGTTCTTTCGCGCTCTATTGCGGAAAAGGGGATTTATCCAGCGGTTGATCCGCTTGACTCTTTCTCGCGTATGTTGGATCCATTGATTGTGGGGGAAGAGCATTACACGGTTGCTTGTCAAGTGCAAACCATTTTACAACGTTATAGAGCGCTTCAGGATATTATTGCTATTCTTGGAATGGATGAACTTTCTGAAGATGACAAATTGCTGGTGGGGCGGGCACGTAAAATTGAACGTTTCCTTTCGCAACCTTTCCATGTTGCGGAAGCCTTTACTGGTTCGCCGGGGAAACTCGTTCCTTTGGAAGAGACAATCAAAGGCTTTAAGGGGCTTTGTGCTGGCGATTACGATGATTTACCAGAAGCTGCTTTTTATATGGTTGGTTCGATTGATGAAGCACTTGAAAAAGGAAAGCGTCTCATGGCAGAGGCTTCTTAGTAAGAAGCTTCTTATTCAAGAGAAAACTGTCATGGGTATTTTTCGTTAAAAAGGACGAGTCGTTGGAGAAAACGGAGAGTCCTTATATCGGGTATTGTGGAGACTTTTGTGGAAAACAATAGAGAAGAGCATTTTTTATTTGAGCTTGTATCGCCTGAAAAAATTGTGTTTTCAGAGCAGGTCGTGTCTGTTGTTCTTCCTTCAGCCTCAGGTTATTTGACAGTTATGGCGCATCATGCGCCATTGGTGGCAAGTATTGTGTTGGGCAGTGTTCGTGTTCGCACCTCTGTGGGTGAAAAATTATTTGTTGTATGCGGGGGTGTTGCAAATATTACCTTTTCAGGCTGCTCTTTATTGGTAGAGCACGTTGTGGCTGTAGAGAATCTTTCTTTTGATGTATTAGAACAGCAGATTTTGCAGATTCAAGCGACGTTAGAAGGAGGGACAAGTGATGAGGACAATCATAAAATAGAGGCTTTTTTCCAGCAGTTGTCAGCTGATGGTGCTGTGTTGATAGAAGCGTAGCAGAGTATACAGGAAAAGATGACATGAGCGGAAAAAAGAGTACGGTTGTGTCTGCTAAAAGGAGTGCAAAACCTTTTCCTCATCCTGGTCGTGTCTTTGCGGGACCTTTGCCAAAGTGCTTTGTTTATATTTTTGCTTCTCTTATTTTGCAATGGGCTTATGGTTTAGGGGCTAATATTGTTCAGTCTAACATTGTCCATCTTACGGGTGATTTTCATGCAACTTTGGCCGAGACGACATGGCTGGTAGCGGCTTATATGGCGCCAAATGTGAGTGTAGCGATTATGTTGATCAAAATCCGCTATCAATTTGGGCTGCGCGCTTTTGCTGAATTATCAATTCTTGGCTTTGTTTTGGTTTGCGTGTTGCAGCTCTTTGTTACGGATTTGCGTTCTGCATTGATTATTCGCTTTTTTGCTGGGATTGCTGCTGCTCCTTTGGCTTCGCTTGCGCTGCTTTATATGATGGAGGCTTTTGCTCCAGCAAAGAAGTTTACTGTTGGTCTTAGTTTGAATTATATGAATGCGGCTTTAGCGGCACCTTTATCACGTTTGATTTCTCCTGATTTGCTGGAAAATGGTGGTTTTTCCAGTCTTTCCGCTCTGGAAATGGGGTTGGTTCTTATCAGCTTGGTCTGTATCTATACTTTGCCTCTTACTCCTGTTGTGCGTAGTAAGGTTATTCAAAAATTAGATTGGATAAGCTATGGTTTGATTGCTCTTGGTCTTGGATTAAATGCTGTGATCATGTCTGTTGGCATATTGTATTGGTGGTATGAAGCACCATGGATTGGTTGGGGGCTCGCACTTGCTATTTTCTCGTTGGCTATTGCTATTATTATTGAGCTTAATAGAGAAAAACCGTTGATTGATCTCCGTTGGATTTTCAGTAAAGAAATGGTCCAATCTGTTTTTATTTTATTTATTTTTCATGTTTTTTTATTGGAGCGGTCAAATTTGCCCGTAGGGTTTTTTAATCTTTTTGGTTTGCTCAATCGTGAGATGGCGCCCATGTATCTTGCGGTGACATTAGGGATTCTGTTAGGGGGGGCTGTTTGTGTCTTTTTTTTACGGGCGGGGCGTGAGGATTATTTTTATTTGTTGTCTTTGGGTTGTTTGGCGTTAGGAGCTTATTTAGATAGTCATGTAAACCATTTAACGCGCCCACAAGATATGATGTTGAGCCAAGGGTTGGTGAGTTTTAGTTATGCACTTTTTTTGCCTCCTGCTCTTTTCAAAGGGTTTGTGATCGCTGGTGAGCGAGGACCGCGTTACGTTTTAAGTTTTATTGCTGTTTTTTTGCTAACGCAAGTGACAGGGGGATTGATGGGGTCGGCTTTTTTTGGCAGCCTTCAGTTTTATTTTGCCCATAAGAACTTTGAGTCCTTAACACAAAATATTATTATTACTGATCCGCTTATTTCTGGTGAGATGAATACTTTATTTTCGCCTTCTTATGGTGTTTCTGTTCCCAATGGCTTGAGAAGTGAGCAGGGTACTTCTATGTTGATAGAGAAATTTAAGTTAACAGCAAATATTTTTGCTTATGATGACGTTTTTCGGCTTTATTTTTATATTTCAATGGTTGTATTCGTTATTTTTCTTGTCACAATGATTGTTAAGTCATGCTCTTTGCGTGCATTAGAAAAGTAGAGTAATGTCATAGAAAGAGGGGTGCAAAAAATGATAAAAAAATTACGGTCAAAAGCTACGATTGTTGCATTCCTATCGGGCATTACGGGTGTTTTGCTGATTTTGTGGGCTTGGAGGCTTCCTCCTTTTGTGAGTAACATTCAAATAACGGATAATGCTTCTATTAAGGGCAATGTTACTCTGGTTAGTTCACAGATCTCTGGGGTGATTGCACGGATTTATGTGCAAGATTATCAACGTGTTGAAAAGGGAATGCTGCTTTTTGAGCTCGATGATTCTCTTTTTCGGCAGCAGCTTGCACGGGCACAGGCTGTTCTCGATTCAAAAAATGCAAAACTGGCAAGTATTGAATTACAAGCACAGCTTTTGCAGGGCGAAATTAATACAGCAGAGGTGGAATTGGCGCGTTCACGAGCATTTTCCAATGTTGTTCCAGATAGTAAAAAGTTAGGTTTTGGTGATGCGGCAAGTTCTGTTTCTCGTCCTCTTTCACAACTCTTGACAGCTCTCGAAACAAAACGCCAATTGCAAAAACAATTGGATCTTGAACGGCAAAGTTTACAGTCAGAAATTGCGGGAGCGAAGGTGAGTGTTGAGTTGGCAAAACTTAATCTCGATCACACAAAGATTTTATCTCCTCGAACAGGCTATATTGGATTAGTTGGAGCGCGGGTAGGGCAATATGTTATGCCGGGGACACAATTGGTCTCTGTTATTTCTGATGATATTTGGATTATTGCTAATTATAAGGAAACGCAACTTTCTCAGATGCGTGTGGGACAACCGGTTGTTTTTTCTGTTGATGCATTGAACAACAAAAAGTTAACAGGGCGTGTGGTTCGTTTTGCACCTGCTACAGGCTCAGAATTTTCATTGTTAAAAACGGATACGACAATTGGTAATTTTATCAAAATTGCGCAACGTATTTCAGTACGGATTGCTTTAGATCCTGGGCAGGAAGGGATTGAAAAACTCATTCCTGGCATGTCCGTAGTTACCTATGTAGATACTTCGCAGCGAGTCGATTCTGGAGGATGAAATTTTGGGTTTTTTCAGTTTAATTTTTGCGTCATTTACTTATAGCAAGTGGTTGTTTACATTGGAAGATTTCGTTTGGTTTGCTATACTACATGTTTTAAAGCTCTTAGGCTTCTTATACTTTTATGTCATGATGTAAAATAATGTTCCTTAGAATATTAAAGCGCATGCATCTTTACTCACTTCCATTTCTTTTGAACTAACTCAGTAGGGGGGGGGAGTATTGGAAGCTTTGCCTGTGGTTTTGCACAACACTGTCCTTTGAGGTGTGGTGTCACCGCATGTTTGGAAGATGGGGGTAGGGGGGGATGCCAGATAAAAAACTGGATTATAGACTGGGTCGGATGGGAAACTTATCCTTTTGGGTGAGGGCGTAAAGTTAGGAGGAAGACGTAAAGTTTATATTTTGTAAACCATAAAAATGCCCGTTTTAAGGCGGGCATTAAAAGGGAAGGTTATTGGTTGTGTTATTAATTTTTACGGATCAGTAAGAAGCTTACTAAAACGACTCCTGCTGCTAATGCGAGGGTTTTTTTAGGATTTTCTTTCGCTTTTTTCTTTAATTCTGTAGCATGTTCGTTGAGGTGATAAAGTGCGTGACGGCCTTTTTGTTTCCATGTGTTAAACAGCTCAGAAATATTTTCAAAGCTATCATTTTGAAAACTCCAATGATTTACGGGGACCAGCTCTCTTTTTAATTGTGCTATACGTTTTTTAATTTTAGCATTTTTTCTATGGGGTGAAAATAGACACATTTATTGACTCCTTCATGTGTTAAATTGTTGTGTGACAGTTGGGATGGTGTTTGGGGTTTTGCTATAACGGCTTGAACATTGAAAGGTTGCATTGATAATGCCGCGCGTGGGTGAGATGAGAATTGAAAGTTTGGGTTTAATGAGGCATTTCTTAATGTGCTTGAGTTCATTTCGTGATGGTGTTTGTTAAGGATGTAAGGTAAAAATTTTTACAAAATGGTGTAAGATTCATTCATAAAGATGGTGGGCGATGTCTTCATTTTTTTGTTTGTTTAAAGTGTTGGGATAGCTTTTGGCACTTGAAATAGTTTATAAGGAGTTTTTATCTATCTATTCTCTTGTGGCTGTAGGGAGTGGTATTGATTGATTCAATTAAGAAGATTTAAAATGAGGAAATCTTACGATATTTGGGGTTGCTATTCAAATTTGTAAAAAATAGATTATTATAAATCAATATGTTGGATTAATTTGGCGATGTCTTTCATGCATTTTTAAAAATTGCGCTTTGATAGGCGTTATCTGTTGTGTTGTAAAACATTGTTTTGTGGTGACGTTGATTAAGGTATCGGCATGCAACTTAAAAATACAGTATTGTCTCTGTTTTGTTTCAGTTTCTTTTTGAAGCAACCAAGTGTAGAAGTATAAACTTGAACAGAAGTAGTAGAACTTATCCGGTGCGTCTATAGAATGAATCTACCTATGAATTGTATTGCATCAGTGTTAGTAGGTAGAACCTTTTGAGAGCAATCTGTTAAGATTGGTGGGCGGTGTAATTTTCGTCCTTTGAAGCGCGGAGGAAGTCAATGTAAATAATGATTGATAGCGCAGGTTTTAAAAATTTGAGGACTTGATGAGTACGACCTATTTTTTATCTAAACCACTTGAGCGTCGTCGATCTGTTGGTGTTGTTGTTGGTGATGTGATTATTGGGGGGCAGAGCCCGATAGTTGTACAGTCAATGACTAATACAGATACCGCTGATGTTGATGCAACTGTTTCTCAAGTAGCTGCTCTTTGGCAAGCTGGTTCACAATTGGTTCGAATTACTGTTGATCGCGATGAAGCGGCGGCGGCTGTACCAAAAATACGGGAGCGATTGGAGAGGTTAGGATTTTTTGTACCATTGGTTGGGGATTTTCATTATATTGGTCATAAGCTTTTATCTGAGCATCCTGCGTGTGCTGAGGCGCTTGCAAAATATCGCATCAATCCTGGAAATGTTGGTTTTGGCGCAAAAAAAGATCGTCAATTTGCAGAAATTATAGAGATTGCTTGTCGGTATCATAAACCTATTCGCATTGGCGTGAATTGGGGTTCTCTTGATAATGCGTTGTTAACACGGCTTATGGATGAAAATGCACAGCAAGAAAAACCCTTATCTGTGGCTGAAGTGATGCGGGAAACTGTTGTTCAGTCGGCTTTGCTTTCGGCTGCTTTAGCAGAAGAGTTAGGATTGGGGCGTGATAAAATTATTCTTTCTGCTAAAGTGAGTGATGTCCAAGATCTTATTGCTGTCTATACCACCTTGGCGGCGCGTTGTGATTATGCTCTTCATTTGGGATTAACGGAAGCTGGGATGGGAACAAAGGGCATTGTTGCTTCTTCGGTGGCTTTGGGTATTTTATTACAGCAAGGGATTGGCGATACGATACGAATTTCCTTAACACCAAAACCTGGTGGTGATCGGACACGAGAAGTAAAGGTGGGGCAAGAACTTTTGCAAGTGATGGGGTTTCGCCAATTTTTGCCTGTTGTTGCGGCTTGTCCTGGTTGTGGGCGCACAACTTCTACGGTCTTTCAACAATTGGCGCAAAAAATTGAAGCGGATTTATACAAAAATATGCCTATTTGGCGTGAAAAATACCCTGGCGTTGAAAGTTTGAAGGTTGCCGTGATGGGATGTATCGTCAATGGACCGGGGGAGTCAAAACATGCGGATATTGGAATCTCTTTGCCTGGAGTGGGGGAAAGTCCTGCGGCACCTGTTTTTATTGATGGACAAAAGGTAAAAACTTTGCGGGGTGATCACATTGCTGAAGAATTTGAAGCGCTTTTGAGTGACTATATTCATACACGCTTTGGGCAAGGTTGAGGTAAAAATCGCATAAGGTTGAAGTAAAAAGGGTGTGTCGTTTTTTTTTAAACAAGCTGTCTTCAATGTGAAGATGGTGCTGTTGTATGCTGCTTTAGCTATGGTCAATACTGTTGTTGGTTGCTTATTATTTTAGGTAAAACCAGATGATATGCCTGTTTTAGAATCAGAAGCTTATGAAGGATATTAATGAGTTTGAGTGTGTTAAGACTATTAAGCAAAACGATATGAATACTTTAAATAGATCCGTAAATGTTGTTGCTGGTTTTTTGGCTGCTCTTGAGACAGTAAAATATTTAACGGATTCTTCAAATATCAAATTATAGAAAGAACATTGTTTATTGATTTTTCAGGCATTTTCCCAGCATTTTTTGGGGTATCAAATTGATAGGATTGGAAATCCTTATAGCGATTATAGTCCTATTTGTCGTAAAATGTAAGCTTTTATATTGATATAAAATGATGTATACGGGTGCCTTTTTTGGCGTTATTGGGGGAGTGCATGACAAGTATATTAGCGTTTGGCTTTTTATTTAACGGTATAAGGATTTTAACTGGCGCCTTTATTGTCTTTTATATGCTTGAAAAAGGCTTAACGCTTATTGATATAGGTGTCATTAAGTCGTTTCAGGCTTTTATTATGATGGTTACCGATATTCCTCTGGGATATTTTGCTGATCGAAAAAGTTATAAAATATCGATCGTTTTGGCAGCGGCTTTTGCTGCCACATGGCTCTTTCTCATGGGATTTTCTACAAGCTTTTATGGTTTTCTTTTGGCAGAAACTTTTAATGCCTTATCGCTGACATTAATTGCTGGAGCCTATAATGCTTTACTTGTTCAATATGCAAAAGAAAAATTGACATCCACTAAAAAAGTGCTTGGTTCCAGCTCTCAATATAATTACATCGGCATGTTTATATTCAGTTTAATCGGGGCATATTTTGCTGATTATTCGAGCCAATATATATGGTATATCGCGGCGTTTTTAATGTTGATGACAACACTATTTGGTTTGTTTTTTCTTGATGACTTGAAGGGGGAGAAAAAACCAAATAAAGCGAATTCTCTCATTTGTGAAGCTAAGGAGATGTTATCTATTTTTATTAAAGTTCCTTATATCTCTTTATGCTTTTATTTTTCATTGATTTTTTTCAATATATTCTCGCAGTATTGGCAGTGGATATTTAAAGATCATAATATTAATGTCACTTATTTTGATCTTGGTGTGACATTTTCATTGATATTGCTCTCTCAGCTCTTGGCTAGTTTTCTCTTTACAAAACTAAGTGAAAGAGTGAATTTTATTTTACTGTTGTTTCTTTCGGCTTTACTGATTTCTACAGTCGCTTTCTTTGAACCAAGAAAAGAAATGGCTGTCATTTTAGTCTGTATGATTTTTTATCTCATTAAGTATACATATCTTCGTGTAGAAGTTATCTTGCACGATAGTATTAGTGATCATTTCAGGGCTACATATGAATCTTTCTTGTCAACCGTTGGGAGATTTAGCTTATTGGTATTTTTTTACATGAGTGCGTATATGGTCAATATATTTGGCTTTTTCTCACTCGTTTATATTTTTGCTATTTATTTATTGATTTACTTGTTGGCGGTATTTTTTTTAGAAGGAACTCTCAAAAAAGTTCAGTGAAAATATTAACTTATTACGATACGTATTTTATAGGGTTTCATAGTGGGGCAAGGCTTTTATTTATTAAGGCGCATCGTTGTTTTTGCATGTTGAATGAGAAAGCTGAATAGTCTCAGTTATTCTTATTTAAAATCTATGTATGTTGAAGCAATCAAAGTCATCTGCTTGTACGTTATAAGTGGGCGTGGCATAATAATCGTTAAAAGGGAAATAAAAATGCTGCTCATGAATATTGCACAAAGAGTTGCTGATAAGATTGGACGCTGATAAAGAAAATGATTGTGCCAGATTATATGCTTATTAAGGAATGGTGATGAAGCAGTTTTCCCCATTTTCATTGGTTCCTTGCTGCTAACCCTTTATCTCATTAGAGCTAATTTAAGCAGTCGGACAATTTATAGCCTGTCCTCATAAGAATTCCCGTATGATCGATTTTGATATTTTGATGATCTATTTTATTGTTGGTATATTTAGCGGATTTTACCATTGCCTCCTTTAAAATATCAATCATCTTGTTGAGATAATTTTTTTACGTTGTACATTCTCATTTTTGAGTATTTTCTCTTTGATTGTGGCGTTAGCTCTGTATTTTCTGATGTTAGAAAATACTCTTATCCAGATAATAAACTTATCTATGGAAACTTTGAATGATATCTCCCCTCGTTGAGAGGGAATAAAACCAAGTACAGAAATATTGTTGAGTACAATTTGCTATAAATAAGCCACAAGAAAACAGCATATATTGATATATTTGATAGGAATCTGTTAAGCCGTACAAATTATGGTCATTAAAAGGTAAAGCGATGAAATCGTTATCCATAACGCGTGTTGTAACATTTATAACTCTTTTTTTGTATCTGTGTTGTTGGGATGTACGCGCGTAGATAGTCTAGAGTAGTATAATAAACTTTACGAAGAATATATAAGTGAAAAATACGAGGCTTTTGAACATTTTCAAAAGCAGGAACAAGCAAGAAATTTCGTCTATAGCCGTGGCTATCAGAATATCGTACCAAAGTTTGACATTATACGGCATCGTCACATACTGATTGTTTTATGTGGACGTTTTGTTAATTTATTGCGTGGTGATTATAATGAATGGATATCAGCAGATATGTTACTCAATGTCATAAGCAGTTTGCGTTATGACTATAATTGGAGAGAAAGCGATTTTATCTGGGCTTATAATATGTCTATGAATTCTACCGACCCCATGATTGATTACGCGAAAAAGTTTCTTAATTCTTCAAGTGAAAATGGCATGAGTTTCAAAACACAAATGATTGATCTCGTGTCGAGTATGAGGACCGGTGATGATGAAAATGTTAAACAAATAGCGCGTTTTTGCATAGAGCTAAACACGATATATGACATGATGAAACCAAGAAGAATTTACAAATGACATTGAATGGATAATGAGAAAAATTCTCTCGAAGGATATTCAATGGCTATAATACTCTTGATAATCGCGGCATTTTCTTGGCCATGTTGCATGTTTTTTTATTATGGCTTCAAAAGGTGGACATATTTTCCAGCTTTTACAACAGGCATAGGTTCACTTACAATGATGCTTTTCATCTTAATAAGAAAATTGCACTTAAAGGAGGAAATTTGCACTTGGATTGAAAAAACTACTTATCACAAATTAGATTGCGCTATTATATATAATAATAAGGACTTTTTTTATCTTTCTGTTGCAATGATCATTCTCTGTTTAATCTTATCAATTTTCTTTTTATGTGATGAATTGAATAAACGAGATAAAGAGCGTGATGAATTAAAGTTGTACAGTGATCATGATTATTATTCAATTGAAGTTATTACACACTTTTGTAAATAAAAATGTTTCTGCTTTTGAAGGAGCATGCCGACACAATTATTCACTTTGCTAGCCCCTAATGTTGCGGACTGCCCTTGGCTTTTAAGACGGTTCATAAGAGGCAGTTTTTAGTCTTTTCTTTGATGTTTTGCCCCACACGGCTTTTCCCGCTTGTGACGTGCAAGCAAGTGATTTTGATTGATTTAACATACACAGATTTGAAATGAGAGAATCTTACGGTATTCAGGGTTCTTATTCAAGTTAAAAACCACAAATTATGATTATAAATCAATGTGTTGTATTATTCTTGCTAAGAAAAGAGAGATCGGTAATAATACTGCTTTGGTCTTTCGTTCTATTGAAATTAGTGGTTTTATTTATCCTGTTATGCCGTAACATACTGTCATTTGAGGGGTGGTGAAGGTAGCCTGTTTGATACATTAAGTATTTTAAGAAGTGCATGGTGAATATTCTTAAGTCTGTTTATCGAGTCTTTAGTTTAAGTGAATCGCATGCGTGGAAAGCGAGAGAAACCTACTCGGTAGGAAACTAGACTGTTTACAGAGCAGATTGGATTAAAAGACTTTGTTCTTTGAGGGTGGCATAAAAATCAAAATAGCCATTATGTTCATTTTTTTCTGATATTTTAAATACGAGCTTCAAAAAAATGATGCTTAAACTAAACAACGAGCACTTTTGTAAAAGTGTTTTTAGAGAGCAAGCAATACACGAGTGAATTTACAGAATGTAAGCATATTTGATCTTTTACAACAAGATAGCGTGGAAAGGCATAAAAATTACGACTCTCTACTGAGGGCATTGTACTTCTTTTATTGTTTTTTGCGGGTTTATAAAATGCCTGGTTTTATACTTATTCTGTTTATTTTTTGCCTTATCGTTAGAAGATTAAAGATATAAAGGAGAAAACGAGTTTTCCTCTTTCCGGTTGTTTTTTATTCGGCTTTAAAGCACCCACCACCCACTGTAATATCTTTTAAAACATGGTGATTACGCATTTTCACATTTTGTTTCTTTCAGTCTTTAATGGAAGGCATTTTTCATGCAAAATAGGATACCCAGAATGCATTTGTGTTATAAATTCACGCGGCTTGTTTTAATGAAATTCTTCTTAAGATTTGTCGCACCCATTTCATGATAAGGACTATAATGGAGATTAATGGTAACGTTTCTTTGAAAAGTCTATTATGCATTCAATAAATATGATGGTGTACACTATGTACAATAGGGTGGATGAAGTTTAATTTTGGCGTATTGCACTAAAGTGTGCTGCTTGTTGGAGGGGGAGTGCTTTAGCGCCAAAAGGATGTAAGAATGCTTCTGCTTTACTGATGAGTGTATCTCGCTTTTTTTGGGTTTCTTTAATGCCGTAAAGATGAACAAAAGTGGCTTTTTGTGCCGTTTCATCTTTCCCAGCCGTTTTTCCTAGGGTTTTCGTGTTGGCGGTGACATCAAGAAGGTCATCGGTTAATTGAAAGGCTAAACCAAGATAGGTACCAAAATCAGTAAGCTTTTCAGTTAATTCTTTAGATGCATTGCCAATGATGGCACCTGCTTGGCAAGCAAAGCTTATCAGGGCTGCTGTTTTCATGTGTTGTAGAGTGATAATGTCAGTACTTTCTTGCGGTCTTTTTTCAGCTTCAAGGTCCAGCATTTGTCCACCTAACATACCGCCAAGCCCTGCCGATTGTGCAAGAGACGTGATCAGCTTGATTCTAATATCTGTAGATAAAATACTAGCTTTATGAGCAATAATTTCAAAGGCAAATGTTAAGAGGGCATTGCCTGCTAGAATTGCTGTTGCTTCATCAAATGCTACATGGACAGTGGGTTTTCCACGCCGGAGTATATCGTTATCCATAGCGGGAAGATCATCATGAATGAGCGAATAACAATGGATACATTCTAAGGCACATGCAACATCAAGAGAATGTTCTACAGGGACATCAAAAAGTGCAGCACTTTGAATTACAAGAAAAGGACGCAAGCGTTTTCCACCGTTCAGCACACCATAACGCATGGCTTTGATTAAGTTTTTAGGGCGTGAAATTTCACCATTTTGGATTTGATCACTTAACAGGGTATCAAGCCGCTTTTCAACGGTGTCTCTATGTTTTGCAAGAAGGGTGGTAAATTCGTGCATTCTTGCTTCCTTTGTTTTTACAAAAATGAAATTATGAAGTTTAAAGAGAAAGGTTGTCGCTTTTTCTTGTTTTCATAAATTGGCGTCGTTTTTTATTAAAAATCAACTTCTCTTTTTATCCGTATCTCTACTGTATGCGCAAATCCCTTTTTAAACCAAATAAAAATTGAATGAAGGTCTTATAAAAAAGCTTTCATTGGTGTATAAAATTCTCAAATTTTGCAGTGTTTTTGATATTCCTTTGATTATTGTGACACCATTTTTGATAACAAGAAGGTCATTTTTAGTAAGAGAAGGATCATTTTGACATTGCCTCTTCTTTTTTATCAGTGTATAATATCTTAAAATTTTATGGTGTTTTTAAATGAAGCATTGTCATTTTTGACATTGCTTTTTCTGTTTTAATGGATTTGGAGTGTCTTTTTATGGCTGTACCTAAACGAAAAACCTCTCCAGCGAAGAGGGGCATGCGCCGTTCGGCTGATGCTCTGAAGGCGCCGACTTATATCGAAGATAAAAATTCTGGTGAATTACGTCGTCCTCATCACATTGATTTGAAAACGGGAATGTATCGCGGACGTTCCGTTTTAGTGGTTAAAGACTGAGCGTTTTCTTTTTTTTCCAGTGGTGAACTTCTTTTATTTCATCGATCAATGCACGCTTGGGGCGTGCATTTTCGCTTTAAGATGAATGTTGAGGTTCCCTTGTATCGTCTTCTATCGATGTGGAACAGGGAATATATCGTGGGCGTTCTGTTTTAGTGGTTAAAACTTTAGCGTTTTCTTTCTTTTCCAGAGGTCAACTTCTTTTATTTCATCGATCAATGCACGCTTGGGGCGTGCATTTTCGCTTTAAGATGAATGTTGAGGTTCTCTTGCATCGTCTTCTATCGATGTGGAACAGGGGATGTATCGTGGACGTTCTGTTTTAGTGGTTAAAACTTTAGCGTTTTCTTTCTTTTCCAGTGGTAAACTTCTTTTATTGCATCGATCAATGCACGCTTGGGGCGTGCATTTTCGCTTTAAGATGAATGTTGAGGTTCTCTTGCATCGTCTTCTATCGATGTGGAACAGGGAATGTATCGTGGACGTTCTGTTTTAGTGGTTAAAACTTTAGCGTTTTATCTCTTTCAGTGGTAAGTTTCTCTTGATTCATTAGTGAATGCATTGGGTAAGATGCGTTTTTCGCTTTTTCTTGGGAACATATGTGGGATAAAGTTTTGCCGTAGAGAAATGATTCTATTGTGGGAGATGATTTTCTTGTTTTCTTGAGAGGCTATAAGGGATTGCTTGTATCAGTGTCTTTTATGATGACTTCGTTAAGAGCTTGGGTATTGATATAAGTTAGCTCAGTAATAGAATCATTTTGTATCGCACTTAATCTTTATTGATTATAGAGAGAATCCTATTAGACCGTAAAATATCATCGTTTAAGGCAGTTGATCTATGTAAGGCTTTAAGCATATCGGTGTTTTTTATGAGAATATTTAAGGCAATGGTTGTCTATAGGCTTATATTGTGACATGTGATTCTCCTTAAAAAAATAGAGATCGACATCACATTGATTTATAAAGATCATTTGTTGTTTTGCGCCTTGAATGGAAGGTCTATCGTAGGATTTTCTCATTTCAAATCTCTCTATCTAGAATCAATCAAAACCACTTGCTTGCACGTCACAAGCGGGATGAGTGTGTGGATAAAATTTGTATAAGAAAGGACTCTTATGAATTGTCTTAAGAGCCAAGGGCTGTAGCACAACACCCACGAGCTGACAAATATAACGATGGTGCCGGCTTGCTTCTTCACAAACGTAAGAGATGGGGGTGGTCAATGGATTTACCGTTATACCTTTCCGGGGGCTGCGAAATGGGTTTGGGTGCCTTGAGAGATGTTTCTTTAAAACAAGCCCGTGAATTGGCAACTGGGTGGCGGGCTGTTTTACGTGAGGGGCGTGATCCCATTAAAGAACGTGAGAAACAAAAGCGTGAGGCAATGCGCAATCTCCATTATTTAAAAAATATTGCTTTAGATGCTTTTGAAAGCCGTAAAGCTGAATTAAAAAATGATGGTGAGGCGTGTGATTGGTTTTTACACTGACGCCTTTATATTCTCCCCAAATTAGGTTGTCTGCCCGTTTCAGAGATTACGCAAACTGAGATACGCAATACGCTTTCTCCCATTTGGCATGCAAAAGCTGGAACAGCTCAGACAGCACTGAAGCGTCTTAATCTTTGTCTTAAACATGCGGTTGCATTAGGGTTTGGATGTTGATTTACAAGCAACGATAAAAGCACGCGCGCTCTTAAGGTAAGCAACGTCATAAAACGTAAAATAGACCAGCTATGGATTGGAAAGATGTCCCTGCTTTTTATCAGTTACTCTGTAAAACACAAAACATAACACAACTGGCTTTGCGTTTGCTTATCCTGACAGGCGTTCATACTAATCCTTTGCGTCATATTCGTGAAGATCAGATTGAAGATGATATCTGGACAATTCCTGCTGAGAATATCCAATCTTTAGCGGTTTGTTTGAAACAGAGATTGAGACTTTTAAGAGTTCTATGAATCATTCTAGATTTTATGTGTCCGATTGGAGTAAGAATATTGCGTATATCTCGTAATCTCTGAAATGAGAAACCTCATTTGGGAAAAATATGAAATTGAAAGGGCAATGCTAACGTTCATTTTTATTGTTATTTTTTAAGTTAATTTTACAGCTTTCAAAAGTATTTGGAATGCCTTTTACAGAATGGAGATGATGGTTTTAGTTCATGCTTTTTTTATCGCGTTTTTTAATGGGGGGAATGCTTCTCATGCAAAATAGAGTGCCCAAGACAAAATATGCTTATGTTGTACTGTCACGCTTTTTTTAAAAGGAATATTTTTCAATATTTGTGGCATCCATTTTATGACGGTGTTTTTGAATGTTCCAATGGTTTTGTAGAAGGGGGTAAATGGTAAAGTTTCGGTGTAGTGTATAAACGGCACTATGATCTTTACGCTTAATAAAAAAGCAAGCCTGCAGCCTTACACATCTTGCCAGATTCCAATGTTGGTATATCCTTTGGTGCTTGAGACAGTGTCTCGCTCTTTTTGTACAGTTTTTACCCACAGATCAGCTCCGCTTGTGATTGACAAGCAAGTGATTTGATTAATTCAACATGAGAGCAATTTGAAATGAGTAATCTTACCATATTCAAGATTCTAATTTAATATGAATAATGCTAGATTATGATGATTAATCAGTTTGTTATCTATGAAGAAAGAAAATAAGGAGGAGGAATTTGTCGAAAAGTTAGATTGTTTATAGATTGGCGCTGGTTAAGAAACTTTGTCCTTAAGGGCAGAGAGGATGTTAAAAAATAAAACCAGCTTTTCGCTGGTTTTATCGAAATATCATCATTATGATGAAAGAGTGTATTATGCAGCGTAGACAGCTTTACTGTTTTCATCTGTTTCTTCTCTCTCAGTTTTAAACTCGCGTTCCGGCTTGTTGGAGAGATGCATCTCTATGAGATTGATAGCTTCTGTTTCAGAAAGACTATTGATAACCGCAATTTCACGGGCCATTCTTTCAAGAGCAGCTGTATAAAGTTGGCGCTCAGAGTAAGATTGTTCAGGCTGTAGATTAGAGCGGAAAAGATCACGGACCACTTCGGCGATACAAATAAGATCTCCTGAGTTGATTTTAGCATCATATTCTTGTGCACGACGTGACCACATGGTCCGTTTAACGCGTGCTTTTCCACGTAAAACTTTTAAGGCACGTTCGACAGAATCACTAGCAGATAATTTACGCATTCCAACGGAAAGGGCTTTTGCAATGGGGACTTTGACATCCATCTTATCTTTCGCGAAATGAATGACAAAAAGTTTTAATTTATGTCCTGCAACTTCTTGATCTTCAATCGCTATAATTTGTCCTACTCCATGCGTAGGGTAGACGATATATTCAGAGGTTGCAAATTCTTTGGTCTTGGAAGACGTTCCATGTTGGGATGCCATATTTTAGTTTACTCCCTTATGATCAACAAATGTATCGGAAAACAGGTTATAAACCTGAGGGTTGAGTTTTCTTTAACCAAGTATATTGTACCAATTAAGTGAGCATAAAAGCCGAGTACTTTTAAATCAAAAAAAAATACACCGCTTTACTATAACAAGCAAAGAAAAATACTTAGAAAGATGATCATGTTAAAATAACACTAACATCAAAATTTAAAAGAATCAATCATTTCGCTTAAGGATTTTTTATTTTTACAAGAGAAGTCTTTCAATCGTTGAAGGAGGAGAGTGTACACTTTATCATTACTCTTCGCCACTTCCTGGATTTTCTGAAAAATACTTTTCTAATTTATTTGGAACACCATCCATTTCTTTTGCTTGAGGAAGAGGATCTTTTTTGGTGGTTAGATTAGGCCATTTGTTTGCATAATGAAGATTGAGTTCTAACCACTTTTCTAATCCTGGTTCTGTATCAGGTAAAATCGCTTCTGCTGGGCATTCTGGCACGCAAACACCACAATCGATGCATTCATCGGGGTGAATAACAAGCATATTTTCCCCTTCATAAAAACAATCAACTGGGCAGACTTCAACGCAATCCGTATATTTGCAGTGAATGCAGTTGTCGGTTACTACGTGGGTCAAGATCAAACTCCATTTGTTACTTTAATTCTCTTTAGAGGAAAGTGTGTGCGTGTTTTTATGATTGGTGAGTTGATCGCGTAGTACAGCTAGTTTCGCAAAAGGTGAATCAGGATTAAGGCGCTTTTCTTTTTGAAAGGGCTTATGATTTGCATGTTTCCCTTGGGATTTGTGGAACTTATGAGAGCGTTTTGCTTGTGATGGTGCTTCTTGAGGGGAATTTTCATTTTTGTATTCCGCTTTTTTTACAGCGTTCTTCGATTTATTTTGCCACTTATTTCCTAATTTATCACGTTTTTTTTGTGCATGGTGGGGAAATTGATGCTTATAATGCCATAACAAAATAACTTTATCTTCTTCTGTAGAGCGAGGGGATTTGGCAAAATTCCCAACAGGTTCAGCTGCTGGTAAACGATTGGTTTTATGGAGATGTTTTTCAATACCAGAGGATGAAGTGTTTGGGAATGAGGTATTTTTTTCTTCTCGTGTTGTTTCTAAATCGCTTACTGTTTGCCATTGACTTCCAACGCATTCTGCTGCAGGAACATCTTGCATTGCCCTATTGACAGGGGAAGAGGCTTGGTGTGCAAAGAGATTTTGTTCAAAAACAGTATTGCTTATGCTGTACGATTGATAACCAAGTCCTTTGAGGATTTCTTCCATATCGTTTCCATTGGCCCCAAGAATGGACATCATGGCTGGTGTAACAAAAAAACTTTTGCCATCATAGGCTCCATCGGGTTTAGGATCACTTCCTTGTTTCCAATGAAGTGCGGGACGGATGAGATTGGCAAGACGTTCTAAAATATCAATCCGTACAGCACGTTGTCCTAAGATTCGGTAGCCGGCTAATTGATAAAATTGGCGGTTATAGGTAGGGTCAACAATTAAAGAGGTTCGACCAGCAGATAATGCTGAAAAAACTTCACCCAAACCAGTTTGATCTTGTCCCGCATTTTGAAGATTCCACAGGAGAGTAATGGCTTGAACCGGAGCAGGTTTAAGCATTCCGGCAACATAGATATGAAAAGCGCCAAAACGCACGCCTAGACGCCGAAGAACGGCACGTGATTCTTGCGCAAGGTTTTTGACAATGTCTAAGACTTCGCGGCGTGGTAAAATCCCTAAAGAGTTAAAAAGTTGTAAAGCAAGACTGTTTGTTGAATCCGTTAAATTATCAGCATTGCGCAAATCAAACAGGGGTTTTAAAGTCGTTTCAAAATGAAAGGTGACAAAGCGTTCTAATCGTTTCACAACGTTATTGCGGGATTCTCCCGTGAGTTGTTCATCTGCTAAAACAATCAGTTTTGGTTTAAAAAAATCTTCTGTTGCTACAAGTTGTCCTACGGGTTGACCAATCCAGCGCACAATTCCATCAGAACTGAGGGTAAAATCTCCATTTGCAGAAGCACAAAAACGTGTCGCGCGTTTGGAAAAAGCAAGAATCAAATTCTCATTCTCTGTTGAAATTTGCTTCTCAGCTATTTGATCGGTACTGTTTTTGTTGGCATAAAAACGAAAACCTTCAAATTTACCCCTTCCGTGTTTTTCAATGAGAATATCATCTTGAAGAATCTCATTCTGTTGAACAATCTTGCTATCCATGATCATTTTCTTTCTCAGTGTGACACTGGTCAAAAGCTTTTTGCGACAATTTCATAATGGTGCTCTTTCTTTAACACGTTTGTTGCGTTTGCTTCAATCACTCTTGTCATTTTTTGCTGTTTCTTTGCGCCTTTAAAACTTGAATGATTCTTTTTTCATTCAGTTTTCATTCAGTTTGGATGCTTTATATTTGCAAATTACACTTATTAGTTGTATTGTAAAGCTAAAAGCATAAATAAATTCTTCAATTTAAAAGGAAACGGAACCGGTTATCAAAAAACGGCATTTCTTTTGCATGATCACTTTATTTTTTTGCTGTTTTGTCATGAAAAGTGAAGAGAAAGTTTTTTCAAATATTTCATAGGCTAAAAGGCATATTGTAAAGGCATTTTGCAGGTGAAATTGTGTCTTATGTCAAGAAGTTTTACCATGACAGTAAAAAAAACAATTGCGATTATAAAATTACACGTTAAAGTAGTGGTCACAGAAGTTAACAACTTTTGCGTTCTTTTTAAGCGAAGAACAATGATGTCGTTGCCAAATCAATTTTGATAATTTTAATCGCAAGGGGTTATTATGGGTAATCTTTCAAATGCTGTTTATAAAAGCAGCAAAAATTATAGCGATGCAGACAAAAGCTTAGGACGTAATATGATGCGTTCTGCTATGCAAGCACCTTATCTTGAACGACAAAAAGAGCATGATTTGGCTCTGCGGTGGAAAGACAAACGTGATGATGATGCCATGCATCAAATTGCAGCGGCTCATATGCGTTTAGTGATTGCTATTGCTAATCGCTTTAAACGTTTCAAAATGCCATTGGGGGATTTGGTACAAGAAGGGTATGTGGGACTATTGGAAGCAGCTGCACGTTTTGAACCTGATCGGGAAGTGCGTTTTTCAACATATGCAACGTGGTGGATACGCGCTTCTATTCAAGATTATATTTTGCGAAATTGGTCAATCGTTCGAGGGGGAACGAGTTCTTCGCAAAAAGCACTTTTCTTTAATCTTCGGCGTTTGCGTGCAAAACTGATACAAGATGATAGTGCTTTGTCAAAACAGGATATTTTTCGCACAATCGCTGAAAAACTCGGTGTTTCCGTGCGCGATGTTGAAACGATGGATTTTCGTTTTTCCAGTTCTGATAATTCCTTGAGTGTTTCTGTTTCTGAGAACAGTGATAATCCCATTGCTAAGATGGATGTTTTGGTGGATGATAGTCCTCTTCCTGATGCTTTAATTGAGCAAGTCATTGATGGTCAACGGCGTACACAATGGCTTTACGATGCGTTGCAAATTCTCAACGAACGGGAGTTGGAAATTATTCGCTTTCGTCGCTTAAATGAAGAGGGGGCGACTCTCGAAGTTTTAGGTGAAAAGTTAGGAATCTCGAAAGAGCGCGTGCGTCAAATTGAAGCTAGGGCTTTGCAAAAATTGCGCTCTGCTCTCCTTACGGTTCATTCAGAAGACGCTTACGATATATAAGCAGTGAAAGGCTTTGGGGGGGGGAGGAAAGAGAATGTATTAAGTGGGGGCATATGAGAATATGATAAAGTCAGTTTTAGGGGGTGTTCATATTTGTTTAGGAATATGCCTCCTTGGGGGCGCTACTGATAAACAGAGGAAGATAGGGGGCTGTTAGTTGGAGGAAATATATATATCAAACGGAGACCTATAAAGGCATGATGAAGTTGGATTTTAAAGTGTTCCTCTTTATTTTCGAATATGCTTTAAGGGGGAGGGCGTGATACAGGCAGAAAAGAATCAAAACTGTAACGGATGAGAAGAAAGGCTTATTCTGTAATAATTTTCACTTTTGTACCTGCGGGTAAAGTTTGCGTTGGTGAGAGGGCGTTGAGGATGCGAAAGAGTTTTTCTTTATATGGTGTGTATTGCATTTTATCTGCAAGATTGGCAACGGTTTCTCCTTGTTTAACACGGACAACACGGATTTTTAAGGGCTGCAATTTTTTTAACTGTGAAGATGAAAGAGAATGAAAGCTTTGTAGCGTTTTTTGGGCAACCTCTGCAAAATTTCGAGAATTATATGGAGCGGCCGTCAAAAAACGAAAGATGTGGTTGTTGAATGGAATGACAACCACATCAAATTGCCATTGATCATTGGTAGCATAGGCCCGCGCTCCAAGTAAACTTTGGCTTTGGGATTCTTGGCGCATAAATTCTTGATTGGGGAGCCCTTGAATTGTGATGGGGCGGATAGATGATTGATCTAGACCGATAATCCAGCCGCTTTTCAAATAATCACTCGCAGATATTTCAGCAGGATGTGGAATAGCATCAAAACGAATCGCAATTTTATCTGGTCCACTGGCCCAAACAGTGTGTGCTGAATGTTCTATTGTAAAATTGTTTGGAACAGAAAAAGCTATGCGCAATTGTGGGTGAATAAATTGGTTGCCTCGTACAAAACCTGTATAAAAGCCTCCTCCAAAAATTATGCCATCAATGCTTTTGAGAAAAGAATCATGATCGGATATTTTACTATTCCCTTTACTGATTTTACGCGCTTTTTCTATCGCAAGCCGAATGCGTTGAGGGGTAGTTGGGTGGGAGGCTAAAAAATCTAGAGAGGCATTTTGGGTGCCAGAGATATTACGAAAAGCACTATAGGCTTCCATTGTTTGAAGAAAGCGTGGTGAAGCAAAAGGATCATATCCTGATTGTTGGAGCATTTCGAGCGCAAGGGAGTCAGCTTCCAGCTCTTGATTGCGGGAAAATTGCGCGAGTTGTTGCTTGTTTTGCATAGGGTTATGAAGTTTTTTGCCAATAGAAGAAAGAAGACGTGAAGACATGTGATTGGTCATCTTTAATTGGGCTTCTTTTTGCAGGCGTAAAATGCCATGATTGGCTCTGATATGTGCTATCTCATGGGCTAAAATGGCTGCAACTTCTGAAGAATCATTGGCTAATGCCAGCATACCACGAGTGATGTAGATCGAGCCGTTGGGGAGCGCAAAAGCATTGATAGTTTCTGAGTTTAAAATTGTTACAGAATAGTTTTGATGAGAACTATGGGATGCAACTGCTAGTTTACGGACAATCTTTGCTAAAAGGTGTTCAAGTTTTGCATCATGATAAGCGCCACCATACATTTGCAAAATACGTGGGTGTTGCAGAGCGCTTAATGTGACATAGATATTGTGGTTGTTGGTACGTTTGATCGTTTTAGAAGAAGTGGAAGAAAGCCTATCATTTTGAGAAAGTGGTGTATGACAAGCCGAAAGGAGAAACGTTAGACTTATGAAAGTTGCTTTATACAGGCAAGAGCGAAAAAGAAAATTGCGGTGAAAAATGGGGTGCGTTGGACCATGGTGCACATTATTTCTGCGGAGTAATTTGGCAAATTGCATTTGTATCTTTGTATCGTATGTTTCTTTAAGAAAGGCATTAGGGATAAGGATTCGTTTGGCTATATCATGCTTTTTGTTTATAAAAAATGACTCTCACTTATAAAAAGATGCACTGTAAAGAAAATTTTGTGAAAGGCAAAGTATGGCATGACAACATTTACGATATTATTAAATGGGGATGTTCATATCACTGATCGTTTGCTTAATCAAATTCAAAACAGTCGGGTGATTGCTGCGGATGGTGGTATGCGTCATGCGGCAACGCTTAATGTAACGCCTGAGTTGTGGTTAGGAGATTTTGATTCATCAGATGAGAATTTAATCTGCCAATATAATCATGTTCCGCGTGAAGTTTTTCCCTCTGATAAAGATATGACAGATAGTGCTCTGGCATGTGAAAGAGCGCTGCAAAAGGGTGCTAAAAAGCTTATTTTATGCGGTGCTTTGGGAGGGGAGCGAAGTGATCATAGCCTTTCTCATATGACGCAAGCGTTGATGATGGCTGAAAGGGGTATTTCAGTGTTGTTGACAAGCGGTTTGGAAGAAGGTTGGCCGGTTTTGCCAAAGCCTTGTTCATATGATTTGCCTAAAGGGTGTTTGTTTAGTCTTATCGGTTTTTCTGATTTAAAAGGTTTAACGCTTAAGGGAGTAAAATGGCCAATTTGTGACAAAAATGTGTCATTTGGCTCTTCTTTAACACTTTCTAACCGTATTTGTGGAACCTTTTCTTGCCATTTAGGTTCTGGAAAAGCTATATTGCTAGTGTCTGTACCTATTCCATAAAGCTCTTCCAATATATTTTGAATAAGGCAGGGGGGGGCCTAGTGATGAAGTGCCGACATAAACGATATATGTATTGATCTTGAGAAGGAAAGGTTTTGATATGTTAAAATCAATTTTTAAAGTGGCCGTTGTTGCAGCCATTGGTTTCAGTTCAGTCGCTTGTACTACAAATGATGAACGCGTTGCACGTTACGGCGTAGGAGGAGCAGCAATCGGTGCTTTGGCTGGAACTGCTATTGCTGGAAGTACGCCTGGAGCAGCACTTACCGGTGCAGCATTTGGTGCTTTGGCTGGAACAGTAACAGGTGCAGCTGCAAATCAAAGAAAACAACAAAGACAGGCATCACAATTGTGCACGTATCGTGGTCGTAGAGGGCATGTTTACCAAGCACCTTGTAGACAAAGAGTTCCTATACGGCAATTGTGTGCTTACCGTGATGCAAGAGGGGTGATGTATCAAGCACCTTGTCCGCGCCGCGTTCGTTAATGGCGGTGCCGCTTTTGCGGCTTGACCGCATTTTCTTAAATTTTGGAAAAACGCCTTTGCTCAATCAAGCTTCTTTATCGGTTGAGCAGGGGGCGCGTATTGCGTTGGTTGGCCGTAATGGTTGTGGAAAGTCGACCTTATTAAAAATTGCCGCAGGAATATTAGAACCTCATGGTGGCGAAATTTTTCGCCACCCGCGAGTAACGCTCCGTTATGTCTCACAAAATCCGGATTGTTCAGGATTTGAAGATATTAATGCTTATATGGAAGCGGGGCTGGATGATATATCTGATGTTCAGTGGATTAATACGCTTCGCACAAATTTAGGGTTTTCTGGGACGGAAAAATTGGAAACGCTTTCGGGAGGCGAAAAGCGGCGTGTTTCATTGTTACGGGCCATTGCTGCAAAACCCGATATTTTGTTCTTAGATGAACCAACCAATCATCTTGATTTACCAACTATTGAATGGCTGGAAGCTGTTTTGGCTTCTTTGCGTTCAGCGATTGTGGTGATTTCCCATGATCGACGATTTTTAGAAAATGTTACACGGTCAACGGTATGGCTTGATCGTGGCACAACCAAAAGACTGGAAAAGCGTTTTTCTGAGTTTGAAAATTGGCGTGATAAAGCACTGGAAGAAGAAGCCATCGAACAGCATAAATTGGGGCGCCAAATTGCTCGTGAAGAGCAATGGTTGCGTTATGGCGTGAGCGCACGGCGTAAGCGTAATGTACGGCGCTTAGGCGAATTAAAAGACTTAAGACAGCGTCATCAAACCTATAAAGGGCAGCCAGGAAATGCACTTTTGACAGCAGCAAAAAGTCATGATTCTGGGCAATTGGTGCTTGAAGCAAAGAAAATTTCAAAATCCTATGGTGATCGCATTATCGTGAAAGATTTCTCTTTGCGCATTCAGCGGGGTGATCGAATCGGTTTGGTAGGACCCAATGGAATCGGAAAGACAACGCTCCTTTCTGCATTAATTGGGCAAGAAGCCGTGGATAGTGGAACGGTGAGGCATGGCTATAACCTCTCTATGGCATTGCTTGATCAGCAACGTATTTTAAATGAAGAAGAAACTTTAGCGCATTATTTAACGGGAGGAAGAGGTGATACTCTTGTGATCAATGGGCTGGAGCGGCATGTCGTTTCTTATATGAAAGACTTTTTATTTTTACCGGAACAAGCTCGCACTCCCCTTAAAGAATTTTCAGGGGGAGAAAGAGCACGCCTCATGCTTGCACGACTTCTTTCTCGTCCTGCAAACTTTTTGATTCTTGATGAACCGACCAATGATTTGGATATGGAAACTTTGGATTTGTTGCAAGAATTTATTGCTGATTTTGCGGGGACAGTATTGTTGGTCAGCCATGACAGAGACTTTTTAGATCGTACTGTAACGCATATGTTGGCACCTCAAGGTGATGGTCATTGGGTTTTGTATGCGGGCGGCTATAGTGATATGATGGCGCAGAACCAGCATGCTCTTCGCTTACAACGCAAAAGAACAGAATTATCGCAGCGTAAAGCACCTTCAAAATCTCATGCGGGAGAGCTTTCAAAACAGGATACATCAATAGATCATAGCTTGATAGGGCGAGAGAAAAAAACACGAAGTAAATTGTCTTATAAGCAGGTTTATGCATTGGAAAAATTGCCTGAAGAAATTGCTGTTTTACAGGACGAAATCAAAAAAATTGAGCAAGAACTCTCTGATCCAGCCCTTTATCGCAGTGATAAAGAGCGTTTTGAGCGTTTATCAACAACGTTGGAAAAAAAGAAAAATACTTGCACACAAAAAGAAGAAGAATGGTTAGAACTTGAAATTTTACGCGAAGAAATGGAAGCGTGTTCACGGTAATGTTTCAGATATTAATATCTAAACATTTTAATTCGTATTGCATCATCGCTTTTCTTTAATTTGTTACAAGAGTTTGTGGCTGATTTAGCGGGAACAGTGTTGTTGATGAGTTATGGCAGAGACTTTTTAGATTGCACTGTAACATATAGCATCTCAAGGCGATGGTCATTAGGATTTGTATATGGGGGGACAGTGATATGATAGCGCAAAACAAACATGCTCTGAGCTTACAAGGCAAAGAAACAAAACTACCTTTGCCGTGAGTTTTTTCAAAATTTCGTATATGGAAATATGCCAGTTCCATTGCATATTTTGCTCGCTCTTAGTGTTGCTATAGCGCCCCTTGGAATTTGAGAGCATTCATAAGAAACATGCCCTTGTCTTTACCTTATGCTTTAAACATACCAACCCCGCTTATGATGGAAAAGCAAATGATCCTCATTAATTCTAACGTAAGAAGTGTTGTGATGAGGAAAGCTTACTGTATTTGATGTTATAATTTAAGTTTAAAAATGATGATTTGTTAAGATAAATCAACGTGTTATTGCAACATTTCTAGGAGGAGAAAATGATGGCAATTAAAACAAAGCGAACAATTTCCACATTGATCAGTTTAGAAGATGCAGCTGAACTGTCTTCTTATTTCCTCCGTAATGCGAATCATCTGCGTCCTTTTGAACCTGTTAGATCTGATGGTTACCACAGCCTAACAGCTTGGGAAACACGAGCCAATGCATTTGCTTATGAAAGCGCACAGGGACAAGCATACCGATATGCTGTACGATTAAAAAATGAAAACACAGTCATCGGTGTTGTGAATTTTACAAATGTGGTTCGGGGTGTTTTTCAAGCCTGTCATCTTGGTTTTTCTCTTGATGAAAAATAACAAGGCAAAGGTCTCATGTTTGAGAGTTTATCGGCTCTAATACGCCATATCTTTCATGTTTATCATCTGCATAGAGTGATGGCAAATTATAGACCTGAGAACATAAAAAGCGAACGTTTATTAAAACGCCTTCATTTTGAAAAAGAAGGCTATGCCAAAGACTATTTGATGATTTCTGGAAAATGGAGAGATCACATTCTAACCTCTCGAATCAATGATCTTTATGAGTCCGTTAATAGATTCGAATAAAGTTTTGTTAAGGGTCTTTTTATCAAATGTGTAAATATGCTGCACTTTTCCCTATCCTAAAAGACGAAGATCCTTAACCACCTCTTCTTTTGTAAACAGTTCAGACTCTCGTTTAGCGGATTTCAACGGCTGACCGCTTTCATATGTTTCTTTGCGTAGATAATAAATTGATTTATCATCATAATTCATTTTTTTCAATTTGAAGAGAGTCCTCAATATCGGAAGACTTTCTCATTTCAAATTTATTGATGTTTAATCATAAAAACACCTCTCTTGCACATCACAAACTGAGTTGGCATAGGTTGGCATACAAGTGAGGGTTTATGTGGATAAAAATTATTGAAGAACAAGAATAAAAATTCTCTGTATAAATCCTTTTAAATGTGAGGGCTGTTGCAATATTGTGTATTCTGTGACCGATAGTCTCGTTACAAGTTACACAAACGGCTTATTGTTGGGTGAAATTTTTATACATTCATTTATTTTTTGCCATTTGTATTTTCTTTTCTTAAGAAAATTTCCAATGTTATCAATGGTTTTAATTCATACCAAGCGCATTTTTATAAAGTTCAATGATTGCTTCTTCTTCCATTCTTTCATGCTCTTCTTTTTTACGCAGCCGTATAATGCTTCGAACAGCTTTACTATCAAAACCAGAGCCTTTAAGTTCAGTGTAAACGTCTTTAATATCATCAGAAATGGTTTTTTTCTCTTCTTCTAGTCGTTCAATACGTTCGATAAAAGAGCGTAATTGGTTTACGGATATAGCGTGTGTTTGATCGGTTACTGTATCGTTCATTGTATTTTTCTCCAAGTTATATATTTTAAGTTGTTTTTCGACGACGAATTTATGTTAAAAAAGCTTGAAAACAAAAAGTAAATCAAGCTACACAGCTTTTTTACAAATTGACTTTAAATATTTTGTAAAATTTTTAAGATATATGCATTGATAAAAGGGCTATAAAAAGAAAAATATAAAAATATACGTTTTAGATTTGAAAAGCTTTAAAAAAAGAAATGTGTAATTTGTTTTGAGAATTTGGCATTATAGAGGAAGTTTTGTGATTTTAAAAAAGCGATATTGGGTGTTTCAGAAAGGATTAAAAGTTTTTCTCTTGAGCATTTTGCTCTTGTTTCCCCTTGTTGTTTTTGCAAAAGCTGACTTTAGAGTTTGTAATACAACCCAACAGTCTGTAGGGGTTGCTCTTGGATATCGTACATTTTCAGGGTGGGTGAGCGAAGGCTGGTGGACGGTACCAGTGACGGAATGTAAAACTTTAATTGAGGGGCCCCTTGCTTCACGGTTTTATTATTTTTATGCGGAAGGGGCACAAAAAAAAGGGAACTGGGCAGGCTCTGTGACCATGTGTGTGCAAGATAGCCAATTTACTATTCAAGGGGTTCATGATTGTTTCCCTCGAGGATATCAAAAGGCTGAATTTAAAGAGATCGATACCGGAAATCAAACCAGTTGGATGGTACAGTTGACGGATGAGTCTTTGTTAAACAATTCAGTTATACCTTCTCTTTCAGGAAATTCTCCACCGTGAAACGTGCACGTAAAGTAAAAATTATTGCGACTCTTGGTCCTTCTTCTTTTTCTCGTTTGATGATTGAGAAGCTTTTTAGGGCAGGAGCAGACGTTTTTCGTCTTAATATGAGCCATACTGATCGTGATATGCTGGGTGATTTGGTCGAGTCTATACGAGAAGTTGAAAAAACAGTTCGACGCCCCATTGGTATTTTGGTGGATCTTCAGGGGCCAAAACTGCGTGTGGGGCGTTTTGCTAAGGGGCAAGAAGATTTGCGTGTTGGGCAAAGCTTTACATTAGATAATCGCGATGTTCTTGGCGATGCGCAGCGTGTTTTTTTCCCTCATGAGGATGTATTTTCGGCTGTTAAACCAGGGGACCGGTTGTTGATTGATGATGGAAGGGTGGAACTGCGTGCGCAAGTTTGTGATGATCACTTTGTACAGTGTCGCGTGGTTGCTGGTAGCCGTATTTCTGATCGAAAGGGTGTCAGTTTTCCCGATACAATTTTGCCTTTTGATTCGATGACGTCAAAAGATAAGGAGGATCTTCAGGCTCTTTTACAGCAGCCTGTTGATTGGGTTGCTCTTTCTTTTATTCAACGTCCAGAAGATATTATGGCGGTGCGTCAGTTGACGAAAAGTAAGGTGTCTTTGATGGCTAAAATCGAAAAGCCTCAAGCCTTGGAGCATATAGAGAAGATTATTGAAATTTCCGATGGTATTATGATTGCACGGGGTGATCTCGGTGTGGAAATGCCTCTGGAAAAGGTCCCTGCACTTCAGATGGAGTTGATAAAAGCTTGTCGTTTAGCTGGAAAACCGGTTGTGGTGGCAACACAAATGCTCGAATCAATGATCACATCTCCTGTTCCCACACGCGCAGAAGTGTCGGATGTTGCTACAGCAGTTTATGCAGGAACAGATGCGGTGATGTTGTCTGCTGAATCTGCTTCTGGTCGTTATCCTGAAGAAGCTGTGCTTATGATGGACCGAATCGCGCGACAAATCGAACAGGATCACACTTATGCCGCTCAGGTTGGAGCACAACATCCAGCACCAGAATCAACAGGAACGGATGCGATTTCTCTTGCTGCGCGTCAGATTGCTGAAACACTTGCTCTATCCGCTATCGTTGCCTATACGGCTTCAGGAACAACGGGGGTGCGCGCCTCTCGTGAACGCCCTAATAGACCGATTATTGCTTTATCGCCCATTGTGGAAACAGCAAGGCGTTTGGCTTTAGTTTGGGGGCTTCATTGTGTGGTCACGCAAGATGCTCGCAATTTAGAAGATATGGTTGATCGAGCAGCAGCCATTGCATTTCAGGAAGGCTTTTGCCAAGGAGGGGATCGTTTCCTTGTAACAGCCGGTGTTCCTCTTGGAACGCCCGGTGCGACAAATCTCTTGCGTATTGCTTCTGTCTCTCAAGATGGAACGAAAGGGATTTGAGCCGTTTACGCATGGTGTTTTTTCATGCGCCTTTGAACAGGCTTTAAAAACAACGGGTGTGCGCTTCTTGTGAATGCCTCCATAGACCCATTATTCTTTTATCTCCTATCGTAAGATAGCAAGGTGTTGCATTAGGTCGTCCAGTTTGGGGATGGAAGCAGATGCGGTGATGTTGTCTGTTGATTTTGTTTTAGTTCTGAGGAAACTGCTTTTACGGTAGGCATTTAATGGGAGCCCCCCTTTTATTTCATTGAGACAGATTGGGGATTGCTTTATTGATGTTTATACGAGCGAGATGTTTATTGATAATGAGAGTTCATTCTTTCGCTTTTTGGATAAGAGCCTTGAAATTTTTCCCATTTTAAACTTTTGCAAACAGAATTGAATAAAATTAAAATTATGTGCCTAAAAAATCGTACTGGTATGTTATGAGAAAAAGTGATGGGTGAATGTGTTTTTAAAATATGCTTTGTCGAAGCATTTGCAACATATTGATTTATAATGATAATTTATCGTTATTAAACTTGAATTAGAACCCCGAATTCCGTAAGATTCTCTTAAATTTATTTATGTTTTGTTAATCATAACTCTTTGTTTGTACATCACAAGCGGGTGGGTTTTATGGGAAAAAGCTGTACAAGAAAGGCGTCCCTCTTATGAATCGTTTTACGAGCCAAGGGGGCTATCGCAATATTGAGGGCTGACTATAATGATGATGCCGACTTGCTCTTTCTTTTATTAAGCTTGGAGATTTTGAGGGGTGGGGAGAGAAATATGGATTATTTGTTATAAGGATAAAAATAGCGGTAGAGGATGTTTTCAAGAGCTATTATTGTTGTTTATGATGTTTGAGGTTGTATGAGATTAACATACTCTTCGGGTTTGACTTTTTTCCTGCTCTAAAGGATGAAAATACTTAATTCACGCTGGTTTATAAATGATACGGTTCTTTTCGGTGGGTTTCATCGGATGGACATCTCAGGTGCAAAGACTCCATGGTGCTTATAGTATCAAATAGCGGTGTTTTACGGTATAATAGATAAGGTTATTTTTTAATATATATTGAATCTGCTTGATATTATCTAAGGGGCAAGGATTTTTGGGCATGCATTCATAGGGAACATGAATATAGCTCTTTTTTTCGAAGGGTGCTTTATTTGTTTGTTGCTGTTGTCATTTATATGATTTTTTTACAATGATGTTGATTTTGTTATCTTATTGCGCGGTTAAAAGACATCTCATTTGAAATGTGGTGATATAAGGCAGTCTCCTTGATATAGGAAGCGTTTGTGCGGAGGTGAAATATTCAGGGTAGGGCTTTCTTGTTGAGGTTTAAGTTAATCCCATAAGTCGTGAGTAGCTGGAATCCTTCCTATAAAAAACCAGACTGTTTACACACTGGTGTGGGTTTAAGAATTTTTATCCTGTGAGATGTGGCGGACAAGTCAAATCTCTGGTTTATTACGCGCTGATGTACCTTTTAGAAATCTTCCTGTTCCTGTTCTTGTTCTTGAAGGTTTGTGCGGTTTTGATCATCTTTGAGCAATTGGTTGGTGAGATTTTCAATGCGTTGTGTGGTGTCACGCATAATTTTCCCCATGGTGCGGTCTCTTTCGTTGTGGAGTCGTAAAAGAGTATTGTAGTCTTCTTGTAATTTTTTATTTTCTCGTTTTATTTCTTCCATTTCATCAATAATCATTATGCCAGCCATAACCGATAAACGATGGTCGCCAATTTCACCAAAATTGTTCTTTAAATGTGTGATATATTGATCCAATTGAGCAGCAAGCGCAATAAGACGACGTTCTTGTCCTTTGTCACAAGCCATGCGATAAACTTTACCATCAATGGTAACGGAAACAGTTTCCATACATTCAAACCTTTATCTATCAATGACAACACGAATTGTTTCCATTGCTTTAATAAGACGTTTGGAAACTTCTTTGTTTACGGACTCTAAGCGTTCAATTTGGGCTTCAGCTTTGTCAAGCGCTTGGGCAAGATGGCTGCGGTCAGCATTCATTCGTTGGATTTCTTCTTCCCATTCGTTATTTTTATCAATAACGGCATTGCGGTTTATTATGGTGATCTCTAAAGTTCTAAGTGCCTTTTCTAGGTGCTCTAAAGCATCTTGTAGAACTGTAGTCTCTTGGTTCATTGCTTTTATCCTTTGGGTAATTGTATCCTTTATCAATGTGTTATGCAAAAACGAATCACTTTCACTCTTGTGTTGTGTGCATTTTATTTTTAAGTATGTAGGATATTTTAGCAAGCAAAGCAGGGGATAGATATAAATTAAAAGCTGGATTTTTTGCGCGTATTGGCATAAATGACATGGATATACAGAACGCGTGAGGGGAATGTTATTAATATTATTGAAGTGGTGGCAAAAAGTCTCACGCTAATGGTTAGAAAATAGTATTTCTTGAGAATTTTAAGAGAATACGGAAAAAGCAACAGAATAACGTATTTAACGAAATGGTCGAGTATTCATGACAAACACCCACCAACAGAATCAGATGGCCAATGCTATCCGTTTTCTTGCTATTGATGCGATTGAAAAAGCAAATTCTGGTCATCCGGGCTTGCCAATGGGAGCAGCCGATATTGCTACGGTTCTTTATACAAGATTCCTTGCTCATGACCCCAAAAAACCTCGCTGGCCTAACCGTGATCGTTTTGTGTTATCAGCAGGACATGGGTCTATGTTGCTTTATGCTCTCTTGTATCTTTCTGGTTATGAAGATATTGGCATTGAAGATCTCAAAAATTTTCGCCAATTAGGAGCAAAGCTTGCTGGGCATCCAGAATATGGGCATGTGGCAGGAATCGAAACAACGACTGGTCCTCTTGGACAAGGGTTGGCTAATGCTGTGGGGATGGCTCTTGGAGAGCGTTTGCAAAATGCTCGTTTTGGTGATCTTATCAACCATTACACTTATGCGTTGGTGGGCGATGGATGCCTTATGGAAGGGATATCTCAAGAAGCACTTTCCCTTGCTGGTCATTTGAAACTCAATAAGCTTATTGTGTTGTGGGACGATAATAATATTTCTATCGATGGAGAGATTTCCCTTGCTGACAGTACAGATCAGATTGCGCGTTTTAAGGCATCTGGTTGGGAGACACATAAAGTCAATGGGCATGATCAAGCAGCAATTGCGCGGGCTATTGAGGCGGCACAAAATTCCGATAAACCAACTTTGATCGCTTGTAAAACAACAATTGGCTTTGGAGCACCCAATAAAGCGGGTACCAATAAAGTTCACGGAGCCCCTTTGGGCGCACGAGAAATCACTGAAACCCGTATCGCGTTAGGGTGGGATGCTGAGCCTTTCGTTATTCCAGCCGATATTCTCGATAATTGGCGCTTGGCTAGTCTCAATGCTGCTAAAAAACGCCAAAAATGGGAAGAAAAATTTGCTGATCTTCCTGTCTCAGAGCGTGTGGAGTTTGAAAGATTGATGCGGGGCGATCTCGTGGGCGGATTTGATGGCGCTATTGATACTTATAAACAGAAATTGGTTGAAGAGCGCCCCGTTGTTGCTACGCGTAAAGCTTCGGAAATGGCTCTTGAAGTGATCAATGAAGTCGTTGTTGAGACTATTGGTGGTTCGGCTGATTTAACCGGATCTAATAATACAAAAAGTAGCCAGATGAAAAGTATCTCTGCTGAAGATTTTTCAGGGCGCTATCTGCATTATGGAATTCGCGAACATGCAATGGGAGCTGTGATGAATGGTCTTGCCCTTTATGGCGGCTTTATTCCTTATGGGGGAACCTTTTTATGCTTTTCTGATTATATGCGTCCTGCTATGCGTTTGTCTTCTCTCATGGGGTTGCGGGTGATTTATGTCATGACTCATGATTCTATTGGTCTTGGTGAGGATGGTCCGACCCATCAACCCGTAGAGCATTTGGCTTGCCTGCGTGCAATGCCTAATCATTTTGTGTTCCGTCCTGCCGATGCTATGGAGACAGTCGAGTGTTGGCAATTGGCTTTGAAAGCATGCGGGACGCCTTCTACCTTGGCTTTAAGTCGACAAAATCTACCGCTTTTGCGTCAAGAGTATGAAGAAGAAAATCTCTGTATGCTTGGTGCTTATGAATTTCTAACAGCTAGCGATGATGCACAAGTGACGCTGTTTGCTTCTGGTTCAGAATTGCAAATTGCAGTGGAAGCACATGCGGTGTTAGAAGAAAAAGGCATCCCAACGCGTGTGGTTTCTGTGCCTTGTTTTGAACTTTTTTCTCAACAATCTCTCTCCTATCAGCGTGCTCTCATTGGAGATGCACCGATTAAAGTTGCCATTGAAGCTGCTGTCGCCCAAGGATGGGACCGTTTTATTGGCTGTGATGGTGTGTTTATTGGTATGGAGGGCTTTGGGGCAAGTGGAACAATTGATGCCCTTTATGCGCATTTTGGTATTACTTGGGAAAATGTTGTTGCCACCGTTGAAAAAGGGCTGGAAAAGATCAAAGAGGAAAAGACAAAGTGACAGCTTGTGTTGTCATGAATGGGGTGATTGTAGGGCATCATATTCTGTGCAGTATTGTGGATGATCTTGTGCATTATTGTGGATAAGTGAGTGAGTGATCAAGATATTGACATTGTGGGAATTAATGATTTTGGATTGGTGAAATACCCATTTATTGTGTTTTAAATGTTGTGCTTTTAAAAATTGATGAGGAAACATGTGAAATGACAGTTCGTGTTGCAATTAATGGGTTTGGTCGTATTGGTCGCAATATTTTACGTGCACTTGTGGAAAGTGGACGACAAGATGTTGAAGTGGTTGCAATTAATGATTTGGGATCGGTGGAAACAAATGCCCATTTATTACGCTATGATTCAGTTCATGGGCGTTTTCCTGGGATCGTTAAGGTGGTAGGGGATGCTATTGATGTGGGAGGTGGTTTAATAAAGGTATGCGCAGAGCGTGATCCTGCTCAATTGCCTTGGAAAGATTTGGATATCGATATTGCTTTGGAATGTACGGGTATTTTTACTGCGCGTGATAAAGCAAGTGCTCATTTAGATGCGGGGGCAAAGCGTGTTCTTATTTCTGCGCCTTCTGAAGGAGCAGATCTTACGGTCGTCTATGGGGTTAATCATCAATCTTTAAGCAGCGAGCATCGCGTTGTTTCAAATGCTTCTTGTACAACCAATTGTTTGGCGCCTGTTGCACAAGTTTTACACAACACGGTGGGCATTGAAAAGGGCTTTATGACAACAATCCATTCTTATACGGGTGATCAACCTGTATTGGATACAATGCATCGGGACCTTTATCGTGCACGTGCGGCAGCTCTTTCTATGATTCCTACCTCAACAGGAGCGGCAAAAGCTGTGGGATTGGTTTTGCCAGAATTAAAGGGATTGCTTGATGGTGTATCGATTCGTGTTCCGACCCCTAATGTTTCTGTGGTTGATTTGACATTTATCGCTAAGCGTTCCACAACAATCGAAGAAATTAATACAGCTATTGCTACTGCTGCACAAGGTTCTTTGAAGGGTGTTTTGGACACTACAGAAGAGAAACTCGTGAGTTGTGATTTTAATCATAATCCTCATTCAGCTATTTTCCACAATGATCAAACCAAAGTGATTGATGGTAAGCTCTGTCGCGTTCTGGTTTGGTATGATAATGAATGGGGCTTTTCTAACCGTATGAGTGATACGGCTGTGGCTTTTGCTAAGACAATATAAGAGGACCTCAGGGTCCTCTTTTTATAGGGAAAAGTCTCATTTTTGTGCAATTTTGAGAAAAACAGTTAGAGGCTGTTGTTCTCATGCGCTAGAGAGAAGAGGCTATTGAAAAATTGATGATGTGTTTTGTTTTAATACTGTGTCAATACGTGCTTTTAAAAGATGCATGAAAGAGTAAACTTTGAAAAAGTAAGATCTGAACGAGATACCTTTTGAGAAAACGTTAGAAAACAGGAGATGTAAACTCTTTTTCCTAGAAGTAAAAGGAAGCTTTAATAGAGATCAAGTTGAGCCAATGCATTTGTTTGCCACAATGGAATATGAAGATTAAGAGCAATGGTGGGCTTTTGTACATTTGACGATAAAAGCTTTGGATTTTTATTAAGCAAAGGGTGAGAGATAGGCTGTCGTGGATCTCTTGTAAAAGCAAAGAGGGGGATAAGTGGAAAGAAAAGTGGGCAGGGTTGTTGGATGCGTTTTTATTTGAAACAATGGAAAGTGAAGAGGAAGCAGTGATGGGGTTTCGTACACTTGATGATGTTGATGTTTTGGGTAAACGTGTTCTGGTGCGCGTAGATTTTAATGTTCCTATGGCGCAAGGTAAGGTATGCGATGAGACCCGTCTTGTACGACATAAAGAGACACTCGTTGAGCTGCAAAAGCGTGGTGCTAAACTTATTCTGCTTTCTCATTGTGGTCGCCCTAAAGGAAAGGTAGAGCAAGAGTTTTCACTCCGTCCTGTTGTGCAAGTGCTGGAAAAGATCATTAATCAGCCGGTTGCTTTTGCTCCGGACTGTATCGGTTCGGCGGTGCAGGTTGCAGTTGAGTCATTACAAAATGGTGGTGTTTTACTGCTTGAAAATGTTCGTTTTTATGCTGGTGAAGAAAAGAATGATTGTTCTTTTGCAGAAGCTTTGGCTCATAATGGAGATCTCTATGTTAATGATGCTTTTTCAGTTTCTCATCGTGCCCATGCTTCGGTGGAGGGAATAACGCATTTGTTGCCTTCTTATGCAGGACGCTCTTTGCAAGGTGAATTGCAGGCATTAGAAAAAGGACTTGGCAATCCAGCACGTCCTGTGGTTGCCCTTGTGGGAGGAGCAAAGGTTTCTAGTAAGCTTTTTGTGCTCAATCATTTGGTGGAAAAAGTTGACTCCTTAATTATTGGTGGGGGGATGGCTAACAGTTTTTTAGCAGCGCAAGGTATCCATGTAGGGAAATCACTGTGTGAACATGCATTGATGGAAACGATAAAAAAAATTATTAAAAAAGCGCGAGAGTGTCACTGTACGCTTCTGCTCCCTCAGGATGCTGTTGTGGGATTTCGTTTTGAAAAAGATGCACCGCATCGTCTTTATGACATTGAAGATATTCCACAAGATGGCATGATATTGGATATTGGGACGCGCTCTATTGCGCATATCAATGCTGCGATAGATGAAGCTGCTACTCTTGTGTGGAATGGACCCCTTGGTGTTTTTGAGATGTCTCCTTTTGATAAGGGAACCATTGCCGTTGCACACCATGCAGCAGAACGTAGTTTGACGGGAAAGTTGGTTTCAATTGCCGGAGGGGGCGATACGGTTTTTGCCCTTAATCATGCCGGTGTTGCCAATGATTTTACTTATCTTTCGACTGCTGGAGGAGCTTTTTTGGAATGGATGGAAGGAAAGACTCTTCCTGGTATTCTTGCCCTCATGCAGGCTTAAAGGGCTTCTTTGAAGGGGAAGGTTAAAGAAAAACTATACGGTCGTGTAGAGTGTTTTGATAGTGTTGCGCATTTTTAGAAATTAAGACAAAATAAAGAGGAATTTTTTTATGAATGAACGGCTTGAAGATATTGCACTTGCTTTGGTGCATGCGGGTAAAGGTATTTTGGCGGCAGATGAAAGTACGGCGACCATTGGAAAGCGTTTTGAAAGCATTGGTGTTGAATCCAATGAAGATAAGCGCCGTGCTTATCGTGAAATGCTTTTTAGTACAAAAGAAGCGATGGAAAACGCCATCTCTGGGGTTATTTTATTTGATGAAACCATTCGGCAAAAAGCATCAACTGGGAAAATGTTGACGGATCTTATTCGGGATTCAGGCGCTTTGCCAGGCATTAAAGTTGATACCGGTGCAAAACCCTTGGCTGCTTTTCCCCAAGAGACAATTACCGAAGGGTTGGATGGTCTTCGTGAGCGGCTAAAAGATTATTATGCTTTGGGAGCACGTTTTGCTAAATGGCGTGCGGTAATTGCTATTGATGAATACACTTTGCCAACAAGAGGCGCCATAAGACAAAATGCACAAGCTCTTGCACGCTATGCTGCCTTATGTCAGGAGTTCAATATTGTGCCCATTGTTGAGCCGGAAGTGTTGATGGATGGATCATCGTGTGGGCATTCAATCACACGCTGCTTTGAGGTGACACGCACTGTTTTGCAAGCTGTCTTTAAAGAATTGTTTGAAGCTCGTGTTCTTTTGGAGGGGATGATTTTAAAGCCCAATATGGTGATTGATGGAAAGGATGCTCGCAAGGCTTCTGTTGAAGAAGTTGCTGAAAAGACCGTCCAAGTGCTTAAACAAACTGTTCCTGCTGCTGTTCCAGGAATTGCTTTTCTTTCTGGAGGGCAGTCTGATCAGGAAGCAACGGCGCATTTATCTGCTATGAATTCTTTGGGCGTATTGCCTTGGAAATTGACCTTTTCCTATGGACGCGCATTGCAAGCAGCTGCCTTAAAAGCATGGGCAGGAAAAGATGAGAATATTGCTGTTGCACAGAAGGCATTTCGTCATCGGGCTCGGATGAATCATCTTGCGGCTTTGGGACAATGGACAAAAGAACAAGAAAAAGCGTGCGCTTGAAGCACAAGCTCTGTTTTTAAATGCGGAGAGATTTTTCATATTTCTGCGTGATTTTTTGTGCCCTCATCATGATAAAAATGGCGGGGGCATTTTAGGCTTGAAAGCTTTCTCAGAGAGTTTTTTCCTTGGACCTTTTAAAAGTCTTTAATGGGTGCTATCAAGAGATAAAATTGCGGGAGAGGTGCAATTTCGAGAAGGGGAGACAATGCTAGGAAATTTGTGAATGCACAGCACTTTAGTATGGTGTCGTTCATGGGTGGGTACTTACTTTTTGCGTGAAAATCATAAAGCTCATACTGTATTGAAGAGTTTGATATTATGATATTTTTTCTTTTTCATGTTATCATTACTTGTCATCAGCAGAATTTATTTGATTGCAGTTTCAAAGGTGGATTAAGCGGGTAGATTAGAGAGTTGCGATTTCTGAGCGGATTGGAATACAGCTTATGAAGCTTTTCTGCGTCAGGATAGCTTCCTCTTCAATGGGGGTAGTTTTTCTATTGGCGAACGAATTGAATAACTCTTGCGAAAGAAAATAGATTTGCACCTCAATAAAACACCTATTTTTTCGTTAAAATGGATAAATTTTTCTTGTATTTTTTGATGATATAATTACAAATGTCTAACTTCATAGCATCTTGGCTTAAAACGGGGGGGGAGTTGTGGACGGTATATCTTCTAAAAATAACAGTATATCTTCTAAGAATACAAGCATCAAAAGAAAAAATCGATACGCAGAACAGAGCTTTTCTGCAATTATGATGCGAAAATTGTGCAATATGGTGCGTGGGGTATTCGAAGGGATCTTTGCAGTATTTACTTTCACAATTTTTCTTATCCTGTTCAACATACGTGGACCGGTTCATGCCATACTAAGCTTCTTTTCGGGTGCGAGTGGATTAGCGTGCTTTTTCTTTTTTGTCGGATACTACTTACAACGCCGCGAAGCAACAGCAGATGAAGCCGGTATATCGCTCACATTAATCTTAGCAATTGGTGAAGGCGTTTTTTCTATTTGCTGCATGTATGCTATGTGGGGTTACGACGCTCTCTTGTTCCGTTTAGCACCTCCTGGGTATGTTCTTATTCTCCCTGAATAAATAGAGTGCAATTCGTTTGCATACAAATAAAAATGAGAGGCTGTCTGCCTCTCAAATTCTTAATAATCGCTCTCCAAAATCATAACATCAAACCCGCTTTTAATGAAGGGACTAACAAGCCTTGGGTCCTTAAGCCTCAAGGCAACCCTTTACAAGGGCGGTGCGCCTAACGGCATCCTTGACCTTAAGACACTCAAACGGCTTATTTTGTTTTTCTCATGTATGATATAAGGGGAAAGCTTCTCATCGTGCCTAAATGGTAACTTATCGTGTGTTAAATGGAAAAATGAGAAAAAGCATCTTTATGCAATATAATCCAATTATGATTTTTTGATTTGAAGATAAAGGGTTTAAAGTTCTACAAGACTGATACGATAAAGGGGGGAAGTTGCCTATCTTAGAAACTAAGGCGTATTTTAGGTGCTCTTGATATAGCTATCTCACCAAATGGTTTTGAAGACTTATCCTTTTAGCTCTATTCACTAAAAGGTCATTTTGAGGGGGCTTGGCTAATGAATGTAAAGGAAAATTAGCATGTAATATTTCGCTTTTCTGGTATAGATGCTGAATGAGTTAATTATCTAGAGGATCACTGAAGAGGGAGCGCTAAAAAATGATGGAAAAACCGCTGCATTTTGGTGAATTCGTGGTTGAAGATATAATCGTAAAACTTGGCTTATCTGTTCCTGAAACAGTTGAATGGTTTGAAATGGTTAGGGTGTCAGTTCTGCATATGCTTGGCTCGCTATACAAAAAAATTATGATTTAGTGCAAGCTTTTAAACATAAATACCCTAAAGATGTATCTTCTTTGTATATGTTCTTATCATCGTTAATGTGCCTTCTTAAAGCATGATAGGGGGTGCTATAAAGTTGAGGGCTGTAAAATATATGGGGCTTGGAGGGGGTGAGAAGATGGTGTTCAATCGAAGTACTCTATCCTTATTTTTATGGGCTATGCCTGAAAGAGAGAGCTGGAGAGACAATTTATGAGCAAAGAGAACGGTGTTTTGAGGTTGCGGTGTCTGCAAGAGCAGAACAGTGATCGTGGTGATATTTACAAACAATAAATTTGATAAAATTTTACAATTTTGCCAAAAGCCGGTTTATTATAAAAGCTGTTGCTCATGTGCTCTCACAAAGTTATAAGAAGCCCAAAAGTGCTAAAAAAGTCTTTGCTCTTTTTCAATAATATGAATCTGCAAACAATATTCAAAAAGTGTTCGTGTGTTTGAAAGAGAATAAAAGGATATTCTTGCAATAGAGAGAAGCGTATTTGTGAATTACAATTTGTCATGATTTTCGGTAAACACTATTGTTTAGAGCGGTGAGAGAGGGCATGAAAAAATTTTCATATTCAGTTTTTTTAAAGAGTGTGGTCAGTCTTTAGGGTAGTGCTTGTGTCCCTAGAGCCTATCAAGTGAGCCGCGTAAGGGTTTCAGCAAGCGAGCACCATTATACTCTTTGCCAGCGTATACTCTTTTGTCAGCGCCCCAATGTTTTGACAGCCCTTAGAACGTAAAGGGGCAAGAGAGGTATTTTATTCCTTTCTTGTACCGTTTCACTTCACACGCCAACTCTGCTTGTGATGAGCAAGCCAAGAGATTTTGTTTGACTCACTATGAGGGTTTGACATGAGAAAATCCTATGGTATTCATGATCTGTCATGAAAAACAATGAATTGTCATTATAAATCAACGTGACAGTGCTGTTATGAAGAGAACTCCTTGCACATCTTAATAGCCCATAGAGATTTAACTGGGTATTATTTTATATTCTGTACACAGAAGTGTCTTTATAAAAATACTCCATCTTGCGCAGAAAAAAGAACAGCCCGTTAAAAAAGAAAAACATCTCAATGCTTGCTTTTCTTTTTTCCATGAGAGATTTAAATTGATAAGCCTGTCTGAAAAAAGTGCTGTTTATGCCCTTAAAGATATTGCTCTTGTATCAAGATTACTTATTCGGGTGAAAATTGCAATTTTGCGAGGTAAGCATAAACGCCATTTTTTGCCACAAGTTCGGCATGGGTTCCTTCTTCCACAAGGGCGCCTTTATCCATAACAAGAATGCGATCTGCTTTTAAAATTGTTGCCAAACGATGTGCAATGACCAAGGTTGTGCGGTTTTGCATCAACCCTTCTAAGGCGTCTTGCACCAACTTTTCACTGTTTGCATCTAAAGCAGATGTTGCTTCATCAAGCAGCAACAGGGGTGCATTTCTTAAAATTGCCCGCGCAATACCAATGCGTTGTTTTTGTCCCCCAGAAAGCATGGTACCGCGTTCTCCTACTTGCGTATCCAAGCCATCTGGTAAAGCTTGAATAAATTCAAGTGCATTAGCCGTTTTAGCAGCAGCAAGGATTTCTTCTTCATGGGTATTTTCAGTTCCAAAAATAATATTATCACGCAATGTTCCATCAAAAATAGCAACATCTTGTGGAACATAGGAAATTGCACTGCGTAAATCTTGTAAAGAAAGGCGATTAATTTCTATGCCATCCAACCGAATTGTTCCATTTGTCGGATCATAAAAACGAAGGATCAAAGAAAAAATGCTGCTTTTTCCTGCTCCGGAAGCCCCAACAAAAGCAACCGTTTCGCCTGCTTTTACAGAAAATGAAAGCGAGCGTAAAACCTTCTCTTGTGGTCTAGAAGGATAGGTAAAATCAACCTGATCAAAAACAAGTTCACCTCGAACAGGTTGCTCTAATGATAAAGCATTTTTAGGAGCTACAATAGTAGGTTGTTCTTGTAACAATTCGGCAAGCCGTTCAGCAGCGCCTGCTGCTTGGATTAATTCTGCTCCCAGTTCCGATAATTGCGCAAAAGTAGAAGCTCCAAAAACCGCATAAAGGACAAATTGCCCTAATGTCCCTCCTGTCATCGTTCCATTCAAAACATCACGCGATCCAATCCATAAAACAGCAACCACACTGCTAAAAACCAAAAAAATTGCAAACCCCGTAAAAAAGGAGCGCAAGATTACAGAAGCACGTGCTGTTTGAAAAGCACGTTCTATCAATTGTGAAAAACGTATTGTAACGAGTTTTTCAGCGGTAAAAGCTTGCACAGTGCGAATAGCACTTACCTGCTCTGTAGCAACAGCATTGGCATCTGCGAGACGATCTTGCGCCGCGCGGGTACGAGAGCGAACTTTACGTCCAAAGACTACCAAGGGAATGGCCACAACAGGAATAGCCGCTAAAACCAACAAAGACAATTTAGCATTGGTGATCACCATCATTACGACGGCTCCGATCACGATAATCAGCTGACGCAATGCGGTAGAGGCGGTAGAGCCCACAGCTAATTTTATTTGTGTGGTATCTGTTAGAAGCCTTGAAACAATCTCTCCTGAATGTGATCGATCAAAAAAAGCAGGAGAAAGTTTCATAATATGGACAAACACATCACGCCGTAAATCGGCAACAATCCGTTCTCCTAAGGTGATAACACAGTAATAACGGGCTGCTGAAGCAAATGCGAGAAACAAGGCTAAGATAAACAAAATTCCAAAGTAAAAATTAATATGTCCATGGCTTGAAGTAGAAAACCCATGATCAAACATTTGGCGGATAGCCACAGGCAAAGCTAATGTGACAAGAGCAGCAACAGATAATGCTAGAAAAGCAAAGATAAACAACCAACGATAGCGCAAAATATAGGGAACAAAAATTGCAAGCGAAGAGAATGAAGATTTTTTAGGGGAAGACTTTGTCGATTTTTCTGAACGAGAACGTAATGTCATAAAATTTTGCTCACTGTATTGGATTTGTAACACTTGATACAATGATGTATCTTGAACACTTGTTTTTTGATGCGTGCTCAGTTATAGAAATAAATACTTTAAATCAATGTATCAAAAAGACAAAGGAAGTGCACTTAAAAAAACAAGCAAGTGCTATTTCATTCTATAAACGCAAAAGGTTTGACGCATGAAAGCGAATATTCACCCCAACTATCACAAAATTACCGTTGTTATGACGGATGGAACCCAATATACGACGCGCTCTACTTGGGGGAAAGAAGGCGATACTCTTAATCTAGATATTGATCCAAGAACGCATCCGGCATGGACAGGTGGCTCCCAAACACTCGTAGATCGTGGTGGTCGTCTTTCTAAATTCAAAAATCGTTTTGGTAATATTGGCATGTAAAAGCCTCCTTTTATGGGGTACAAAGGTTTTAAACAAATCGATTGCAAATGGATGGATTTTTATCCTATCAAAGAGTGCACTTTAAATATTAATTCAAAAACGCATCCGACATAAACAGATGGGTCTTAAACACTTATAAATCATTGTGGTTGCGTTTTTATATTCAAAAATCATTTTGAATATATGCATAAATCCTTTCTTCCCTAGAGTATAAAGACTTGAAATAAAATAATTGTAAACTTTTCTTCTTTTTTTGGAACTGAACATACCCATGGAGAGGAAATTTTTGCCGCTTCTAAAGCTGCCAATGTATTTGAATTTATTCAAGCTTTACCAGATGGCTTGGATACGCAAGTAGAAGAACGTGGTACCATGCTTTCTGGGGGGCAAAAACAACGCATTTTTTAAGAAATGCAGCCCTCTTGTTGCAAGCTGGCACCGTCATTATATTTGCCAACTCGTGGATGTTGCTACAGCCCTTGGCACTTGAGATAATTTATTATAGGCATTTTAAGTTCTTTCTTAATAGTTTTTTATTCACGCGGGCTTTCTCCGCTTGGTACGTGCAAAAGACATGGTTTTGATTGGTTCACCATGGAACATGGTTTGAAATGAGAGAATCCTACGGTATTCGGGATTCTCATTCAACATACAAGACAATGAATTATTATTATAAATCAAAATGTTGCCACTTGATGAAGCAAGATTTGCTTTAGATGCAAACAGTGAAAAGTTGGTGCAAGATACCTTAGAAGGATTGATGCAAAATCCTAAATCCTGGTCATTGCACATCGTTTGGCAACAATTTTAAAAGCAGATCGTATTCTCGTGATGGATAAAGGCGCTTTTGTGGAAGAAGGAACACACAACTCATTATAAAAAATAATGTTTATGCGCATTTGGCTCAACTGCAATTTTCATCTGAGTAAGTGATCTTGATACAAGAGCAGTATCTTTAAGGGCATAAACAGTATTCTTTTCAGACAGGCTTATCAATTTAAATCTCTCATGGAAAAAAGAAAAGCAAGCATTGAGGTGTTTTTCTTTTTTAACGGGCTGTTCTTTTTTTGCCTGAGATGAAGTATTTTTATAAAGACACTTCTGTGTATAGAATGTAAAACGATATCCAGTTAAATCGCTATGGACTATTAAGATGAGCGAGGAGTTCTCTTCATAACAGCACTGTCACGTTGATTTATAATGATAACTCATTGTTTTTCATGAAAGATCTTACATGGAATTTCTCGTTTCAAATTTGATTATGTTGCATTAGTCAAAACCATGTCTCTTGCATATACCAAGCAGGGAAGATTGCGTGAAGTAAAAATACTTAAAGAAAGAATAAGTCTTCTTCATGAAGCGTCTCAAGTTTTAGGGGCTGTAGTAATATTGAGGGGATTAGGAAAGTGTATGATGATGTCGCTTTACTAAAAAAGAGCCGATAAATGAGTAGAAAGACGCTTTTTATCAATTTTATAAAACAAGGTGAGCACGCAGCCATGTTTTGCTGTGTTAGGCTTTTGAGTACTTTGAACCAATATTGTGGGAGTGCATTTTAAGAATTATAAAGCTCTTCTTAAAAGTGCATAAATCATTAGAGCAGTACAATTAAATACAAATTGTTTTATTTTACCAATAAAAATATCTATATTTTGTTTATTTTTTTCATAAAAATAGAATATATAGCAAATCCTGAATCAATTATATACATATTGATACAATATCGAGGGATCGATAAAAGAGCTGCGTTAAATACTGGTGAGAATAAAAGAAAGCAAGAATGAGTGATCACGATACTTTCATAGTTATAGTAGGAATAGTTATAATAGGGAGCATAATCTATAGTCTTTGGTTAGCAAATTATCAGAAAAAGCAATTAAGTGAACAACTTGAGCAATATGAGAAATTATGGCAGCTAAAAGATCGAGAGTGCGCGATATACCAAGATATTATTGCACAATGGGAACAAAGGCTTGTTAAAAAAACTCAAAAAATATCGCCAAAATGGATTAAACAATGGGATGAAGAAGTAAAGGAATGGGAAAGGAGTATATTAGAGATAAAAAAAATTGGATACATTTCTGAATCTTATGAATCTAAAAAACAGCAGCATCCAATGGTACAAGATATTTGTGCTCAAGGATATGTAGATATATTTTTTCTCTATGAAAAGGCGCTGGAAGTAGAATTTACTGCTGAGCACATCGAAAGAATAAATGAATTAATGATGCGTCCAATTTTTAAAGAAACTTATCCTAAAGTTGTGCGATTCATGAGACAGAATGGTGTCACATTACGAAAGTTTGTGGACCCTTTGACGAAAAAAAAGCGCTATAAGCCTACAATGCTGTTGTTTCATTGGTGGTTATATATGATTGATGATATGATTACAGCTGAATACGAACAGCAACAAAAAGATAAAGCTTCAGGGTTCTATCGTGACTTAGCATCTCTGGAAATTTACTTTGAAGACATACCTAAATATACTGAATATGAAACGCTAAAAAAACTGGGAGGATTTGGGAGTATGCCTGGTGACAGTAGTGTACTATGCATTTGTAAAAGAGAGCTTCTATCCTTATTGTATGATGTTTCCAGTGATTATAAGGCGGCAAGAGAAACTTTCATTTACTATAAGATGCTTATTGATACGGTGAAAGAAGGATATATTGCCTTTGATAAAAGTTGTTGTTACTCTACGGTTGAAAGGGCAATGGAGGTTTGTAAAGAGAGAGATAAAGAAGAGAAAAAAGACCTAGTCCTTGATGAAAAGATACCAACATTTGAAGAAGCTTACAAATTAGGCGTTAAAGAGTGGATGAAATCATCAAATGAGAAATGCGATAACCGGTTGATTTTTTGGGAGAAGCTTACCACACAAACAAAATTACAAGTTATCTTTGGGGATGAGAAGGTAAAGGTGCTGGAAGAGGCTATTGATAAAAATAAAGAACAGTTTGAGAATGAAATACAGGCAGCGGTTCTCGCAAATAACTATTTGAAGTGCAATAAATCTTATGCCTATTTGATACATACTTTAGAATAATGCTGAAAAGAAGGAGAAGCTGATAACAATTGTATGAATCGGTGAATTTACTGAAACCTCTGTTATCACACGCGGTGGTGAAACATATTGATAAGCAGTGAGAGTAATGTAGAGCAGCTCTTACCAAAAAGGAGAGAGTGGGCTCTTCTAGAGTCAAGTTTTTGCGCGCAGTGTAAGAGTGATCTCTCAAGAGAAGTAGGAGAGGTTTTTGCCTCAGGTTCGATAATTGCTTTTTGGGGCGTTTGTTATGATGGGATTTGTTTTTATTGCCTTTTTCAGTTTGTTTGCAGGGGAATTTGAATAACAGAAACGTCAATAAGGTAAGCTATTGGGGATTGCTTTTGTGGGGGCTTATAGCAAGTACATTTTTTGTTCGTGGTGATGTTTTTTGTCACTATCTAATCAGTTATTTCCTATCGTTATTTGAAAGAAAATTAAAAACTCTTTCTTCATGTGTTTGTTTAAGGTTCTAAGGGTTTTGTAAAAAACTGTAAGAATTAAATGCTTTTTTGAAGTTTTTTATAGTTTGATGCGAATGTGTTCATTTCCGGCAATGATGTTTTTTTGCGGAATATATCGCTACCGCCTTCTTTATTAGTGACAAAAACACCGGCTTCGCGAAGCATCAGTATGCTGGTAGTTTTATCAAAAATGTGCAGGTTATCTTCCCAAAAGCCATCGGTTCTGCCAGAAGCAACATAAGCTAAATCAAGAGCAGCAGCGCCAAAACGGCGCAATCCAGCAACTTCCATCATCACATTACGTAATTCAATAAGATAGGTTCCATGATTTGGTTGACCAAAATGAGGCATGCTTGTAGCAATGACACAATCTTCCAGTCTGCGTCGAGCAGAAACGCGACAGCGTCGGTTATTGAAAAAAGCACCATACCCGCGTTCTGCGGTGAAGAGTTCATCACTCACGGGATTGTAAATGACACCACCAACGATTTTTCCTTGGCTTTCTAAGGCAATGGAAACAGCAAAAAAAGGAATGCCATGGAGAAAATTTGTGGTGCCATCTCAAAGGGTCAACAATAAAACGGTGTTGTGAATCTTCTCCAGTGATTTCTTCTGACTCTTCCATCAGAAAACCAAATTTGGGGTGCGCTTTGCTTAATTCATTTAAAATAATTTTTTCCGCTTTGCGATCTGCTTGGCTGAGGTAATCTGCTGGATTTTTTTAGGCTTAAATGCCTTTTTTGAGGGTTTTTTCTAATTTTAGGCGAATGTGTTCATTGCCGGCAATGATATTTTTTTTGCGGAATATATCGCTACCGCCTTCTTTATCGGTGACAAAACCACCTGCTTCACGAACCATCAGTATTCCAGCAGCCATATCCCAAATTTGCAGGTTATCTTCCCAAAAGCCATCGGTTCTTCCAGCAGCAACATAAGCTAAATCAAGCGCAGCAGCACCAAAACGGCGAAGTCCGGCAACCTCTGCCATCACATTACGTAATTCAATAAGGTAGGTTCCATGATTTGGGCGACCAAAATGAGGCATTCCTGTAGCAATGACACAATCTTCTAGTCTGCGTCGAGCAGAAACGCGACAGCGGCGGTCATTGAAAAAAGCACCACACCCGCGTTCTGCGGTAAAGAGTTCATCACTCACGGGATTGTAAATGACACCACCAACGATTTTTCCTTGGCTTTCTAAGGCAATGGAAACAGCAAAAAAAGGAATGCCATGGAGAAAATTTGTGGTGCCATCTAAAGGGTCAACAATAAAACGGTGTTGTGAATCTTCTCCAATGATTTCTTCTGACTCTTCCATCAGAAAACCAAATTTGGGGCGCGCTTTGCTTAATTCATTGAAAATAATTTTTTCCGCTTTGCGATCTGCTTGGCTGACATAATCTGCTGGTCCTTTCAAAGACACTTGCAAATTTTGCACTTCACCGTAATCACGTACCAACGAGCGTCCTGCTTTCATTGCAGCTTGCACCATGACATTCATGACTGCAGAATGGGCCATTGTTTATTCCTTTATTTATCTTTTTCATTTGCACGACGCAAATAAATCAACTCATTGGTGTCTACAATGATACGTTCACCAGCATTCATAAAGGGGGGAACAAGAATACGAATCCCGTTTTCAAGAATGGCGGGTTTATAAGAGGAGGTAACCGTTTGTCCTTTGATGGCAGGATCGGCTTCTGCAATCGTGACAGCAACTTGATCAGGAAGTGAGATGCCAATAGGCTTTTCTTGATAAAGTTCAACTGTGACAGTCATCCCATCTTGGAGAAACGCAGCACGTTCACCAACAAAATCCTTTTGAAGTTCTAGTTGTTCATAAGATTCTGAATCCATAAAGACCAAAGCATCCCCTTGTTGATAAAGAAATGTGAAATCTTTTTGTTCAAGGCGCACGCGTTCAACTGTCTCAGCAGCACGAAAGCGTTCATTAAGTTTTGTACCATCAATCAAATTTTTCATTTCAACTTGGTTAAATGCACCACCTTTTCCTGGTTTTACAGCGTTGCATTTAACTGCAACCCATAAGCTTCCTTGATGTTCGATCACATTACCAGGGCGAATTTCATTGCCATTAATTTTCATCGTTTCTATCCAATTCTATTCTTGCAAAAAGAACTCTCTTGTTGTCTTTATGGCGCTTTTCTTTGCTGCCTTTAACGGTCAAGCTCTTTTGTTATTTTCGGGCTAAAATCCCTTTGATTAACCTTGCTGCTCTCTCATGGTCCTGTGTGCTCTTTATGGGCTTTCTCCTGCTTTTTGCAAAGAGAAAAGCTTAAGTAAAAAAGGACCTTTATGTATTTTTGCTTTTCAGCTCTTTGCAAGACCATAAAAAGCGCTCAGACGCAAGCTTTTTAAAAATTTGCACAAAAATTTTTTAGAATTTTTGGGGAAATTTATCCCGTTGTGTCGTAAAATATCATCATTGATGGCAATGGTATAATTGATGGCAATGATATAAGTTCCCTAAAACCATGAGGTGTTTTTAATTAAGAATATGTGATGAATATGTGAATACGGAGTTTATTATGAGTGTCTCATGGGATAGAGCGTGGTGTGTGTTATCGCGGGGTGTTAGCTTTCATTTTGATCAGAGAGTAATTGTAAAAAGGCTCTTTGTTTTATCGAGGTTAGGACTCTAAATTTTTTTAAAAGCAGGTATTTTTCTGTACTTGATGCGATTTCATCATGGTGGTATGGGGGCTGTTGTTTTGTTAAGATATCAGCATAGAAAAAGACAAGTGGAGCATTTAGGATATCAGAAATTTCTTTTAAACGCCCTGCGCTGACACGATTTAAGCCGTTTTCATATTTCTGGATTTGTTGGAAAGTGGCACCTAAATGTTAACCTAATGTTTTTTGAGACATTTTAAGCATTTTTCGTCTCAAACGAATTTTTTTGCCAATGAATTTGCCGCTGAAAATGTCGTTATAAGGATTTTTACCAAAACCCTAGAAAATGCTACACGGGATATAGAAAACTCTTCAGCTGCTTCAATCACAGATAGTCCAAGTTTTGCATTTACATCTTCGCGTAACAATTCACTAGGGTGTGGGGCATTTTCATTATTTTTAGTATTCTTCTTTTCTTAAATCTCAAAGCTATAATTTACATTATTTTGTATTGTCACAATCTATAATAAAATTTATCCACTCTGGCTAAAAATGAGGTTTTTTATTGAGGTGCAAATCTCTTTGCCTTTCGCAAGAGCTTTTAAGTCTTTACGTGTAAAATATAGAGTATGTTTACATTAAATAGCGGGTTCATCTGGGCTGAGTATTTATATAAGAACGCGGCTCTCCGTTCACGTTATACTGAAAAAGAGACACTATAGTGCTACTATTTAATCTTATTCTATAACTCAAATTCACACCCATGTTTTGTTGCTTTTGAGGTTGATCTGTATAGATCACATTATATCCATTCCGTCGCAACAGATTGATAAATAAAGGAGTAAAGTTGTCTGCTGTATTATTTTTCTTTATAAGAAGTGTGGTTGTAGCTGGTGGTAAAAACCCTTTGTTACCGCTAATAAATTTGTTAGCAACTAATTGTGCCTGACGCTTTGTAAGACTTTGATCAACATAATTTGATGAATAACTGCCTACAGATGCGCAACCAGCCACCAACACAACCGGTGACAGCAATAAATATTTTAACATCTTTAATTCCCCTTACTTATTGTTGCTCTTTATTTGCGAAGCTCCTCTTCCAGAAATAAGAGCAACTTTACGCATAGCACATTAACAACATATCGGTATCTAATCAATCGGTTAATTAATCAATGAATAATGGTTTCAGCTGTAAAGGCTGCTTGAAGTGCTTCTGGTGGCGTATATTTTAATAAACTGCTGCTTTTAGTGATTATGATAAAAAAGCAATTTTTTGCGTTTGCATGTTAAGATCATGTCCTCGATCACTATTATAAAATGATGTGTTAAGTGTTATTCCAGATTGATCAAAAAATTTTCAAGCATTGCTTTTTGAGGGCTATCTTTTTTTAAATACGTATGAATGCTTATCCTGTTTGCTGTAAAATACTGTCGTTTGAGGTGTGGTGCTTGTAAGGCATCAAATTTTGCACATGTGATGTTTTTATGAGAGTGTGTGGTGAATATTTGAGGGGGAGCTTGTCCGGATAATTTTGTGAAATGAACCACATAAAATGGGAAGCTAAAAGAGTTCTGTTCTGAGAAGACGGATTGTTTCCAAACCGGATAGGGAAGGGGCTTCTGTCCTTTGAGGGGTGGGAGGCAAGTTAAGAACAGAGAGTGTAGTGCTCTATGTCATGATGTTAAAAGCTTTCATTTTGATCAGAGAGTAATTGTAAAATGGCTCTTTGTTTTATCGAGGTTAGAACTCTAAATCTTTTGAGCAGCAGGTATTCTTCTGTACTTGATGCGATTTCATCATGAGGGTATGGGGGCTGTTGTTTTGCTGAGGTGTCCGCATAGAAAAAGACAAGTGGAACATTTAAGATATCGGCAATTTCTTTTAAACGCCCTGCGCTGACACGATTTAAGCCGTTTTCATATTTCTGGATTTGTTGGAAAGTAACACCTAAATGTTGACCTAATGTTTTTTGAGACATTTTTAGCATTTTTCGTCTCAAACGAATTTTTTTGCCAATGAAAATGTCGTTATCAAGATTTTTGGCTCGCATTTTAAAGCCCCCGCCGGTTGCGATCGCCCTCGCGTTGGTATTCCGGGAGTCTAAAAACACTGACCTCGAATCAGCATTTTGCTTTTAGTGCTTAAAGCACCTGGACATAGCAAAATCTCCCGGAATTCCGGGATACCTGCAAAGCGGGGTAAATTTATGTACGAGGTTTCGGGTTTTTAGAGCCCTATTGGTCGTTGCGTATGCGACCAAAACACCTTTCAATATGTAAAGTAATTTCGGAGGCTTGGCAATAAAAAATAGCTTTTTACTGAGAGTCGGCATGTTTTTCATCCAAGCAAAAAGAATGAAAAAATAGAGCTTGCGGAATTTTCAGGATAGCCTAGCTCTTTTGCTTATTGGGTATTGTTTGTTAAGCAAATGATACCAGTGCGTTTTCGTTACCAATGAAAATGTCATTATCAAGATTTTTGGCTCGCATTTTAAAGCCCCCTCCGGTTGCGAGCGCCCTCGCGTTGGTATTCCGAGAGTTTGAAAATACTGAATCCGAATCAGCCTTTTTGCTTTTAGTGCTTAAAGCACCTAGACAGAGCAAAATCTCTCGGAATTTCTATAAATTTTATCTTTTTGATGCAGAGAGGAGTATTTTAAAAAACAGGAAGGAGCTTTATTGCTTCTTTGTGCGCTTTTTCTAGTTGTGCCTTATCCATGCCTTGGAGCATTATTTCAAGATCAGGAGCTTGCATTTTTGCCTCCTTTGCGAGCATATACCATGCCGCTGCCATTATTATATCGCCTTTTGTTCCTGTGCCATCTCGATAAAGCCTTGCAAGGGAAATCTGTGCTGGTGCAATCATGTTGACGGCATTTCTGTGAAGTAAATGAAAAGCACGCTGAAAATCTGTTTCTCCTCCACGCCCCTGTACAAGCCATTGTGCTAAATGAAGTTGAGCTTTTAAGTGGTTGTTTTGAGCCGCTACCTCCATGAGCTTGCGGGCATTGTAATCATCTTTTGGTCGCTTTAACGTGCCTAAGGAAAGAATTTTTGCAGCAGAAAAAGCCGCTTCAGCATCCCCAAGAGCAGCACCTTTTAAGTACCATTTTAAGGCTTGCTCTATTGCTTCATTTTCACGACTTTGGGAAGAAACACCAGGGAGAGCTTGTTTTTCCTGTGAGGCTTTATAAAGAAGCAGTTGTCCATAATAAAAATAGGCTTCCTTGACGCCTGCTTTGACAGCTTTTTGAATGAATTGCGCACCAAGTTCTTGATTTTGTTTTATAAAGTTACCATCAAACAACATAAGTCCATAGCGTAGTTGTGCTTGGGGTTCCCCCTGTTTTGCAGCACGTTCAAACCATAAAGCAGCACGCGCACCGTCAATAGGAACAGCACATCCTTCCATATAAATTCGGGCAAGAAGAGTTTGTGCAAAAGGATCATTTTTTTCAGCACGTCGGAGTGCTTCACGAAAAGCTTTTAAATAATAACCTTGGATGTAATAGTCATAGGCTTGATCATAGTCTCCAGCTTTTAAGGGCTGAAAGGGTTCTTGAGTGTTTGAAGCTTCTTGAATCGTATTGAAAGAGCTTTCAGAATTTGAGATTTCTTCAGTGTTTCCCGCTGAACTTACAGCAGAACTTGCAAGCCCAATCACGCCTAAGATGAGCAGCTTCACGCTTCTCTTGATCATGGTGTTTTCTCCTCATTACCGATCAGAATTTTCACATTTTTTTTTCATCATTACAAGCCGTATAAGAATTTCATTTCTATATTACTTTTTATCTCTCAGTTTTTCGTCTTGGTTCAAGGTAGGGTTGGGTAAGTTAAAAAAGTAGCATAAATGTCGACGAGAGACAGACTGTTTAAAACAGTTCTGTTAAAAATAATACAGTCCTGTTAAAAATAATAATGATGAGGGGTTATCGTATGTAAAGATGCTTATCTTCTATTATATCAATGGCTTATCCCCATAAAATGAAAAAATGCTTACAATGGAGGTTGCTTTTTAAAATACATATGAATGCTTATGAATAGCGCACGCTATCCGTGTGATGTTAGCTTGCATTCTCATCAGAGATCAGCTGTAAAAAGGCTTTCTTTTTTACCGTTGTTAGAACTCTAAATCTTTTGAGCAGCAGGTATTCCTCTGTGCTTGATGCGATTTCATCATGGTGGTATGGGGACTGCTGTTTTGTAATGATATCGGCGTAAAAAAAGGCAATGGGAACATTCAAGATATCAGAAATTTCCATTAAACGCCCTGCGCTGACACGATTTAAGCCGTTTTCATATTTTTGAATTTGTTGGAAGCTTACGCCTAAAGCGTGCCCTAAAGTTGTTTGAGACATTTTTAGCATTTTTCGTCTCAAACGAATTTTTTTGCCAATGAAAATATCATTATCAAGATCTTTGGTTTGCATTTTAAAGCCCCCCGCCGGTTGCGAGCGCCCTCGCATGAGTATTCCGGGAGTCTGAAAACACTGAATCCGAGTCAGCATTTTGCTTTTAGTGCTGAGAAGCACCTGGACATAGCAAAATCTCCCGGAATTCCGGGATACCCACAGGAGTGGGTTTATTTTTACGCTCGGATCTAGGGTTTTCAGTTCCCTTTTGGTCGTTGCGTATGCGACCAAAACATCTTTTAATTCATAAAGTAATTTCAGGAAATTTACAATAAAAATTAAAATAGTGTCTCTTAACGTGTCGTTTCTTAAAATGGAGGGGTGGCATGTTTTGCATTCAAGCAATAAAGTGTTCACAAAGGGGACTTTGAATAGCACACTCTATCGCGTTATGTTAGCTTGCATTCTCATCAGAGATCAGCTGTAAAAAGGCTTTCTTTTTTACCGTTGTTAGAACTCTAAATCTTTTGAGCAGCAGGTATTCCTCTGTGCTTGATGCGATTTCATCATGGTGGTATGGGGACTGCTGTTTTGTAATGATATCGGCGTAAAAAAAGGCAATGGGAACATTCAAGATATCAGAAATTTCCATTAAACGCCCTGCGCTGACACGATTTAAGCCGTTTTCATATTTTTGAATTTGTTGGAAAGTGACACCTAAAGCGTGTCCTAAAGTTGTTTGAGACATTTTTAGCATTTTTCGTCTCAAACGAATTTTTTTGCCAATAAAAAGATCAATATTAAGATTTTGAGATTGCATTTTTCCCCGCCGGTTGCGAGCGCCCTCGCATGAGTATTCCGGGAGCTTGAAAGTACTGAAATCTAATCAGCTTTTTTTGCTTTTAGTGCTTAAAGCACCTGGACATAGCAAAAACTCCCGGAATTCCGGGATACCCACAAAGTGGGTTCATCTTTACGCTAGAACTTAGGGTTTTCAAGGCCCCTTTTGGTCGTTGCGTATGCGACCAAAACATCTTTTAATTCATAAAGTAATTTCAGGAAATTTACAATAAAAATAGTTTTTTACTTACAAAATTTGTTTTTTTATGAGAGGCTATCCGCTTCTTAAATCTCTCTGGAATGATTGTCAAAATCATGACATTAGCCTTCGTGTTTTTTGAGAGGGTTAAAAAGCCTTAAGTTTTAAGATCAAAAGAACTTTGGACGCTTAAAAGTTAAACATTTTCAATTCGCTAATATTGACAACATAGACAAGAGTAATTATCTCCAATATTCAGGAATAGAAAGGACATATATTATGAAGCCCACCCTTTCTCCGCTAATTTCAGAGTTCGAAACCGTTGAACAGGAAAGCAGCTACACTGCATGGCTGCGCGATAAGGTAGCGAGAAGTCTTGCAAATCCATATCATCCTATTCCGCATGATGAGGTTATGGCTGAAATGGAAGTTATAATCAGTCAGCTTGAAGCTGAACAGGACAAGTGATGCTTCCGGTTGTTTGGTTGTCTTCGGCACGTGACGATTTGCGTCAGATGTTACCTATATTGCTCGCGAAAATCCATCTGCTGCGCGCCGAATGAAAAGGTTTTTGGAAGCATCCGTACTGCCATTGGCAGAACATCCATATTTATACAGACAGAGTGAGAAGGTATTAGGATTACGAGAAATTGTAGCGCATCCAAATTACCTTATATTGTATCGAGTAGCTGCACATCAAATCGAAATTGTAGCTGTAGTACATGCCCGACGTGAATTTCCTATTTTTCTTTAATCTAATCAGAGGCTATCTGCCTCTTAAACTTTTCTGGAACAATTACCAAAATCATGACAACAGCCCCGCGTTTATCAAAGAGACTAAAATGATTTCTTCCACGGTAATGAATTGCGGTCTCTTCATTTAAATTTGCACAATCGCTTGCTGTTTGAAGAAGGGGGGTGATCGTTTCTCTGTGCTATAGGATGTGTGTCTGTGGAATGTGGTGGGGTGCCTTGTGGTTTTGGGCGTGCGCTTTAAAAAATAAACATAAGCATTATTCAAATTTACTTTAATGCATGAATTGTATCTGTATTAAAAGAGAAATCAGCTTTTTGTAAGCGCTTAATAAGTTTGGGAAATGTTTCGTTTACGTGTTCTTTAAAAGAAAGGTAGTAAACTCCACCAACATCTGAAAGCATTTCAATGCCTTCTTTTTGTAGAATAGCAATCCTCTCAAGAGGAAGTGTGGCAGCTAACATGCCCATTTCGAAAATAACGTTTTGTCGTGCACGGGGTTGAATTTTTTCTGCACCTTGAGATATAGCATAACCCATGTCATCATGCGTGAGGAGTACAATACCAAAACTTATAGAACTGTCACAAATTTCTTTTTTCAAAGTTTGAATGATGGGTAAACCATTACCACTCGTGTTTTGTAAGATGTATGGTTCGAGACCAAGCTTGAGAAGAACATTTTCAAGCTCCGTTAAGGCATAACAATCATGACCATGAACGATAAAAATTTTTTTATTTGAAGGATTGGAGGCAGTTTTTGAGGAAGGAATCGTTGATGTTTCTTCTATATGCTTTGCTAAATCTTCTATTAACTTTTGTTTTATGTTTTCTTTGCCTTGAACGTTGATTGTTCCTGTGCTTTCATACCAATTAATAACGCCTCCTTCGGAGGTTTTGATCTGATATCCTTTAGAAGAATTAAGTGATAGAGACTTAACTTCCATGATTTTATATCCAGCTGTTTTAACTATATCTTTAAGGTCTTCGACGGTTCCGCTATATTTCACTGTTTATATTCTTTCAATATCGCTGGTTATTAATATAAAATGTTGATTTATTTTTATAACTATTTGAATTTAAATAGCTTTATGATTTCATTTTCTTATACAATGCACAAAAAGAGACGGTCACCTTCCATTCAATTGATTGAAACGTGGGAAAACTTGACTAAATGATGGGAAATTTTACTGCGTGATGAAGCGATCTGATTGAATTGTGAATGAACGAAACGAATTTTTCTCCTATTTGTATATGCCGTTATGTGCTCTATATAAGAAGCACGAAAGTTAACGCTTTATTTATAAATTCTCCTCCTATATTACAAGGGGGTTTTCTCACATTTTTCTTGCATTGTTTTAAGCAGTATTAAGGGGTTGTCGTTCCCCAAAATGACTTCTTCTACAGCAATGAATTCACATCCAGTCTTTAAGACTTCATCAAAGGTTAAAAAATCGCTTCCTGCTTGGATAATGGCGGGGGTTTGCATAATTTCTGCCCACCATGTTGCTAACTGGAGATTGCGGGGGTGCGCTTGGGGTTTTTTATCAGCACCGAGTTTTCCAAAGAACAGGTAATCAACACCTGTTTCCGCTGCAAGCATAGCACTATGGCGATTGCGTAAATTGCCAAAGCCTATAATTTTTTGTTCCTTTTGCTGATTTTTGAAGCTTTCAAGAGCGTTAAGATCATTTTCTATGTGCAATCCATCAGCCTTTATGCGCCCAGCAATGCGGCTGTCATCAGCAATGAGAAGGGCTGCGTCATGATGTTGAATATCTTCTGCGTAAGTTTGCGCTTGTTGTTGTAAAAAAGAGCTATCATCTTTCAATTTTTCAGAATCATAGAGGATGACGCATGCAAAAGACTTTGTTTGTAAAATTTGCTGCAAAAATGTGTGTGGGGTGTTGCGCCGAACATCAAGTGTTAAAATCAACTGAGGGAAAAGAGGTGGATCAATTGGTTTATTTTTTTGTTGTGTCATGTCAAATCCCTGTTTCTTAGAAAAAATAACGCTTAAAAATTAAAGTTTCATTCTATTATGCTTATTTGCAATGAAAGTGACCACCATTTTCACGTAATTTAAAGGATTTGTGGGTGTGTGGAAGCCTGTTTATGAGAAATGAGAGTGTTTTTAAGCATAATATGTTACCTTTTCGCTGTGATACACGTATGGACGCTTTTCGTTCTTTTGCCTTTAAAAAACTTTTGCTTTTAAAAAAATAAACGCTTAAAATGAAACTTGACTCTTAAAAATTAAAATTTCATCCTGTTCATGCTTGTTGGCAATAAGGGTAAGCACCATTTTTATGGGACTTCAAGGGGGGTGCAACGTGTGGGAGTCCACTGATGAAGTACCAAGGTATTCTTGAGCATAATACTCAACCTTCTCATCGTGATACACGCATTGACGTTTTTCGTTCTTTGGCCTTATTGACGATTTTCATCAACCATATTCCCAGAACGATCTATGAGTCTTTTACTCATAGAAATTTCGGTTTTTCTGATTGTGCAGAAGTGTTTGTTTTGCTTTCAGGGATTGCTCTTGGGTTAAGCTTTCATGGACGGTTACAGCAAAAATCCTTTGCTTTTATTATCCGAAAACTTTGGTACAGAGCTCTGCAGCTCTATGGGGCATATCTTTTTACGACTTTTGTCACGTTAAGTCTTTTTTTTGCTGCCTTTTTATTATGGCGAACAGAAAAACTTTTATCGATGAACAACGTGGGACTCTTTTTTAAAGAGCCTGGTATCGCATTTTTGAGTACCTTAAGCTTTGGGCATCAATTGGGATATAATAATATTCTTCCTCTTTATATCGTTTTGATGTTTTTTGCGCCTTTTATCCTTTATTTGAGTTGTAAGCAGACAAAATGGCTGCTTTTGGGCTCCTTTACACTGTATCTTATCTGCGGATTTTACAAAATTGCTCCTCCTTCTTATCCTTTAAAGGGAAAGTGGTTTTTAAATCCTTTGTCTTGGCAATTCTTATTTGTCATAGGATTGACCAGTACTTTAGCGCTTAAACAAGGAAAAAAAATCGCTTTTCAGTCTTTTTGGATTGTTTGTGCGGCAGCGTATCTCTTGTTGGCGCTGTTATGGGTTCGCTTAAACTGGTGGGGCATTTTGGGGTGGCTTGGCTGGTCTTCCCCATTGGTGAACTTTAATAAAACCTTTTTAAGCTTGCCACGTTTACTCCATGTTCTTGCATTAGCCTTTCTCATTCTTTCTTTGCCGCGCATCAATAAATGGTTTTATGTCTCTCAGAAACATCCTTTAGCAATTTTAGGAAAACATAGTTTACCGGTCTTTGTAACGGGAACCATTTTTGCGATGTTTGGACAAATTATAAAAACAGTGATGACAGAAACGTTTTTTTCCGATACCCTCTTAATAATAACGGGTATTGCTTTGCAATTTGGAGTCGCTTATTATTGTGAAAAACGGCAATCTTGGCAGTGGTCCTTTTCAAGGAAAATGATCCGTTTATAAAAAATATTCCTGTAGTGTTTGTTGGGCACGTTAACCTTAGTATAAAAAGTGCGTTGCGCAAAAAAATTAAAAGAGGTAGCAGTTTTAAAAAAAAGCGTTCTATACAGCAACAAAAGAAACTTTTTAATACTCTATTCGTTAAGGGGTATGATTTTGTGCTGATACTTGGAGTATAAAAGCGTGAGTGTACATAAACGTCCATATGATGAACCTATTATCATGATTGAGCATAATGCTTTTGAAAATGCTTTTAATCGTCTCTATGAAGAAACAATGGCGCTGATTGAAGAAACCGCAGCGTATATTGACTCAGAAGGGAAATTAGTGGCACGCTCTCTTTCGGCAGAGGTTTCTGCAGTCTATGCGAAAGAGGCTATGTATTTAAGTACACGACTTATGCAAATCGCTTCTCAACTCCTTCTTCTTCGCGCAGAGCGTGAAGGGGAAATGTCATCAGAACAAATAAAAAAAGAAATTGTAAAAGTGTCACTTCATACACCGACATTGGAACTTGAAACCCCTCATTGGCATGAATTGCCAGAAGTTTTTCGCCAATTTGTTTCTCATTCATTGCGTTTAGAAGCGCGGATAACCTATATGCGTGCTGGGTGGGAAACTGCGGCCTCCTGTGCTCTAGAAGATGATAATCCAGTGGGAAAACAAATCGAATTGCTCAAAACAGCCTTTGGGCGTTCTTAGAGGGACTCCCCTTGCTTTGTGCGAAGGAGAAATATCATCAGAACAAATAAAAAAAGAAATTGTAAAAGTGTCACTTCATACACCGACATTGGAACTTGAAACCCCTCATTGGCATGAATTGCCAGAAACTTTCCGTCAATTTGTTCTCATTCATTACGTTTAGAAGCGTGCATTTTGTTTCATTTAGAGATGCGGCTGTAGTTTAAGCGCTTTGGTCAATAAGCGGCGGCTGTACGTTTAAGCGATGATAATCCAGTGGGAAAATAAATTGAATTACTGAAAACAGCTTTTGGGCGTTCTGAGAAGAATAGCTCCTTGCTTCTTTCTTACGATATTTAGAGCAGTATACCCATTTTTTTTTACAACCGAAATTTCACAATTAAAACTAATCTAGAGTGTTTTTTTCTGCCTAATTTCTATTTGGCGTAGAAATATCTTGAGCTTATAGCTTAGAGGGGGTGTATAAGTATTGATTTCGAATATGGCATGGGATGGAGTATGGTTGGTTTTGTGGGAAATCGGCTTTGGTTGATTGCAGCTGGAATACTTTCTGTTGATCTATCGTGTGATTTTGTTTTGGCTCTGATAATGATCTGGCTCTAAGATAGAGTAGGGGCTTGTACATCAATTTATTTGTGCTCTATAATTTATGCCTATAAAGCTGCTGTAAAGTGTGTGTTAATGAGGATGATACACATTGTTGCAGTTTTGGGGCTTCTTTTGTTTTGAATGGAAGTTATTTTTCCTCGCGTAAAGTAAAATATCCAAAATAAAGTGCCATATAATGAATGCCCCATGGGTTCCCTGTGCCCCTATGCAATGTCCCTCTCTATGAAATGTTATTGTGGTGTGATGGGTATATTCAAAAACACCTCTCAGTTCTTATTCACATTCGTTGAGCCTCTCTCATTTTTACGCTTGCAAAGGAAAAAGCCGGCACTATCATCATATTTTCCAGTTCTCAATGTTGCGACAAGCTCTTGGCACTTGAGTCAATTTATTAGAGGCATTTTTAGTCCTGTCTTGTACAGTTTCACTCTATACGGCAATCCCACGTTTCATATGTAAGAGAATGGTTTTGATTGCTTCAATATAAACAGATTTGTAATGAGAAAATCTTAGGATATTCGGGATTCTTATGCAACATACAAAATAATTAATTATCTTTGTAAATCAATGTGTTGAGTTATTGTGGTAGCGTCATGCTATAATGTAAAAAGTTTCCGTAAAGTGTATACTATCCATTGCATAGCCTCTTTATACTTATGAATGTGCAATCCAGCACTGATCTATTTGCTCGTTTGCGATGTTTAACCATTATGGCATTGGAAATGATACAGAAAGGGAATTTTTATGCTTTAGAGGGTGCTTGATAAGGTGCTTGCTTGTGATGTGTGAATGGTTTTGATTGATTTCAGTTATGCTTCATGAAGTGTGTTCCATAAAGATGCTGTTCGTTGTGTGTTATAATTGTATAAATTTGGGGGATATGATTATCTTTTTACTGGTTTTGTCTTGGGTTGCTGGTTTCTTTGTGGTCTTGTCTTTATTCACATCTTTATTCACAGGGGGGAAAAGTGTATAGACTGTAGTTTATGGCAGAGACGATTCGTATTATAGGCATTGATCCCGGATTACGGCGTACAGGGTGGGGCGTTATCGATGTTGCGGGTAATCGTCTTCAGTTTATTGCAGCAGGGACGGTTTCTTCTGATGTACAGTGTGAGCTGGCTTCCAGACTATGTCAGATCCACAAAGGTCTTTCAGAGGTTGTGCATCAATTTATGCCCCATGAAGCTGCTGTAGAACATGTATTTGTCAACAAAGATGCTACAGCAACTTTAAAACTTGGGCAAGCGCGTGCAATTGCACTGCTGGTTCCTGCGCAAGCAAATCTTCCTGTTTTTGAATATGCGCCCAACAAAGTGAAAAAATCAGTTATTGGGGTTGGACATGGGGCTAAAGAACAAATCCATATGATGGTCAAAGTTCTCCTCCCACGGGCTGAATTTGATAGCAGTGATGCGGCTGATGCTCTTGCTCTTGCTCTTTGTCATAGTATGCACCGTAACAGTATTGACCGATCTTATCAGGCAAGGATGGCGATATGAGTGGGGTGGAAGCATGATTGGCAAATTAAAGGGCACTCTTGAACATATCTTTGATGATCATATCCTTCTTGATGTTCACGGTGTGGGGTATGTTGTTTTTGTGTCAAATCGGCTGCGTCCTTCTTTACCCTCTGTTGGGGAGGCGTTAAGCCTTTTTATTGAAACGCATGTTCGGGAAGACGCAATCCGCCTTTTTGGTTTTGCTACAAGAGCTGAACAGGAGTGGTTTTGTCTTCTACAAAATGTTCCTGGAGTAGGGGCAAAGGTTGCTTTGGCAATCTTGGGTACTTTATCGCCAGATGAACTTGCACAGGCTATTGCTTTAAACGATGTTGCGATGATTAGTCGAGCGCCAGGCGTTGGTAAAAAAGTCAGTGAAAGAATTGTGGGTGAACTGAAAAGTAAAACACTCCCCTTTGAACAAGCTGTCAAGACTGTTTCGGTTTCTCAGCGTGAGATGACCAATCAACCTGCGCATGATGCGCTTTCCGCGTTGATGAAGCTAGGGTTTGAACGGGAGCATGCATCTCGTGCTCTTGCTCTTGCGATGAATGCTCTTGAGGGGGAAACTGTTTCTTCTGCCCTGCTGATCCGCCATAGTCTCAAATTGCTTTCTTCTCCTACTTAAAATCAAGGTAACAATGCATAAAGATGAAGATAAACGCCTTCTGGGTTCCGCCCCCCTTCCTAACGATCCAGATCGTTCCTTGAGGCCACAAGTTCTCGATGACTTTATTGGTCAAGAAGCGGCGCGGGCTAATTTAAAAATATTTATTGAAGCAGCAAAAACGCGGCAAGAAGCGCTGGATCACGTTTTGTTTGTAGGGCCACCGGGGTTGGGAAAAACAACGCTTTCACAGATTATGGCAAAAGAATTAGGCGTTAATTTTCGCTCTACTTCAGGGCCGGTCATCGCTAAAGCAGGAGATTTAGCCGCTCTCTTGACCAATCTTGAAGAACGTGATGTCTTGTTTATTGATGAAATTCATCGCTTAAATCCGGCGATTGAGGAAATTCTTTATCCAGCCATGGAAGATTATCAACTTGATTTGATCATTGGGGAGGGGCCGGCCGCACGCTCGGTGAAAATTGATCTGGCTAAATTTACTTTGGTGGCAGCAACCACACGTTTGGGGCTTTTAACCACACCTCTACGAGACCGTTTTGGCATCCCAATTCGTCTCAATTTTTATACGATAGAAGAATTGGAATATATTGTGCAGCGTAATGCACGACTTTTTGCCGTTAAGATCAGTGATGATGGTGCTCATGAAATTGCACGCCGAGCACGCGGGACGCCTCGTATTGCCGGACGGCTTTTACGGCGCGTTTGTGATTTTGCTCTGGTTAAACAGGCAAAACAAATTGACCAAAAAATCGCCGATGAAGCCCTTTCGCGCCTTGAGGTTGATCATCTTGGGCTTGATCCGCTTGACCGCCGCTACTTGCTCCTGATTGCGGAAACTTTTTTAGGGGGACCGGTGGGGATTGAAACGATTGCTGCTGCTTTATCAGAACCACGCGATGCCATTGAAGATATTGTTGAACCGTATTTGCTCCAACAAGGTTTTATTCAAAGAACCGCTCGTGGACGCATTCTAACTGAAAAGGCTTGGAGCCATTTAGGGCTTTCTGCTCCAGCCTCTACAACGTCTATACAAAGGCGTTCTCAACTTTCTGATGCTCAAGACAATTCATCACTTCAGACATCTTTATGGGATGGGGAAGATGACTAAGGCATTCTCTTTGTTAAAAGAAACTATGTGAATATTTTATAGCAAGGTCATAAAATACAAGAGACGTGCCTTCTTTTAGCATATTCTGGCTAAAAAGGTTTGGCACTATTAAAGATTTTTTGCTTTTCACAACTTCAACACAAAAATGTGTTCAATCTTTTGATTGATAGATAATTTGCTATATTAGATGATTTTATGGGATATGAAGTCGATGACAGAAATAACACCTTTTAAGAGCAATCATACAAACGCTTTTCATAATTTTCAGGTCCGCGTTTATGTTGCGGATACAGATTTTTCCGGTGTAGTTTATCATGCGCGTTATCTTGAGTTTTTTGAACGAGGACGTTCAGAGTTTTTACGCGATACCGGTTTTAATAATAAGATGTTAGCAGCAGGGGGTGAGGGGGAAAAACTGTTTTTTGTTGTTCGTCATATGGAAATTAATTTTTCAAGACCCGCTAAAATTGATCATCTTTTAGTCGTTAAAACACGTGTTACTCATATCCAAGGGGCCCGCTTTTTTATGGAGCAATCTATTTTGCATGAGATGACTACGTTGGTAACAGCCAAAGTTGAAATTGCTCTGATTAATGAGGAGGCAAAACCGCGACGTTTACCCAAAGAACTTTTTGCAAAAATGCTTGGTTAAAAGTGTTATTCATTGAAACAGCCGCTTCAGGAGAGATCAGCAGATATAAAGTAATCTATAATCTAAGACTATACATTTATCATAGCCTAGATGTTTTCTAACAAGGTTACACGATACAGCAAAAGAAAGCACCTCTGCTACAATAACTACAATAAATTGAAGATGATATCCCACAAAATTAAACACGCCCTATCCATGTTATGATTCAAAAACAATGTCATATCATCCATTTTCTTCTATAAACTCAAGATATTTTCTTTTTTTTGAAGAAAGGTTTGTTGGCATCGGAAAGCAGCGAAAAAGTACAAAATATAAAAAGAAATAAAAATGGATTAAGATTTATTTTTATAAAAATGCACATACCCAGCGCAATATTGCAATAAAGTGATAATAAGCCATTAGGTCGAAAATTGCTTAAAAACACCCAAAGGGTGTTTTTAAGCAATTTGATTTGTTTTTTTTACTGGATTGTCATTTGGCATCACAAGAGCGCGTGTTTCATCCATTTCTATCTATAATGCATCACTTTATGTGCGCTTCTAAGCGTAGTAAATGAGTGAGAGATCAATGTATACAAAGCAGAAATGCATTCTTGATTTAAAGTTTCAAAAGCATATTATTCTATATAATATATTGACTTAGAAAGATAAATTATCACTTCTCACGGGTACAAACCCTAATAGAGGAATAGAATAAAATACTTTACATTTCAAATCTGTTCATGTTGAAACAATTAAAATCATTTGCTTACGCATCATAAGAGAGCAATAAAAATCATTGAAAAAATTGTAAAAATGTTCCTTATGTATCATTTTCAATGCAATAATGATCAAATATCGCAAGTGAGCAAAGAGAGCGAAGAAGCTGGTTTTCATGAAGTAAAGACGTGAAAAGGCTTTTTTCATGTCACGGAAGCTTGTACGTTATACCATGGTGCCAGAGAGATGATAGGCATTGAAAGGGGCTAATTCACAACACAATGAGATTACATGAGACTTACACTAGATTATATAGGACTTATAATAGGGGGGGTGCATGGGGGAGGCGCATTGTTGTGAGGTGTGGTAGGGTGGTTTAGTATCGTTTTTTGTGCCCGATGGTGTACCCCGTATTCAATTCGATGGAAAATGAGAGAAATAATAGCCTGAGGCAAAGCGTCATCTTTTATGATGATAACATATTTATTTACAATGATAATTCATTGCGTTGTCACTTTCAGATAATTCTGAAACTTGTAAAATTTTTTCTTTTCAAGCTCTATTGCCGCGAATTAATCAAAAACATTTTCTTACATGTCACAAGCGGAGTTGGTGAGTGGATACAAAAATACTTAAGAAAGGAATAAAATGCTTCTTATGAATCTTTTCAAGTGCTAAGACTTATCGCTGTATTTTAAGCTTAAAACGCGTATGATGATTTAGCGTTCTTTTCATAAGCGTAAAGATGGTGGTGCATAATAGATTTTATATCATGCATTTTTATGTCTTTTATTTTTATAGCATTTATGGAGAAATCCTTATCGTTATATTTTTCATAAATGCTGTTGTGAAATGAGGGGGGTGTGCATTGAGGGATGTCTCTCGTCATCACTTTTTAAGGAAATTTAAGAAACAAGTCTTGTTTTAGCGCATGGATTTATGTGAAACTAAAGTCTTTACTTAAATTTAGAAACTATAAAATAATCTGTTTTATAAAACTTTTAAAAATACACCTTTCATTTAGAGGGATAAAAATTATGCCGCATGGTGAACTAACAAATCCGGAAACAATTGGAATGTTGCATTTGTTTATGCAAGCGAGTTGGATCGTGAAAGGTGTTATGATTGGGTTGCTGCTCGCTTCCATCTGGAGTTGGGCAATTATTTTTGATAAAATTTTTACGTATCGGAGAATACGGCGTGAAATAAAGCAGTTTGAACGTACATTTTGGTCTGGCAAAGCGCTAGAAGATCTTTATGCATCATGCAAAAGTCAACGTACCAATAGTATATCCGCAGTTTTTATGGCAGCAATGGTTGAATGGAAAAAATCTCTTGAAAAAGGGACCCATACATCGAAAAGTTTGCAGAGCAGAATTGATAAGGCTATGGATTTGACGCTGGGACGTGAAAGTGAAAAAATAGAATCAAAATTAAGTTTTCTTGCGACACTGGGATCTGCGGGACCTTTTATCGGACTTTTTGGAACAGTTATTGGTATTATGGAGTCTTTTCTTTCTATTTCAGCTTCTCAAAATACATCACTTGCCATTGTCGCACCAGGGATTGCAGAAGCGCTTTTGGCAACCGCGATTGGTTTGTTTGCAGCAATTCCAGCTGTTATTGCTTATAACAAGTTGACCCATGAAAGTGCGCGCATCATTGCACAAATAGAAAATTTTGCCGATGAATTTTCAACAATTGTATCGCGGCGTATTGATGAAACACGCACAGCACCTTCCTCTTTATAAAAAGGATCTTATCCCATGGGCTTTTCTGTTGCTTCTTCTTCTCGCAAAAATACACGTAGGCGGCATCATTCACGAAGCCAACTGATGAGTGAGATCAATGTCACTCCTTTTGTGGATGTCATGCTGGTCTTGTTGATTATTTTTATGGTCTCTGCCCCCCTTTTAGTGAACGGTGTTCCTCTAGATTTGCCTCGTAGTCAAGCGGGTCCCATACGAGCTCAAAAAACACCTCTTACGGTTTCACTTGACGCGCAAGGGCGCTTTGCCATTAATCAAGATTACTATGAAACGTCACAGGCCCTGATTGCACACCTGAAAACTCTTCTGGAAGCAGATGCTACACAAAAAGATCAACGGGTTTTTGTGCGGGTTGCTAAAACTGTTGAATATCAGCAAGTATTAAAACTGCTGGCAGATATTCAAAAAGCGGGGTTTTCTCAAGTTGCGTTAGCAAGTTTAGCACAATAAATAATAAGTAATAAAATTGTGCATAACCGGTTGTTTTTAAGATGTTTTTAAAAGAGCATAGAGTGATTAAAAATGAAAAAATGTAAGGCATAAGTAAGGCATAAAGAATGAACAAAGACTCCTATCATAGTATGAAACGAGGCTTGGTTTTATCCCTTGTGGTCCATGTCATTTTTCTCAGTTGGGGAGCTATTCAGTTTACAAGCTCTGTCTCTTTACCACAACCGTTGGAAGCAATTCCCATCACTCTTGCTCCTTTGGTGGACGAGTTTTCTTCTCAACAAGGAGCCGTGAAGGCTCCTATACGTGCAATCCCTGCCGTCAAACCAACTATGCAACCACAAGAGAAAGAAGATGCACGCCATATTGGAGAGGGACAAATAGATAGTCTTGCACCGTTTCAACCAGAGGAAAAGCTGCGTCCCGTTGAAACAGCATCGCCACCATCAAGCGAGAACACGTCAGAAACATTTGCACCAGAACTTACAAAACCAGAATTATTAGAAGCAAAAACAGAGGATGCACCCAAGGTTGCGCCTGAGATGCCTTTGGAGGCACCACCGGAAGATGAGCCTAAGGTTGCGCCTGAGATGCCTTTGGAGGCACTACCGGAGGATGCCCCCAAGGTTGCACCTGAGACGCCTTTGGAGGCACCGGAGGATGCCTCTAAGGTTGCGCTCAAGCCTGCGCACAAAAATGAAGAAATGATATCGCCAAAAGAATTGGCTCCAACGGTCCCAAAAGTACCAGCAGAGCAGATTGTTCATCAAGCGCCCAAAATTGTACTTCCAGAAAAATCTCTTCTTCCACAGTTTAAACCAAAGTTTGACGGAGAATTTCCAAAGAAGAATGAGGCTGCATTGAATCAAAAGACGCCAAAGCTTAACAAGAAAAACCAAGAGAAACAGACCATTGAAGATATTTTAGCTCTGGAGGAAAATAATTTGCTCAATCGTGCGCGGTCACAAGGAGGGGGAGCAAAACGTTCTCATACACCAGAAGCTTTGGGTGCAAGAAAAAATATTAATGATACCACAAAAATGGCACAAACATTGGTCAATATTGCGGGGGGATGTATTCAACAGAAGCTTAAACTTGTGGCGCTTGGCGGCGATTTAAAAAATCGTCCGGTCGTGCGGTTGCGATTTTATTTAGACCGTGAAGGGATGGTTGTGGGCGATCCTATCATTGATCCCGTAAGCGGCCTTGAGAGTCAACAAGCTATTATGATAAGGCAGGTGTATGCTGCTGTCTTTTCATGCCAACCTTATGCAGATCTCCCACGTGATCAATATGATCTATGGGGGCAAGGTTTTGACTTTAATGTTGATCCCCTCCAAGAAATAAGATGATAAACGAGAAAAAAGCGCTTAACGAAAGGACACATTCCATGATGACTATAACGAGACATAAAGTTTTTGCTTGGTTTATTGTCACTTGTGGGTTGTGGCTTTCAAGTATTTCATCGGGTTATGCGCAATTGAAAGGAACTATTTCGAGCGCTGATTTTAATCCCATTCCCATTGCAATTACAGACTTTATTTCCAATGATTCGATTGGGTTGAAAATATCTGCTGTGGTGACAGCCGATCTCGAACGGTCGGGGCTGTTTTTACCGCTTGATAAAGCAAATTTTTTTGAAAACATTTCTAATCCTAATAAACAACCACATTTTGCTTCTTGGCAGAAAATAAAAGCGCAAGGTTTAGTTACTGGGCAAGTCATGAGAGAAATCGATGGACGTTTGAGGGTCGATTTTCGTTTATGGGATGTGTTTGGACAAAGACAATTGAAAGGACGGCGTTTTTATACTGCGACAGAACGTTGGCGGCGTGTGGCACATATGATCGCAGATGAGATCTATAGTGAGATGACAGGAGAAAGTGGTTATTTTGATACAAGGATTGTTTTTATCGATGAAACAGGTCCTCAAAATGCACGCATTAAACGTTTAGCAATGATGGATCAAGATGGAGCAAATTTGATTTATATGTCTGATGGAAGTGAATTGGTGCTTACACCGCGGTTTTCACCAAAAAGACAAGAATTGACCTATATGGCTTACGAGGACAATCAAGTACCTCATGTTTATCTCCAACAAATTGAAATGGGGCAAAGAGAGTTGATCGGAACGTTTAATAACATGACAATTGCTCCACGTTTTTCTTCTGATGGACAAAAAGTTATCATGAGTTTGTTACAAAATGATGGGAGTGCCAATCTTTACACTATGGATTTACGAACCCGTACGATGACGCGACTTACAACAACTTCTGCTATTGATACTTCTGCTTCTTATTCACCGGATGGAAAACAAATTGTCTTTTCTTCAGATCGTAGTGGAAAGCCGCAAATCTATAAAATGAATGCGGATGGGAGTGATATTCAACGTATTTCTTTAAACGAGGGGAGTTATTCAACACCTATTTGGTCTCCACGGGGTGACTATATCGCCTTTACAAAACAATTAAGCGGACAATTTTCTATCGGTGTTATGCGCCCTGATGGACAAGGAGAACGAATTTTAACCACAGGGTTTCACAATGAAGGACCAACGTGGGCCCCTAATGGTCGTGTGCTGATGTTCTTTCGCAAAAATCCCGGTATGGGACCAAAAATTTATACGATTGATATTACGGGTCGCAATGAACGTCAATTACCCACCCCCAATGATGCTTCAGATCCAGCATGGTCGCCTTTGCTCAATATACAGTAAAACAAAATGCTTAAAAACAGAAGATAGAAGGAATATAGTCTACACAGTCTCAAGTTTAAACAATCTCAATAGTTTTTAATTATTTAAAAGAAGGAATTGATTATAGTGGGTATGGGGAGTTATGTAGATTTCATCTATCATCTATGGTTGTTGATCGATAATGGAATTTCCTTGGGGGAAAATGCTTAAAAAAATTCAAAACAAGACCTTGAAAAAATAGAGCCGAAAATTCTAAGATCTCTAGAGTTCAACTTTTTATTCAAAGTGTCGCTGTATATATTTTTTTAAACTTCTTCTTCAATTTTGTTTGTGAAGAGTTTGGTCTTGTCAGGGGGGCTGTTGCTCTTTGATGTGTTTTATTCAAGTACGCGGTTGTTTTAGATCTGAATCTTGATTGATTGGTAAGAGCAAAAGGACAGATTTTTAAGATAAATGACGTTATTTTAGAAATATACGATGCCATAAAGTTAATGCCATAAAGTCAAAAATTTATCCGCAACGGATTAGAGAGATGTACCGGCTTTTTGTACAATACTTTGCTAAACAATCAGCTCTGGCTTTCCATTTGCTTATTTTTATTCTGTGATGTTGTAAAAACACTGCCCTTTGAGGTGTGGGGATATAGGGCGTATAAACCTCCTTGATATATTCTAAGTGTTTTTTAAGTGCGTAGCGAATATTTAGGGGAGTGTATGTTTGTTGAGCCTTAAGTTTCAAGTGAATTTTATGAGTGATTCGTCATAGGAATACGTCAAGAAACCCCTAATTGTTTAGAGGCTAGATCATTTCATTACTTGAGAGCGGAGAGAGGAGGTTAATCTTAAAGAACAAAAAGATCAAATAGAGAGGAATATAGGGATAATCTTTGGGGCATGTAAGAAAGGCGTGAGGCTACAGAGTTTTGTATGCTTTCTTTTTGGGATTATGTTTTCTGAAATTAATTGCGGTTTTCTTGTTGCACTGACAGCTTTTCCCCGCTATTGACGCGGGGCTTTTATATATGCGGATAAAGAGGAGAGGTGACAGATGCTTTTGAAGCCCTCATGCATGAAGAGAGGGCTTATGCAAATGATGGGAATTATACAGACAATTTTGCCAAAATCTCATCACTGACATCAAAATTTGCATAAACATTTTGCACATCATCATCTTCTTCTAATGTTGAAATTAGTCGTAAAACGGACAAAGCTTTTTCTTCATCTATTGGTGCAAGGGTGGTGGCTTTCCAAATCGTTTTAATCGATTCTGCTTCACCAAGTTTTGCTTCAAGTGTTTTGGAAACTTCACCAATATCTTCAAATGCGCAGGTAATATGATGTCCGGTTTCTTCTGATTGCACATCTTCGGCACCGGCTTCAATTGCTGCATCCATGATGTTATCGGCTGTTCCTGCTTCTGGCTTATAGATTATTTCACCAATCCGATTAAACATGAAACTGACCGATCCTGTTTCCCCTAAGGCTCCTCCTGATTTTGTGAAGGCGGCGCGCACATTTGAAGCGGTGCGGTTGCGGTTATCAGTTAAAGCTTCAACAATGACGGCAACGCCGCCTGGTCCATAGCCCTCATAGCGTACTTCATCATAATTTTCGACATCGGCGCCTGACGCTTTTTTAATTGCGCGTTCAATATTATCTTTCGGCATCGATTGTGCTTTGGCATTTTGAACAGCCAGCCTTAAACGTGGATTCATGGCTGGATCAGGAGCACCTTGTTTTGCTGCTACGGTAATTTCGCGTGCAAGCTTAGAAAATATTTTCGAGCGCATTGCATCTTGACGCCCTTTACGGTGCATAATATTTTTAAATTGTGAATGGCCTGCCATAGTTTTCCTTCCTATTTGAGGGCTTTTTTGCCAGTTGGATACTCCTTAGAATTTAAGGCGATAAAGCATGCATCCCACCAGAATAAATGTGCCACAGCATGAGGTGAAATAATCGAATAAACCCTTTATAAGAAAATTCATCTTAAAGGTAAAGACACCTTAGTTGAGGATCATTACAAGAGAGATCTCTTGTCGTTGAGCAAAAATAACGCTATAACAGAATGTAATCTCATAGCAAAATGGTTTATTCCATGCCGCGCTTTGTTTTAGGAGTGGTTGGAGAGACCTAAACATATAAAAAAGTTCCAGTGCTCTTGAGTGGGCGGTAACCTGCCTCATAGAAGAGGCGCAGAAGAGGATTTATAAAAATGGCAACGCAACTTTTGATGCCCAAAGCAACAGCTGTTTGGTTAGTTGATAATACAGCTCTTTCTTTTGATCAGATTGCAGAATTTTGTAAATTGCATGTCTTGGAAGTAAAAGCTATTGCCGATGGTGATGCGGCTTATGGTATTAAAGGTTTAGATCCGATTAGTTCTGGGCAATTGACGCGCAGTGAAATTGCACGGGTGGAGGCTGATCAAAACGCACGATTGAAAATTTCTCAATCGAGGGTGCATATTCCTGAAAAAAAACGTAAAGGGGCGCGCTATATCCCTCTTTCTCGACGCCAAGATCGTCCCAATGGTATCCTATGGTTGGTTACGAACCATCCCGAGTTGAAAGATGCGCAAATTGCACGGTTGATTGGGACAACAAAAGCGACAATTGAACAAATCCGCCTTAGAACCCATTGGAATAGTGCAAATTTGGTTCCTCTTGATCCTGTAGGACTTGGTTTGTGTTCGCAAATCGATTTAGATTTTGAGCTCCAGCGTGCGGCGAAAAATCGTCCTGTTGCAGCAGAAGAAGATAGGTCGTTGCTTCCCGCTTCTGTGACGGAAAACGCTGCTCTAGAGGAAAATGAGAGTGAAGAAAATCTGCATAAGACTTTTGACGCTGATAAAGTTTTTGCAAAGCTGAACGCGCTGCAAAAAAATCGTCAAGATCAAGATGATGCATAAAAAGCCATGACGCATAAGGGAAACATTTCTTATGGAAATGTTAGAGGAATGGCTGAAGAGAAGAAAAATTGGCAGAGACTTAAAAGTAAAAATGAGGACGAAAAAACAGAAAAAATTTCTTCTTCATTAGGAATTAACGGTTATTCTTAAAAATATTTTTAAGAATTGACCCTTCTTTACGAAATTCAAGGAGAAACGGACTATGCGCTCTACCAAAAAAACCATCTCTCATTCCTTAGCTATCCTCTTTCTTTTCTCACTATGCCTGGGTGGGTGTGGCAAAAAAAATGTTGGTGCACTTAACGGTATGAATGGCGCTTATATGAATGATGCTGGTTTGAATCAGGTGTCACCAGGCTCAGGACAAGAATTTACGGTTAATGTGGGTGATCGCGTGTTTTTTGGTCTCGATTCTTCTTCACTTGATGCTGATGCTGAACGTATTTTAACGCGCCAAGCAGAATGGTTGCTTCATTATCCTTATTATTCTATTATGATCGAAGGTCATGCTGATGAGAGGGGAACACGTGAATATAACTTGGCACTTGGACAGCGCCGTGCTGTTGCTGTGCGAAACTATTTGGTGTCTCTTGGTGTGTCCGCACAACGGATTCAAACAATTTCTTACGGAAAAGAAAGACCTGTAGCAGTATGTGATGATATTTCCTGTTGGAATCAAAATCGACGTGCTGTGACAACGTTGAGTGACATGAATAATCATTAAAAAGAAGATTGTTTGTTTCAACTATTCAATAAGCTCTTAAGGGGAAAAAAGAATGTATCGTAAAATCAATTGGAAAACACTCTTTTATATGGGGGTTTTCATAGCTTGTTCTACTTCACTTGTTCAAAGTGCGGCACGAAAGGCTTCCGAATATCCTGCACATGATACGGATAAAGTTGATGCAGTTGATAAGGCAACTGATGACGTGAAGAAAGCACCTGATGCAGCCGATAAAGCAGCATCTGATGTGGAGGAAAAAGCCACTGACGCTGTTGATAAGGCAACTGATGACGTGAAGAAAGCACCTGAAGCAGCTGATAAAGCAGCATCTGATGCGGCGGAAAAAGCCACTGACGCTGTTAATAAGGCTGTTGATGCAGTGAAGAAAGCACCTGAAGCAGCTGATAAAGCAGCATCTAGCGCGGTGGAAAAAGCCACTGACGCTGTTAATAAGGCTGTTGATGCAGTGAAGAAAGCGCCTGAAGCAGCCGATAAAGCAGCATCTGATGCGGCGGAAAAAGCCACTGACGCTGTTGATAAGGCTGTTGATGCTGTTAAAGAAGCGCCTGAAGTAGCCGATAAAGCAGCATCTGATGTGATAGAAAAAGCCACTGACGCTGTTGATAAGGCAACTGATGCAGTGAAGAAAGCACCTGAAGCAGCTGATAAAGCAGCATCTAGCGCGGTGGAAAAAGCCACTGACGCTGTTAATAAGGCTGTTGATGCAGTGAAGAAAGCACCTGAAGCAGCTGATAAAGCAGCATCTAGCGCGGTGGAAAAAGCCACTGACGCTGTTAATAAGGCTGTTGATGCTGTAAAAGAAGCGCCTGAAGCCGCCGATAAAGCAGCATCTAGCGCGGCGGAAAAAGCCACTGACGCTGTTAATAAGGCTGTCGATGCAGTGAAAGAAGCACCTGAAGCAGCTGATAAAGCAGCATCTGATGCGGCGGAAAAAGCCACTGACGCTGTTAATAAGGCTGTTGATGCTGTGAAGGAAGCACCTGAAGCAGCTGATAAAGCAGCATCTGATGCGGCGGAAAAAGCCACTGACGCTGTTGATAAGGCTGTTGATGCTGTTAAAGAAGCGCCTGAAGCAGCCGATAAAGCAGCATCTGATGTGATAGAAAAAGCCACTGACGCCGTTAATAAGGCTGTTGATGCAGTGAAGAAAGCACCTGAAGCAGCTGATAAAGCAGCATCTGATGTGGTGGAAAAAGCTACTAGTGTTGCGGAGCACCAAGGGATTATTTTAGAGAATCAACAGGCTTTATTTAAAGATTATGATTTAGATAAGCTTTTGCATAAGATACGAATGGTGCTTGAGCATAACAGTTTAAAAAATGTTAACAAGCAGTTTCACGAGCTTTTTGATACAGAAGCCTCTTCTGTTTATTCTTGTTCTTTTGAAAAGTCTGCTGTAGATGAAAAATCTCAGACTGTAAAGGAAGAGATGGAGCAGGACCATAGTACAGGTGACCAGACAAAGGTTGCTGCTGTGGAAGCTAAGGTGGAGAGCCATGACCATGAAAACAGTCAACCTTTTAACAAAGCGCATGAAGTAAGTGCTCCAATTGAAGCACATCAGAGTGACAATCTTTCTTCTTCTAAAGCTTTGTATAAGGAAGGGTATGATTTTATTCGTTCTGCTAACTATGTTGATGCTGAAAAAAGCTTTTGCGCTTTTCAAAATCGTTACAAAAAAGATTCTTTGAGTGATGATGCTTTATTTTGGTTGGCCGAATCTTTGTTGGGGCAAAAACGCTATCATGAAGCAGCACAAGTTTATCTTACCGCATGGTATGCAGATAAAAAGAAGCTCTATACCTCCGAGATTTTACTGAAATTAGCAAGAAGTATGGTCGCTCTTGAGCCAAATAAAGACGATTGTGCTCATTTTGTGAAAAAATCAAAACGTCAACAAACATTAGCATCTGTTTTTTGTAAACCTGCAAAATAAACAGCGAGGTCGTTTTCGGTGTGCGTTAGACTGGCAAGAAATCTCTTTAAAACATCGGATTTTATTCAATGTCAGAAGTTGATTCTTGCCGTCTCAGGGGGAAGTGATTCTTTGGCTTTGATGTTTTTGGTCAAAGAGCATTTGGAAACACTCGTATTTCCTCCAGAAATGATTGTTGTCACGGTTGATCATCAATTGCGTAAAGAATCGATGCGTGAGGCAGAAACTGTTGCGAAAATTTGTCGTGTCCATGATATTCAACATATCACTGTGCGATGGGAAGGCGAAAAGCCAAAGACGCATATTGCTTCCAGCGCGCGTGTTGCACGCTATGATCTCTTGGTTAAAGAAGCACAAAAACAAGGCGCATCACTTATTATGACGGGGCATACACTCAATGATCAGGTTGAAACCTATCAAATGCGGTATCAACGTCTCCAAAAGAATAGAGGTGCTTTATATAGTGAAGCTGTTGCCATGCGCGATGAGGTTTATGCCAGTGGTTTTGCTGGTATTTTGCGCGGTGAAGCCGAGGGTATACGTGATGAGGATCATACCAGAAAAACAAAAAAAAATATTGCCGAAAAAAACTATGGTCCCCTTTATGAGCGCGGTTTATCCTGTATTCCGCGTGAGGCGTTGTTGCATAGAAAAGTGCGTTTGATTCGGCCACTCCTTGGTGTAAAACGCCAAACATTACGGAATTATTTACGCTTACAAGGACAAACATGGATTGATGATCCAACCAATGAAGATCGCAATTTTGAACGTGTGCGCGTGCGTCAATCTCTTTCTCCACAAAAATTGGCTTATATTGCTCAAAAAATAAATGAAGCCGCATTGCAGCGTCGTCAACAAGCCAAAAATATTGCTGATTTGATCTTAGCGCTGGATATTACTGTCCAACATGGGCGTTGTTTCATAGCAAAGCCTGCGCTGTTTTTACAGAAACATTCCAGTTTTCCTTTTGTGGTGGGGCTCTTTGCTGTGCTGATGGGAGGGGGATTTTATTTGCTCCCCAATCAGAAATTAAGCATGCTTGTTCAAAAACTCTGTCTCGATTCTTCAGAAAAGCGGCGTTTTACTTATGCGGGCTCTGTTATTGAATATAACAAGCAGGGAATTTCTTTGTGGCGTGAAGGGCGAAATATGAAAGAGGCTATTGTTGAGCCAGATAAAACTTTTATATGGGATGGGCGCTATCATATCACAAATCATGGATATGAGGCTATAAAGGTTGGAGCCGCAAATTTAGAACAGCTGAAATTTTTATTAAAAAATAGCGATTTTGAGCTTGAAAAGCCTCATTTTCCCTCTTTACAATCGCTGCTGATGATCTCAAATCATAAAGGGTATGATATTCCAGAGTTGATTTCTCAAGCAGTTGTTCATAAACATGTTATCGTCAAGCGGATTATGGCACCTTTCGATTGGCTTTCCTCACGAGAAGATGCTGCCTTGGTGAATGTTGTGGAACCTTTTTTTAATATTGAGGTGAAAAGATAAAGGAAAATTACTCTAAAAGAAAATAAACAGCTTCTCATCCCTTGGCAAGGGGCTGACAAGGTTATATGTTAAGGGGAACTGTTTGAAATCTATATTTGATTAAGTGGGCTGAATATGAATTCCAATTACCGCTCTCTCCTTATTTGGGGAGTTATTGCATTGATTTTGATTGTGTCGTTTTCTCTCTTTAATGGAGATAGCCAACGTTCTGGTGGTGGAGAAGTCTCCTATTCTGAATTTTTGCAAAAAGTTGAGAATAATGAGTTGAAATCTGTGACCATTCAAGGTCAAAAATTAACAGGAAAAACCATTGAACATAGAGCTATTTCAACCTATGCTCCTCGCGATCCAGGTTTGATACAAAAATTGGAAAGTAAAAACGTCAATGTTAAAGCTATTCCTGAAAGCTCTGGAAATAGCATTTTCCTCAATCTCCTCTTTTCCTTGTTACCTGTTATTATTATCGTGGGGGCGTGGGTCTTTTTTATGCGGCAAATGCAAAATGGATCACGCGGTGCAATGGGATTTGGGAAATCGAAAGCAAGATTGCTTAATGAAGCGCAAGGACGTATTACCTTTAAAGATGTTGCTGGCGTTGAAGAAGCAAAGCAAGATCTTCAAGAAATTGTTGAATTTTTACGCGAACCACAAAAATTTCAACGCTTAGGGGGGCGTATCCCACGCGGTGTTTTGCTTGTTGGTCCTCCAGGAACCGGTAAAACTTTGCTAGCACGTTCTGTGGCCGGTGAAGCCAATGTGCCATTCTTTACCATTTCAGGGTCTGATTTTGTTGAAATGTTTGTTGGTGTTGGGGCAAGCCGTGTGCGCGATATGTTCGAACAGGCTAAAAAAAATGCACCTTGTATTATCTTTATTGATGAAATCGATGCTGTTGGGCGCCATCGGGGGGCTGGTCTTGGCGGTGGAAACGATGAACGTGAACAGACCTTAAACCAGTTGCTTGTCGAAATGGATGGGTTTGAGCCCAATGAAAGTATTATTCTTATTGCCGCAACAAACCGTCCCGATGTGCTTGATCCCGCTTTGTTAAGACCAGGGCGCTTCGACCGACAAGTTGTTGTGCCAAACCCTGATGTTTCTGGGCGTGAACAAATCTTGAAAGTGCATGTGCGCAACGTGCCTTTAGCGCCTAACGTTGATTTGAAAATTTTGGCAAGGGGAACACCAGGATTTTCCGGTGCGGACCTGATGAATCTGGTCAATGAAGCTGCTCTTATGGCTGCAAGCCGTAATAAAAGAGTTGTCACGATGCAAGAATTCGAAGATGCCAAAGATAAGGTGATGATGGGGGCGGAACGTCGTTCAACCGCTATGACACAAGAGGAAAAAGAACTCACTGCTTATCACGAAGCAGGACATGCTATTGTGGCTCTTAATGTGCCGGTTGCTGATCCTGTCCACAAAGCAACAATCGTTCCAAGGGGAAGAGCATTGGGAATGGTGATGCAATTGCCTGAAGGCGATCGCTATTCTATGAGTTATCGGTGGATGATTTCTCGTCTGGCCATTATGATGGGTGGACGTGTGGCTGAAGAATTAAAGTTTGGAAAGGAAAATATCACATCTGGTGCTTCTTCTGATATTGAACAAGCAACGAAATTAGCTCGCGCGATGATCACACGGTGGGGATTTTCTGATCTGCTTGGAAATGTAGCTTATGGCGATAACCAAGATGAAGTCTTTTTGGGTCATTCTGTTGCGCGAACACAAAATGTCTCTGAAGAAACAGCACGCATGATTGATATGGAAGTGCGTAAGCTTATTGATGATGCCTATAAAAATGCGACAAACATTTTGAAAACAAAAAGAAAAGAATGGTTTGCTTTGGCACAAGGTTTGTTGGAATATGAGACTTTAACGGGAGCTGAAATTAACGAAGTTATTGCAGGAAAGCCTCCTTCACGCACACAGAAAGATGAGGGTGCTGCGCCACGGGGCTCTTCTGTTCCAAAAACTGGAAAAATGAAGACAGAGACAACAGTGGTGGATGAAAAAAACGCTGAAGCAGTCTCTAAAACAGCGCCTCATAAAGTAGAGACCGATAAAGGCGAGGCAGGCAAAGCAGAGGCAGCTGTTGGGAAAAAAACAGCAAAATCCAGTAATGTTGTGCTTAAGGAGGCTCAGTCTAAAGAAGTGCAATCGGATGAGACTGAGAAAAAAGCACAAAGCACAAAAGGTACTACAAAATCAGTCAACCGCTCTAAAAGTAATGCTGAAAAGAAGTCCAATACTGCGGGAGATGATAAAGAAAAATAAGAATTATTTAATACCGCTTGAGTGACGATGTTTTAGGAAAACTTCTAATTTTTTTGAGAAAGGCGCAAGTTTTGTTTGCGCCTTTCTTGTAATATTTGCAAAAATATGAAAGCAAAAAATTAAGCAAAGCCGTTGTATGATGGCGGCTTTAGCATGCTACAAGGCGAGGTGGACTGTTGCTTTTCTAATGTGGTAGGGGGTTGTAAGGTTAGGCGATAGATTTCCTTGCTGATTTGGTAGGGTATGAGGTTTGGTGCTGGGTTTCTTTACGGATTTAGCAAGTGTGTGAAATTATCCGTTGGTTGTGTTAAAGGGATGTATAGAGCATTTTGAGGAGATAATATTGCTTTTATGTGGAAGGGTGTAAACATAATTGCTTGAGAGTGGTTTAGATGTGTAGATGGTGAATAGGGGGCTTGATTGTCTAAATGCATGAAGGTTTAAGATCAATGATCTGATTTTATACGGGGAGAGGAGGACTATTGTACCAAGGGGGCTTGTTAGGATTTTAAGGAAAAGCCAAGGGAAGAATTATATATTAAAGGAAAGAGGCATGGTGCAAAAATATTTTGGTACAGATGGAATTCGGGGGAAAGCCAATTCATTTCCTATGACACCCGATTTTGCCATGAAGGTGGGGATGGCTGTAGGGGTTTTATTTCGCTCACAACATCAATCTCATCGTGTGGTGATTGGCAAGGATACACGATTATCTGGCTATATGTTGGAAAACGCTTTGGTTTCAGGGTTGACTGCTGCGGGGATGGAAGCTTTTTTATTGGGTCCAGTGCCAACCCCTGCTGTTGCAATGCTTTGCCGCTCTTTGCGAGCGGATCTTGGGGTGATGATTTCTGCTTCTCATAATCCGTTCTATGATAATGGAATTAAACTTTTTGGTCCTGATGGTTTTAAACTTTCAGATGATATGGAAGCCAAAATTGAACAATTGATCGATACAGATCTTTCAAAATCTTTAGCAAGTTCTGCCGAAATTGGTTATGCAAAACGGGTTGAGGGAGATATTTATCGTTATATTGAATATGCCAAACGAACTTTGCCGCGTGATGTTCGCTTAGATACTGTGCGTATTGTTGTGGATTGTGCCAATGGGGCTGCTTATAAAGCGGCTCCCCGTGCTTTATGGGAATTGGGGGCTGAGGTTTTTGCTATTCATGATGAACCCAATGGGACCAATATTAATCAAAAATGTGGATCAACCGATTTAAGCTCTTTAAAACGAAAAGTGCATGAAGTACGTGCTGATGTGGGGATTGCTCTTGATGGAGATGGAGATCGTGTTCTCATTGTGGATGAAAAAGCACAAACGGTTGATGGAGATCAGTTAATTGCTGTAATTGCTGAAAATTGGCATAAAATGGGACGATTACGGTGTAATGGTGTTGTCACAACGATTATGTCAAATCTTGGACTAGAACGTTTCTTGAATAGCAAAGGGTTGCACCTTGTAAGGACAAAAGTTGGAGATCGTTATGTTGTCGATGCCATGCGCCAAAAGGGATATAATGTTGGTGGTGAGGCTTCTGGCCATATCGTGCTTAGTGATTTTGGTACCACGGGTGATGGCTTGGTGGCTGCATTGCAGATTTTAGCTTGTATGAAGGAAAGTCAAAGCCCTATGAGCCAATTGTGTAAACGGTTTGAACCTGTACCGCAAATTTTAAAAAATGTAACGATTAAAAATAAAAATGTCTTGAAAAAAAATCCCGTCAAAGCGGCCATTGATCAAGCAGAGAAGCGGTTAGGAAAAGAGGCACGGCTGGTGATCCGCGCTTCTGGAACTGAGCCGGTTATCCGCCTTATGGCTGAAGGCGATGCACGAGAAGTATTGGACACTGTCGTGACAGAGTTGATGGATGTTATTATTCATCATGATGTACGCATGGGGACTGCACTTGAGGAATCTTGAATGCTGTAAGGGGCAAGCAATCAGCTAATCTTTTGAGAAATAGAGGATGTTTGTTGCGGGAATTATTTGTTGCAATAAAGGGAATGTTTCTAGAATTGGGTAGATCTTGAGAGAGAGGTGAAAATTCTTGAGTTGTACAGGAGAAAGAGCTGGTGAGAGCAGGCAGTCGAAATGGTTATTCAAGAAAAACAGCCGTTGGTGAAGGGGGGGTGTGATGGCCGAAGTTTATCCTTTATACCTTTCATATAAGGAAGGATTAAGAATTACGTAAAAAAGGGTTCGGCGATTTATATTGGTGAAAGCGATGTCGTTTCGTGGTTTTGTCTTTAATGTTGTTTTGGGGTGCACTTCATAAATATGGTTTTGATTTATCAAAAGCAATCCCCAAAGAACAGTCTTATAATAAAGAACGCATAAAAGAATTTCAAATGGCAGTTAAGTTTTTGCAACAGAGACAACAGGAGAAAATCAACGCAATAGCGCGTGCAAGATCAATAGATATGATACGGTAAGGGCAAGGATAAAGCCTTATACTGTATAAGCCCTATTAAGCCATACGGTAAAAGAGAGGTAATCAAAGGAGGTGTTTAATATGGGTGTGACAAAAGATGTTGTATGTGCCTGCATAGATAGGGCGTTAAAAAAAATCCGGTGAAATATTAGCAAGTTTAGGACTTACGGTGTCTGATTTCATCCGTATTGCTTTGACAAAAGTTGTTGATGAAAGAGGATTGCCGTTTGATATGTATATTCTTCATGAGAAAACGCTTAAAACTTTTGAGAAAAGTGATAAGGGTTAAGAGAAGTGACAAGGGTTAAGAGATATAGCTGAAGATAGGTAAGATTTGTTTTGTCATTTGGATATTTGATATTTCTGATCATTCACTTCAAGTTAGCTTTTCATTTACATCATTATCGTTATGGGTGTTTCCGTATATTGAATGATGTATGCAAACCGTGATTGAAATGGCAGCTTATTGAATTTCTGTGAAAGAAGAAGGCATATCGCCTGAATAATTATTTGATATTGTTTCTTTTATTGCTACTCATTCAGATGCTGGTGGTCTTATGCAAGGTATGAGAGAAAGCCAAGGAAAGTTAGGTTTAAAAGCATAAGAGTAAAAGTGGGGGATATAAAGTTATACCCTTTTTTGGTGGTTAAAATATTCCGGTGTTGATCGAAGATATTTACAGTCAATCATCTTGAGGTAATTTGACAAAATCAGAGAGGAATGCGTTGAAGAAAATTTTTATATTGCGCCTTGATGAATATCGAAAAGAATAATAATGGATAAGGCACATAAAGCAGGACCTCGTATATTAAAAGGTGTTTGTGAAGCTTTTGTCTGAAGCTAAAGGTGAAGCGGATACTAAATTTGGTATTTATATTCCTGCAAATGTTGATGTCAAAAAAAATCAGAAAAAATATAGGGTTATAGATATCATTTTCGGCACGTTTTGGTTTTCCTGTGGGGCGCATTCGTGATTGGGAATGGGGATGATATTTTTACTTCTTTTTGCTTTCAATTCATTGAAAATGAACTTGAAGCTATGGTGGTAATTTAGCACGCGATGATATCCGCGGCTTATAATCGTGTTTTTAAGAAAGCTCTATTGGTATAGTTTTTGCTTATAAAAAAGGGTGTGAGGGGTAGCGTTTTTTTAAAAAGCATCACGGCGTTTGAAAGGGTCGTAATAGATTTCTGTTACACGAAATTTTCCTTCAAGGCGTTTACATTGGATGATGACATCAATCATCGAGATTAATAAGCCGCGGATATCATCGCGTGCTAAATTACCACCACCGTCACTTTCTTTGACTAAAAGGGT